>JASCOI010000065.1 GCA_029959665.1 Microbacteriaceae bacterium PS02333
CCCGCGGGGCCCCCCCCCCGGGCCCCCCCCCCCCCCCCCCCCCCGCCCCCCCCCCCGCGGGGGCCGGGGGGGGGGCCCCACGGTGGTCATCGGATCAGCTCCGGTCGGCGGTCTGCCCGGCGGTCGTGCGACCGAGCGACGCGTCGATCATCTCGTCGCGCGGGACGACCTTGACGCGCGCACGACCGTGCGGCTCGCCGAGCGCGATCTCGTGCGCGTCCAACCGGTGCCACCCCTCGAGGTCCGTGAACTCCACGCCACGCTCGCGCAGCAGCGCCGGGATCGCCTCCGGGGACGGGTCCTCCGGAGTCCACCAGCTCGCCTGGTCCCCCACGATGTGCTGCACGGTCTCCATCGCGTCCGACTTCGTGTGGCCGATCAGCCCGACGGGTCCGCGCTTGATCCAACCGGTCGCGTAGACGCCGGGGATCTGGCGGTTGTCGTCGTCGAGGACCTTGCCCTCGTGGTTCGGGATGACGCCGTGCCGCTCGTCGAACGGGACACCGGGGAGCTCGGACCCGAAGTACCCGACCGCGCGGTAGGCCGCCTGGATCGGGATCTCGCGGATCTCGCCGGTGCCCTCGACGCCGCCCTGCCCGTTCGGCCGGGTGCGCTCGTACCGGATCGCGGTCAGCTTGCCGTCCTCACCGACGAACTCGAGCGGCTTCGCGTAGAAGTGCAGGTGGAGCCGACGACTGGCGGTGCCGGGCTCGCGCTTCCGCCACTGCTCGAGGACACGGTTGATGACCATGACCTGCTTGTTCGTCTGGATCGCCGTGAGCGATGCCTCGTCGTGGTCGAAGTCCTCGTCGTACACGACCATGTCGACGTCGGGGACCTCGCCGAGCTCGCGGAGTTCGAGCGGGGTGAACTTCACCTGCGCGGGGCCACGGCGGCCGAAGACGTGCACGTCGGTGACGGGCGACGCCTTGAGTCCCTCGTAGACGTTGTCCGGGATCTCGGTCGGCAGCAGGTCGTCGGCGTGCTTGGCGAGGATACGCGACACGTCGAGGGCGACGTTGCCGTTGCCGATGACCGCGACGCTCTCCGCGGTGAGTGGCCAGGTGCGCGGCACGTCGGGGTGCCCGTCGAACCAGCTGACGAAGTCGGCGGCACCGTACGAGCCCTCGAGGTCGACACCGGGGATGTCGAGGTCGGCGTCCTTGATGGCACCGGTCGAGAACACGACCGCGTTGTAGTGCTTCTTGAGGTCGTCGAGGGTGATGTCCTCGCCGAAGCGGACGTTGCCGAAGATGCGGATGTCGCCGCGGTCGAGCACGTCGCGGAGGGCGTTCACGATCCCCTTGATGCGGGGGTGGTCCGGTGCGACGCCGTAGCGGACCAGACCGTACGGTGCCGGCAGCTGCTCGAAGAGGTCGATCGACACGTCGTACGCGTGCGCTTCCCGCAGGAGGATGTCCGCGGCGTAGATGCCGGCGGGGCCGGCGCCGACGATGGCGAGGCGGAGGGTGGGCACTGATCGTCTCCAGTTTCGTTCGGGTGGGGTGCTCCCGGGGGCGTGTGGTCGGCTCGGCTAGTGCGTGCGGTCCACGACGGACTCGGCGAACCGGGTGAGGGCGCGCTTCACGACGCCGTCCGGCAGGGGTGCGAGGGCCACCACGGCTTCGTCCGCCCACTGGCCGGCGAGCGCACGGGTCGCCGCGGTCGCCTCGTGGTCGCGGAGTGCTGCGACGGCCGACAGGTACGCGTCCGTGGTGACCGCGTCGTCCGGCGCACCGGTGACGTCGCGCTCGATCCGCTCGACGAGCTCGGCCGCGCCCGGATCGGAGGCGGCACGGCGGCGGAGCTGCAGCAGGGGCAGCGTCTCGACGCCCGCGCGCAGGTCGTTGCCGGCGATCTTGCCGGTCTTGTCCTTCGCCGGGGCGAGGTCGATGACGTCGTCCACGAGCTGGAACGCGACGCCGACCTTCTCGCCGAACGTCCCGACGGCGTCGAGGTAGGCACGGTCCGCACCGGAGAACAGCACGCCGGCGCGGGCGGCGGTCGCGATGAGGGAGCCGGTCTTGTCGCTGAGGACCTGGATGTAGTGCTCGAGTGGGTCGTCGTCCGGCTGGGGACCGGTGGTCTCGTGGAGCTGCCCCATGCACAGGCGCTGGAACGTCTCCGCCTGCATCCGGATGCCCTCGGGCCCGAGGTCCGCCGTGATGAGGCTGGCACGGGCGAAGAGCAGGTCACCGGTGAGGATCGCCACGTTGTTGCCGTAGGTGACGTGGGCTGCCGGGACCCCGCGGCGCACGGGTGCCTCGTCCATGACGTCGTCGTGGTACAGCGAGGCGAGGTGGGTCGTCTCGACGCTCACCGCCGCCTTCACGACGTGGTCGGTGACGCCGTTGCCGAGCTGCGCGATGAGCAGCGTCAGCGTCGGCCGGATCCGCTTGCCCCCGGCCGAGAGCAGGTAGCGGCTCGTCGTGTCGGCGAGGGTGTCGGCGGAGCGCATCGCGTCCTCGAGCCCCTGCTCGACGAGCTCGAGTCCGTCGTCGACCGCGGTGATGAACCGACGCTCCGCCGGACTGGCGAACATCCGCTCGCCGATGCCGAGCGACGCTCGGAGACTCGGTGCGCGGCGTGCGACCGGGACGCTCGGGTTCAAGTGCTGCTCCGTGTTTCGGGGAAGTCCGTCGGGGTGGGGGCCGGTCAGCTGTCGGTCGGCTCGACGCTCGGCTGCTCGCCGGTCGCCTGGTGCTCACGACGGGCCTTCGCACGCCGCGCGACGGATTCTCGGACCGTCCCCGCGACGGGCTTGCGACCGCGGTGCAGTGCGACGATACCGGCCGTGAGGTTGCGGTGGGCCACCATCGTGAAGCCGACACCACGGAGCCACTGGCTGAGGACCTGCTGGTCCGGCCACGCCTCGATCGACTCGGCGAGGTACTTGTAGGCCGCCGGGTTGCTGCTCGAGAGCTTCGCGATACCGGGCAGGACGCGCTTGAGGTAGGTGCCGTACCCGAACCGCAGGGCGGCGAGCGGCGGCGTGGAGAACTCGCAGATGACGACGCGGCCGCCGGGCTTCAGGACCCGGAGCATCTCGGTGAGCGCCTGCATCGGGTCGTTCACGTTGCGCAGGCCGAACGAGATCGTGACGGCGTCGAACGTGTCGTCGTCGAACGGCAGGTGCTCCGCGTCACCCTCGACGAAGGTGATCTCGGGGTGACGCTCGCGACCGACGGCGATCATGCCGGCGGAGAGGTCGAGCGCCGTGACGTCCGCGCCCTTCTTGGCGAACGCCGCAGCGCTCGTCCCCGTCCCCGCGGCGATGTCGAGCACGCGCTCACCGGGCTGGGGGTCGACGGCGCGCACGGTCGCCACTCGCCAGAGCGGGGCGTTGCCGGCGGAGAGGATGTCGTTGGTGAGGTCGTACTTCTCCGCGACGTCGTCGAACATGGCCGCCACCTCGTCCGGCCGCTTGTGCATGTCCGCTCTACTCACCCGACCAATCCTAGAGGTCCGTCCCGTGCGTTCCCGGGACACGCGGCGCGACGTCCCGCTGCACGCGGCGCGGCGCTCGCGTCCGGGCGGCGCGCGTACGATCGTCCCGTGACCCGAACCGCCACGGCGGCCCCGCCGCTCACGGTCTCGACCCGGATCCTCGACGACCCGGGCGCCGTGCTCCGCCACACGCTCCCCGACACCCCGCTCGCCTTCGTGCGCAACGGTGACGGCATCGTCGGCATCGGCGAGGCGCTCCGGTTCGAGTTCACCGGGCCGGCCAGGATGCGCGACGCGGCGGAGGTCTGGAAGACCATCGCCGAGCGCGCGGTGGTCGACGACCCGGTGCAGCTCCGAGGGTCCGGTCTCGTCGCGTTCGGCGCGTTCGCATTCGCCGACGACTCGGCCGCGACCAGCGTGCTGATCGTGCCGCGGGTCGTCGTCGGACGTCGGCGGGGCAAGGCCTGGCTGACCGCGATCGACACCACGCCCGACCCCGCTCCCCTGGCGTTCACCCGGACCTCGGTGCCCGTCCCGCACGTGGGACCACACCTGTCCGTCACGTTCTCCCCCGGGCGCATCGACGAGGACGCCTACGCCGCGTCGGTCGCCGAGGCCGTCCGGCGGATCACGGCCGGCGACGCGCAGAAGGTCGTCCTCGCCCGGGACCTCGTCGGCTCGCTGCCCCCTGGTGCCGACCGCCGCGCGCTCCTCCTCGACCTCGCCGACACCTACCCGCAGTGCGTCACGTTCGCCGTGGACGGCCTGGTGGGAGCGACGCCGGAGACCCTCGCGCGCACCGACGGCACACGACTCACCGCCCGAGTGCTCGCCGGCAGTGCAGCACGTGGCACCGACGCCGTGTCGGACCGCGCCGCCGCCGAAGCACTGGCATCGAGCGCGAAGGACGTCTCCGAGCACGCGTTCGCGATCAGGAGCCTCGTCGACGCGCTCCGCCCGCTCGCCACGGACCTGCGGGTCGACCCGGAGCCGTTCCGCCTGCAGCTGCCGAACCTGTGGCACCTCGCCAGCGACGTCCAGGCGACGCTGCCCGTCGGGACGACGTCGCTCGACATCGCCGACGCGCTGCACCCGACCGCCGCCGTCGCCGGGACCCCGACCGACGTGGCCGTCCGGCTGGTGGCCGAGCTCGAAGGGGTCGACCGGGGTCGGTACGCCGGGCCCGTCGGCTGGCTTGGCGCGTCGGGCGACGGCGAGTGGATGCTCGCGCTCCGGAGCGCCGAGATCGACCAGGACGGCGCCGTGCGGGCATGGGCCGGCGCGGGCATCGTCGGTGAGTCGGACCCGGCGCGCGAGGTCGCGGAGACCGCGCTGAAGTTCCGCCCGATCCGCGACGCGCTGGCGTAGGGCAGCGCGCGGGTTCCCGCTCCGTCTCTCTCCCCACCGACTCGGGCCGATGGGGAGCGAGTCGGGCCAGGGAACGGGAGCGCGTTCAGGAGCGCAGCGCGGGCTCAGTCGGCCAGGGGCACCTCGATGACCACTCGCTCGGCGGGGTCGGTGAGCACCCGCTCGAGGTCGCCCCACGTCGCGGCACGGCGGTACTCCCACCCGAGCCCCGTCACGACCCGCTCGACGTCGACGTGCTGCGGGGTCGTCATCATCCGGCGCATGTCCGACGCCGGGGTGGTCTCGGCGACCTCGAGCCCGCGGAAGATCGCGCCGCCGGAGTCGTTGCCGACGACGACCTGCACGCGGCTGGTGCGCTCCTCGGTCCCGGTGACGAACGCCCCGAGGTCGTGCAGGAACGTCAGGTCCCCGAGGAGCACCCGGGTCGTCCCGCCGGCCGCCTGTGTCTGCTCGAGCGCGGCGGCGATCCCGAGCGCGGTGGACACCGTGCCGTCGATGCCGGCGAGCCCGCGGTTGGCGTGCACGCGGATCTTCTTGCCGAGGACGCGACCGTCGGCCACGCGGATGATCTGGGACGCGCCGAGGACCAGCCGGTCGTGCGGCCACGTCACGCCCCACACGGCGTCGGCGAGCATCGACCGGTCGACCGGTCGACGACGCAGCGCGACCTCGTCGCGGAGGAACCGGTTGCGTTCGGCGCGGTCCTCGGACCGCTTCGCGTCCAGGTCCGGCCCGGCGTCGCCGTCGCCGAGCGCCGCGCGGCTCGCGGCCACCCAGCGGCCCACCCACGCGCGGTGCTCCGGACGGGTCCGGCCCGTCACGGTGACGTCGGAGACCAGCCGGGAGGCTCGGCCCGGGTCGTACGCGTCGGCTCCGGGCCCGCGGACGGTCACCACCTCGACGTCGTCGCGCTGCAGCAGCGCCGGGACCTCGCGGCTGAGCGTCGGGTGGCCGAGCACGACGGCACGGCGGACCCGGCCGCCGAACTCCGGGTCGCGCAGCAGCTCGCGGTAGGTCACGGCCAGGTTCCGCCCGAAGCGCGCTCCACTCGACACCTCGGCCAGCAACGGCGCACCGAGCTCCCACGCCACGCGTTCGGCGTCCTCGCCGGCGTCGTGCCCGGCGATCACGACGGTCGCGGGCTCGTCGTCCGGCGTGAGCTCCGCGACGCCGAGCCCGGTGTGGACGCGGCGGGTGGCGAACGCGAGGTCGATCTCGTCCTCCGGGACGCCCTCGACGTCGGTGAGCGTCGCGGAGAGCGGTTCGCGGAAGGCGACGTCCAGCTGCACGGGCCCCGGCTGCCCGGTGTGTCCCGATGCCGCGGCGACGGTCTCGCGCACGGTGCTCCGGATGGTGTCGCGGGTGCTGTCGTCGACGCCGTGCCGGGTCGGGGCCTCGACCTCGCGGACGAACGAGACCGCCTGCGCGAAGATGCCGGGCTGGACGGTGGTCTGGTTGCTGCCGATCCCGCGGAGTTCGGCCGGACGGTCGGCGGACACGACGATCATCGGCACGCCGGAGTGGTGCGCTTCGAGCACGGCCGGGTGCAGGTTCGCGACGGCGGTGCCGGAGGTGGTGACCACGAGCGCGGGACGACCGGTCTCGACGGCGAGCCCGAGCGCGAAGAACCCGGCCGTCCGCTCGTCGAGTCGCACGTGCACGGTGACGCCACCGGCGCGCTCGAGGGCGACCGCCGCGAGGGCGAGGGCTTGGGATCGGGATCCGGGGCTCACGACCACGTCGGTGACGCCGGCGCGGGCGAACTCCTGCAGGAGCGCCAGGGCGAAGTCCGACGCCGGACTGCCGGAGCCCTGCGGAACGCCGTCAGCGATCGGTGCGGCCGTCGTCGTCGGTGTCGTGGAACTGCTCTTCGAGGTTGCGGAGGGTCGCGTCGTCCTGGTCCTTGTCCGTGCGGGGCCGCTCGGGAGCCTGCTCACCGAGGAAGTCCGGGTCGTCTTCGGGACCACGGTACCGGGCGACGCGCTCGGGAGCCGCCGGGGCCCGGCCGAGCAGGAACCAGAGGACCCCGCCGAGGACCGGCAGGATGATGATCAAGAGGATCCAGAGTCCGCGCCCGAGCGATCTGATGCGGTGCTTCGGCATCGTGGCGCAGTCGATGAGCGTGTAGACCGTGAACGCCACGGCGGCGACGACGACGACGAGCCACAAGCGGACCATGCCCAGGAGTGTAGGTGCCCAGGCTGTGACCGTCCTCACGGTTGACGAGTCCGTAGACTTGCCGGGTGAAAGCGTGGCTCGTGTACACCCTCGCCCGTCTCGGGATCTTCGCGGCGGCGCTGGTCGTCCTGTTCGTGATCGGTCTCCCGTGGTACTGGGCGACGATCGGCGCGGCGCTCATCGGCCTGCTCGTCTCGTACATCGCCCTGCCGAAGCTCCGCTCGCAGGTGACGACGAGCATGGCGAACCGACGCGGCCGTCCGGAGCGGGACGCCGACTCCGACTTCGAGGACGACTTCGTCTCGGCCTCGGACACCGACGCGGAGGCCCCGGTGTCGGACGCCGACCGTCACGCGGAGCGCCGCGAGCACCCCACCGACTGACCCGGTTCGCCCCGGCCCGCGGCTAGGGCTGCAGCGCGAGCATGACGCCGAGCACGACGCCGTAGGCCAACGACCCGAACGACGACAGCTGCAGCGCGGTGATGAGCTCGCGCGGCTTGCGGGACGACACCCCGATGGCGAGTGCCGGCAGCACCAGCAGCAGCGAGAAGTACGTGAAGCCGGTCCGGAAGTACAGCAGCACGAACCAGATGAGCAGCACGTACGGCAGCAGCAGGAACAGCCCGTAGAGCACGCGCGCGACCGGCAGCCCGACGGTGACCGCGAGGGTCCGCTTGCCGGCGAGCCGGTCCTCGTCGATGTCGCGGATGTTGTTCACCATCAGCACCGCGCAGGCGAAGAACCCGGCGGCGACGGCCGCTGCCCAGCCACTCGTGGTGACCCGGCCGATGAGCACGTACTCGGTCCCGAGCACGGCGACGAGGCCGAAGAACACGAAGACGAAGACCTCGCCGAGCGCGTTGTACCCGTAGGGCTTCTTGCCACCGGTGTAGAACCACGCGGCGACGATCGCTGCGGCGCCGACGATCAGCAGCCACCAGAGCTGGGTGAGGACCACGATGACGATGCCGGCGACGGCGGCGAGCCCGAAGAACGTCAGGGCGACCGTCAGCACCGTGCGCGGCTTCGCGAGGCCGGCGCCCGTGAGCCGGGCGGGGCCCACACGGAACTCGTCGGTCCCCCGGACGCCGTCCGAGTAGTCGTTGCTGTAGTTCACGCCGATCTGCAGGAACAGGGCGACGAGCAGCGCGAGGATCGCGATCGTGAGGTGGCCGTCCTTCGCGAGGAACGCGCCGAAGTCACCGGCGATGCCGCTGTCGACGAAGCCCACCGTGGTGCCGAGCACGACCGGGACGACACCGAGCGTCAGGGTGCGGAGCCGTGCCCCGCCGATCCAGTCGCGTGCGGTCGCGTGACCGCGGGTCCGTGCCGGGGATGCCGCCTTGGCCGGGTTGCCCGACCTGCCCTGCTTGTGCGTCTCGTTCTTCGCTCGTGCCACGACCGTCAATCCTATTCGCGGGAGCTATCGATCAGCGACGAGTGCTCGGATCGCCCGCCGGTCGGGCTTGCCGGACGCGAGCATCGGCACGCGGTCGACGACCACGACCTCGGCGGGCCTCGCCGCGCGTCCGAGTGCGGCGCCGACGTGGTCACGGACCGTGTCGAGGTCGAGCGGTGTCGCCGTCACGACGACCGGGACCTCGCCCCACTCCCCCGAGTCCCGACGGGTGACCACCGCGGCGTCCTGCCCGGGGAGCTCACGGACGTGACGCTCGACCAGTCCGAGCGGGACCTTTTCGCCACCGGAGATGATCGCGTCGTCGAGTCGGCCGAGCACCCGGACCCGGCCGTCGTCGAGCGTCGCCGCGTCGCCCGTGCGGTACCACCGGAGCCCGTCACGCTCGACGAACGTCGCCGCGGTCCGGTCGGCGTCGCCGAGGTATCCCTCCGCGAGCATGGGGCCGTGCAGCAGGAGCTCGCCGTCGACGAGGTCGGTGCGGACGGTGCCGAACGGTCGTCCGTCGTACACGCATCCACCGCTCGTCTCGCTCGCGCCGTACGTGGTGACGACGTGTACACCGGCCGCGACCGCACGCTCACGCAGCGGTCCCGGAGTCGACTGCCCGCCGACGAGGACCGCGTCGAAGGCCGCCAGCGCTGCCGTCGCACGAGGGGCGTCCAGCACGCGGGCGAGCTGGACCGGCACGAGCGACGTGTACCGACGCGGTGCAGCCGGACCGGTCACGAGCCGATCGGCGGCGTCCGCGAACGCCCCGGCGTCGAAGTGCCCGGGAGCGACGACCGACGGGGTCGTGCCCGCTGCGATCGACCGGGTGAGTACGTTGAGACCGGCGATGTAGTGCGTGGGCAGCGCGAGCACCCACCCGCCGGGTCCACCGAGGGCCGCGTCGGCTGCGGCCGCGCCGGCGAGCAGCGCCTCGGAGGACAGTGCCACCCGCTTGCCGGTGCCGGTGGACCCGCTCGTCTCGACGACCAGGGCGACCCGCTGCTCGACGGCAGCCGGAGCCGGGGTCGGCACTGCGGGAGCGTCCTCGGCGACGGGGAGCAGTGCGGGGCCGCCGGCGAGGGCAGCCTCCAGGCCGCGCAGCACGGCCAGCGGATCCGACGTGCCGAGCCGGACCAGGGGGCGGGGCATCAGGCGCGCCGCATCAGTAGTGCCAGGGGAAGGACGTCCACTCGGGCGCGCGCTTCTCGAGGAACGAGTCGCGGCCCTCGACGGCCTCGTCGGTGCCGTAGGCGAGGCGGGTGGCCTCGCCGGCGAAGACCTGCTGGCCGACCATGCCGTCGTCGACCGCGTTGAAGGCGTACTTGAGCATCCGGATCGCCGTCGGGGACTTGCCGAGGATGATCTCGCCCCAGCGGATCGCCTCGCGCTCGAGGTCCTCGTGCGGCACGACGGCGTTCACGGCACCCATCTCGTACGCGCGCTGTGCCGAGTACTCCTGCGCGAGGAAGAAGACCTCGCGCGCGAACTTCTGGCCGATCTGCTTGGCGTAGTAGGCGCTGCCGTAGCCGCCGTCGAACGAGCCCACGTCGGCATCGGTCTGCTTGAACCTCCCGTGCTCGGCGCTGGCGATCGTCAGGTCGCAGATGGCGTGCAGCGAGTGCCCGCCGCCGGCCGCCCAACCGGGGACCACGGCGATGACGACCTTCGGCATCATGCGGATCAGCCGTTGGACCTCGAGGATGTGCAGCCGACCCATCGACGCCTGGGCTGCGGCCGGGTCGACGCCCTCCGGCGGGGCACCCTCGTCACCGACGTACTGGTAGCCGCTGCGGCCACGGATGCGCTGGTCGCCGCCGGAGCAGAACGCCCAGCCGCCGTCCTTCGGGCTCGGTCCGTTGCCGGTGAGCAGGACGACGCCGACGCGGGGGTCCTGGCGGGCGTCGTCGAGGGCTCGGTAGAGCTCGTCCACCGTGCGGGGACGGAAGGCGTTGCGGACCTCTGGACGGTCGAAGGCGATGCGGACGATGCCCTTCGACACGTGCTTGTGGTAGGTGATGTCGGTGAACGACGCGGCTGCGGGAGCGGTCGTCCAGACGTCGGGGTCGAACAGGTCGGACACGGTGTCGGGCATGCACCCAACCTATCGCCGGAGCCCTGCGCCCCGCCCTGTCGCCGAGGGGACTACGCCCCCATGTCGGTGAGGAGCTCCGGGGCGACCATGACGACGAGCACGATGAGGATCACCGGGTTCGCGAAGAACGCCACCACGACGCCGATGGAGCCGTACCACCGGCCGAACCCGCCGACCGCGGCGATGAACCCGAGCACGGCGGCGACGAGTGTCAGGAACACGACGACGAAGCAGATGCCGAACGCGAAGGTCGTGTCGCCGCCCATGAACACCGCGAAGGCACTGGCGTCGACGGCGGCCGAGACGATCGCGAGGCCGAAGGCGATCTTGCCGACGAGGGGGTTCTTGCGGCGCCGTGTGGCGGTCTTCGCCCGGACGTCGACGGTGTTGCTCCGCATGAGACGCGCGAACTCGTCGCTGCCCCCGCCGGACGTGCTGCGTGACGACCGCTGGTGCGGGTTGGACGTCACGGAGCCTCCCTCTGGTCGTGGCCGATCGGAGCCGACCCAGGCCGACCGATGCATGCTAATGCTCTGCCCTGGCGGTCCCCTCCGAGGAACTGTGAGGTCCGCTGGACACGTGCCGGGGGCCGCCCGGCGGTCGGTCCGGATCGTCCGGCTCGTCCGGATCGTCCGGCTCGTCCGCCTGCGAGGATGGATCCGTGCTCCCCGATCTCGTCGACCTCCTCGCCGATGCCCACGTCGTCGCCCTCCCGATGCGGGTGCGGTTCCGGGGCATCACCATGCGGGAGGCGATGGTCCTCCGCGGGCCGGAGGGCTGGACGGAGTTCTCGCCGTTCATCGAGTACGACGACGCCGAGGCCGCCGCGTGGCTTCGCGGTGCGATCGACTTCGGCTGGACGCCGCACACCCCCGCGATGCCGTCCGTCCTGGTCAACGCCACCGTCCCCGCCGTCGATCCCGGTGCCGTGGCAGGACTGCTCGCGCGCTACGCCGGCTGCACGACCGCGAAGGTCAAGGTCGCGGAGCCCGGGACCTCGATCGACGACGACGTCGCCCGGGTCGCCGAGGTCCGCCGGGTGATGGGTCCGGCCGCGTCCGTCCGGGTCGACGCGAACGGCTTGTGGACCCTCGACCAGGCAGCCGAGGCGCTGGAACGTCTGGCCCCGTTCGACCTGCAGTACGCGGAGCAGCCGTGCCGGACCGTGCCCGAGCTCGCGGCGCTGCGTGCACGGATCGACGGTCTCGGCGTGCGGATCGCCGCCGACGAGAGCGTCCGGAAGGCATCGGATCCGCTCGCGGTCGCCCGGGCGGGGGCGGCTGACGTGCTCGTCGTCAAGGCGCAGCCCCTCGGCGGGATCACCGCCGCCGGGGAGGTCATCGCGTCGGCCGGGCTCCCCTGCGTGGTGTCCAGCGCGCTCGACACGTCCATAGGCCTCGGCATGGGGGCGTTCCTCGCCGCGGCGGCGATGTCCCCCGGGTACGCGGCGGGACTCGGGACCGCGGCGATGTTCGAGGGAGACGTCACCGCGTCGCCGCTGCTGCCCGAGGACGGCAGGATCGCGGTCCGTCGGGTGGAGCCGTCGTCGGCGCTGCTCGAGCGCTTCCGGGCCGCCCCGGATCGGGAAGCGTGGTGGCGCGCCCGTGTCGAGCGCGTCCACGCGCTCCTCGCCGCCGCGCCCGGCGCGTAGCGCCCCGCCGGGGCGCGCCCGCCGCGGATCGCCCCGCCGGGGCTCGCCCGCAGCGGAGCGACCGCGCCGAGGTCGCACGACTCGCCGCTCACTTCCGCCGAAGTGCCACGACACACGGTCCGAAGGCCCCGAGGTTCCAGAATTCTGGAACCTCGGGACCACCCGGCGGCGTGTTGCGCGTCTGTGGGACCGGCACCGAGCCTCAGGGCCGGGCGACCGGAGGCGGACGGAGCCGGCGCCCGCGATCGCGCCCCGACACGAACATCGCGCCCCGTCGTGACGGGGCGCGATGTCAACCAGCGGGCGCGAACCACCGACGAGCGGCGGACGCGGCCCGACTCACAGACCGGAGTAGCTGTGCAGCCCCTTGAAGAACACGTTCACGACGGAGAAGTTGAACATGACGGCCGCGAACCCGATGAGCGCCAGCCACGACGACCGCGCACCACGCCAACCGCGGGTCGCACGGGCGTGGATGTACCCGGCGTAGACGACCCAGATGATGAACGTCCAGACTTCCTTCGTGTCCCAGCCCCAGTAGCGACCCCAAGCACGCTCGGCCCAGATCGCACCGGCGATGAGCGTGAAGGTCCAGAGGACGAAGCCGACGAGGAGCACACGGTAGGTGAGGACCTCGAGCCGGTCGGCGTCCGGCAGCGTCTCCATGAAGCGGATCTTCTTGGACACGGCCGGATGGCCGAGCCGGTAGGTCTGCACGAGCTGCGCCACCGCGAGCCCGGCGCCGAGCGCGAAGAAGCCGGTGCCGGCAATCGCCACGAACACGTGGATGACGAGCCAGTACGACTGCAGTGCCGGCTGGAGCGGGACGACGGGCACGTAGTAGTTGACCGTCGCGATGCCGAGCAGGATGAGCGTGAGGCCGGTGATGAAGACGCCGAGGAACTTCAGGTTCTGCCAGAGCTGCACCAGCAGGAAGATCAGCACGATCAGCCCGGTGCCGGTCAGCGAGAACTCGAACATGTTGCCCCACGGCACACGGTCTGCCGCGATGCCACGGAGCACGATCGAGCCGACGTGCAGGATGAGCGCGAGGATCGTCATCGCCATGCCGACCCGTTCGAACCGGGTGCCACGACGGCCGGAGCCGGTCTTCGCCGGTGCCTCCACCCGCTCGAGCACGACGGTGCCGCCCTGGACGGTGGCGACCGTCTTCGCGGCGCCCTGCTGCTGCGCCGTCACGGACTGCGTGTCGGTGGCGACGGACACCTCGCCCGCGCGCTTGGCCATGTCCAGCGCGAACGAGATGAACGCGATCACGTAGACGGCCATCGCCGAGTACGTGAGCACGACCGAGTAGGTCGCGAGGTTCTCCGTCATGTTCACTGGGGCATCCTAACTCCGAGGTCCGACGTGTGCCGCGTGGCGATCTCGCCGACGGCACGCTCGAGATTGGGGTCCTCACCGCGGGCGAGGCCCGCGTACTCGAGGTCGTATTCGCCGTTCGTCGCGCCCGTGCGGGGCACGACCTTCACCCAGACGCGACGGCGCGGGACGAAGAGCGAGGTCAGGAGGCCGAGCACGGCGAGCACCGCGAAGCCACCGACGAAGAGCTGCGACGGGTCGTGGTGCACGTCGAGCGACACGTACCGCTTGACGCCGTCGAAGGTGATCGACCCGGCGTTCCCCGGCAGCTTCTTGGTCTGCCCGGGCTTCAGCTGGATGCTCGCGGTGTCCGCCTTGGTGCCGGCGATCTGCGTCAGCCCCTTCGTGTCGAGCTGGTAGACGCTCCGCGGGACACCGTCGTCGAGCCCGAGGTCGCCCGTGTAGACCTGCAGCGAGAGCAGCGGGTTCTCGATGTCCGGGTACGTCGAGGCGTACGCGCCGGTCGTCTGCTTCACCGCCGTCGGGTAGAAGAACCCGACCATGCCGAGCTGGTCCGGCGACGCGTCCGGGACCTTGATCACGCCGGTGGAGGTGTAGTTCGCGTCCGCGGGGAGGAACGGCACGACGTCCTGGAACGCCACGTTGCCGTCGCCGTCCCGGACGGTCACGTTCATCGCGTACCCGTTGCCGAGCAGGTAGACGTTCGTGCCACCGATGGAGAGCGGCTCGTTGACGCCGAGGCGGCTGGTCTTCGACTCGCCGCCCTTCTCCTTGCTCGTCACCGTCGCCGAGTAGTCCGTCGCCTGGCCGAGGGCGTTGAGGTTCCGCTCCTCGTACTTCGTGACGAACTTGTCGAGGGTCAGGTTGTAGCCCTTGAGCTGCTCCTGGTCGAACCACCGACCGGGGTTGAACGAGTCGTACGAGCCGAGCACGTTCGAGAAGGTCTGGCCCTCCACGAGGAGCCGCTGGCCCGTGTACCCGAAGCCACCACCGATGCCGACGGCGATCAGCACGCCGACGAGCGCCGCGTGGAAGACGAGGTTGCCCGTCTCGCGCAGGTAGCCGCGCTCCGCGCTCACCGAGTCACCGAACCGCTCGACGCGGTAGCCGGATCGCTTCAGGAGCGCCATGGCGCGCGTGACCGCGCGGTCGACGGACGGGAGGCCCGTGGCCGCGTCCGTCTCGGTCGCGCCGTCCGCCATCGTGCCCGGTTCGACCGCCACGGTGCGGAATCCCGCGAGTCGCGTCAGGCGGACCGGCGTCTTCGGTGGGCGGGTGCGGAGCGCCTGCCAGTGGTGCCGGGTGCGGGGCACGATGCAGCCGATGAGCGACACGAAGAGCAGCAGGTAGATCGCGGAGAACCACACCGAGGTGTAGGTGTCGAAGACCTGGAGCTTGTCGAGGATCGGGTAGAGCGTCGCGTGGTCGGCCTTGTACTGCACGACGCCGTTCGGGTCCGCCGTGCGCTGCGGCACGAGGGATCCCGGGATCGCCGCGAGGGCGAGCAGCATCAGCAGGAACAGCGCGGTGCGCATGCTCGTCAGCTGGCGCCAGAAGAAGCGCACGTACCCGACGAAGCCGAGCTTCGGCTGGTTCACACCGGCGTCGGTCGGTGCCGCTGCGGTGCCGTCGACGTGGTCGGACGGCCGCTGCGGGTCGGATGCGGTGTCGGCACCCTCGTTCGTCGCCTGGTCGGTGCCGGTGAGGTCGTTTTCGGACTCAGACTGCCGGGACATAGCTCTGGATCACCGCCCCCACGCTCGACATGACGGCCGACCAGATACCGGTGACCATGAGCAGACCGATGACGATCAGGATCGCTCCTCCGATGATGTTGACGATGCGCATGTGGCGCTTGACGACGCGGATCGCTCCCGAAGCCCAGCCGGCGCCGAGCGCGACGAGCAGGAACGGGATGCCGAGGCCGAGGCAGTAGGCGACGCCGAGCCACATCCCCTGCCAGGCGCTGCCGGACTGCACGCTCAGCAGGTTGATCGCGGCGAGCGTCGGGCCGAGGCACGGGGTCCAGCCGAGGCCGAACACGATGCCGAGCAGCGGCGCGCCGACGAGGCCGGTCGCCGGGGTCCACGACGGCTTCAGGGTGCGCTGCAGGAAGGTGAAGCGGCCGACGAACACCAGGCCCATCACGATCACCACGACACCGAGGACCTGCGTGATGAGGTCGCGCCAGCGGACGAGCCAGAACCCGAGCGCACCGAACACCGTCGTGTAGGCGACGAACACCGCCGTGAAGCCGAGGACGAAGAGCAGCACCCCGAGCACGACGCGGCCGCGTCCCCGTCCGCCCTCGGCGACACCGCCGACGTACCCGAGGTACCCGGGGACGAGCGGCAGCACGCACGGCGACAGGAACGAGACCAGCCCGGCGAGCAGCGCCACCGGGAGGGCGACGAGCATCTGCCCGCTGAGGATCGCGTCGGCGAAGGGGTTGCTGCCCACGGCTCAGGAGGCCTTGCCGGTGAGCTCGTCCGACACCAGGGTGTCGAGGATGCTCGTGCTGTCCACGGCGCCGAGCACGCGGGCCGCGACCCGGCCCTGCTTGTCGAGGACGATCGTCGCCGGGACCGCGTTCGGGGCGATCTGCCCGGAGAGCGCGAGCTGCATCTCGCCCTTGTCGGCGTCGAGCACGGTCGGGTAGTCGACCTTGAAGGTGCGCTCGAACGCGGCGGCGGTGGCCTTCTGGTCGCGCACGTTGACGCCGATGAACTGGACCTGGTCGTCGGTGTACTTCTGGTGCACCTCGTTGAGGTACTTCGCCTCGGCACGGCACGGCGGACAGCCCGCGTACCAGAAGTTCAGGACGACGACCTTGCCCCGGAGCGCCTTCGCCGTCAGCTCGTCGCCGTCGGTGGTCGTCGCGTCGAAGTCGACCGCGTCCGTGCGCTTGTCCTGGGCGACCTCGGTCACCGCGCCGTCGCCGGAGATGTAGTTCTGCGTCGTCCCGCTGCCGTACTGCTGCGAGAGCTTGTCGCTGCTGCCGGACGAGCAGCCGGTGAGGGCGATCGCGGCGACCAACACGGTCGCTCCGACGGCGAGGAGCCGCCCCTTCGTGCTGCGCTCGGTCACACTGCTCCTTCGTCGATCGCCGTCCCGCGGAGTTCCTCGGCCGGGTCGGCGTACCCGACCTCGGTGAACCGACCGCTCGGCGTGGCGGGCACACGCTCGAGGGTGGTGATGCTCGAGAGGTCGCAGCGACGCTTGCGCGGGTCGTGCCACAGGGGCTCCCCCGCGAGACGTCGGTGCACCATCCAGATCGGCAGCTGGTGACTGACCAGGACGACGTCGCCCTCGTCCGTGCTCTCCCAGGCCGTGGTGACGGCGGCGAGCATGCGGTTCGCGATCGACTCGTACGCCTCACCCCAGCTCGGGCGGAGCGGGTTCGCGATCCAGGGCCACTCGGCCGGGCGGCGGAGCGACCGCTTCGTGAACCCGGGAGGCTGTCCCTCGTAGCGGTTCGTGGGCTCGATCAGGCGTTCGTCGAGCGTGACGTCGAGGCCGTACGCGGCGGCCCACGGTGCGGCGGACTCCTGCGTGCGCTGCAGCGGCGAGGCGATGACCCGGCGCACGTCGACACCGGAGTCCTTCCACGCGGCGGCGGACGCTGCGGCCATGGCCGTGCCGAGCTCGCTCAGTCCGAAGCCCGGGAGTCGGCCGTAGAGCACACGGTCCGGGTTGTGTACCTCGCCGTGCCGCACGAGGTGGATTCGGGTCGCGGGCATGGGTTCCAGTCTAGGTCGCTCAGCGGTTCCCACCGCCCGCACAGACGATCCACGGCTTCGGGAGCACTCAGTCGAGGTGACCGGAAAGCCTGCCGTGCAGCGCGACCGACCCGGTGTTCAGGTTGACGACCTCGACGGTCGAGCCGTGCCCCGCGAACCGCTGCTCGACGCCGTCGAGTGCCGCGACCGTGCTCGCATCGAACACGTGCGCCTCGGACATGTCGATGACGACGTGTTCAGGGTCCTCGGCGTAGGAGAACCGGGTGACGAGGTCGTTCGAGGACGCGAAGAACAGCGCGCCGCGGACCCGGTAGCGGACGGTGTGCTCGTCGACGGGCTCCCGCACGACGGTCACGACGTGCGCCACGCGCCGCGCGAACACCAGCGCCGCGACGACGACACCCACGATCACACCGGTGGCGAGGTTGTTCGTCACGACGACGACGATGACGGTGATGACCATGACGGCCGTCTCGCCGAGGGGCATGCGGCCGAGGGTCCTCGGGCGGATGCTGTGCCAGTCGAAGGTGGCCACGTAGACCATCAGCATCACGGCCGTCAGCGCCGCCATCGGGATCTCCGCCACCACGTCGTGCAGCACGATCGTGAGCACGAGGACGGACGCCCCCGCGACGAACGTCGAGATCCTGGTCCGGGCGCCGGCCGTCTTCACGTTGATGACCGTCTGCCCGATCATCGCGCAGCCACCCGTGCCGCCGAAGAACGCCGAGACGACGTTGGCGATGCCCTGCCCCCAGGACTCGCGCCACTTGCTCGAGCCGGTCTCGGTGATGGCGTCGACGAGCTGCGCCGTGAGGAGCGTCTCGATGAGCCCGACGATCGCCATGCCGAAGGCGTACGGCGCGATGATCGTCAGCGTCTCGAACGAGAACGGCACCGTGATCCCGGTGAAGCCCGGCAGCGCGGTCGGCAGCGCCCCCTCGTCGCCGACCGTCGGGACGGCGACGCTGAAGACGATGGTGATCGCGGTGACGACGACCACGGCGACGAGCGGCGCCGGGACCGCCTTCGTCAGGAACGGGAACGCCACGATGATCGCGACGCCCAGCGCCGTCAACGGCCAGACCACCAGCGGTACGTCGTGACCGACGAGATTCGGCAGCTGCGCCGTGAAGATGAGGATCGCGAGGGCGTTCACGAACGCGACGTTGACGCTGCGCGGGATGAAGCGCATCAGTCGCGCGACGCCGAGGAACCCGAGGACGAGCTGGATCACGCCGCCGAGCACGATCGTCGGCACGAGGTAGTCGATCCCGTGCTCGCGCACCAGCGGGGCGATCACGAGCGCGACGGAGCCGGCAGCGGCGGACACCATCGCGGGCCTGCCACCGACGATCGCGATCACGACGGCGATGACCACGCTCGAGAAGAGCCCGACCGCCGGGTCGACGCCGGCGACGACCGAGAACGAGATCGCCTCGGGGATGAGGGCCAGCGCCGTGACCACGCCGGCCAGGACCTCGCGCGTCAGGAGCCTCGGCGAACGGAGTGCGGACAGGACGCTCGGGGCCGCCGGCGCTGAGGTGAGGGTCGTCATCGCCGACGACTCTACCGTCACGTGAGGGTAGGGTTGTCAACGATGAGCGACCAGGACGACGCGCACGATGCCGGCACGATGCACATCGGCGAGCTCGCCGACCGCGCAGGGATGTCACTCCGGACGATCCGGCACTACGACGAGGTCGGCCTGCTCGTCCCGAGTGGCAGGACCGCCGGCGGGTTCCGCGTGTACACCCCGCGGGACCTGGAGCGGCTGCTCGTCATCCGTCGGATGAAGCCGCTCGGGTTCTCACTCGAGGAGATGGGTGACCTGCTCAGCATCGTCGACGGGCTCCCCGGCGGTGATGCGGAGGACACGGCCGCACGCGCAGCGCGCCTCGATGCCTTCCTGGAGGACGCGCGGGCCCGCCACGCGAAGCTCGTCGAACGGGCGGGCATGGCCGAGGAGTTCATCGGTACCCTCAGCACCCTGCGCGCCTCGCTCCCCTGACCTGGCCGATTCCTCGAGTTCCGCTCGTTCCGCGAGCTCCCTGCGCTCGAGGATCATCGCGCGGATCAGCCGGCGCTGCTCCTCTTGTTCGGCGATGACCTTCTCTACTTTCCACGGGCGGAACGGGTATCGCTTCTGGATCGCCTTCCGCCGCCGCTCCGCCCGGAGCTCGTTCCACTCGTCGATCGCAACGCCCATGTGGCGTCTCCTTTCTCACAGCCGACGGCCTCTGACACGATGTTGACGAACGCTTCGTCCTCATCGCGAGCAATTTGCATGTCGTACACGGCCCGGAATGCATCGCGGCCGATCTCGTTCCGCCCGACGTCGTCGGCGCAGAGGAGGTCCACCGCCCAGACGATCCGCGTCCACGCCCGGTCGCGCTCTTCGCGGTGGACGTCGCGACGCCACCGGAGGACGGCCCAGCACCCGCCGACCACCGCGCCGAGGAGCGTCAGCGCAGCAGCACCCAGCGCCGCCACCACCGTCGCCACCGCCGCAGGCGGCCAGGCCGCGAGTGCTTCGATCCCCTCCGTCATGAGGACCTCCTCCCCGCTCGCGACCCGGCCACATCGAGAACGCTACGAGCGCGGCGGAGGCGATCCGGGCCTCCAGGCCGCATCTGTGGACGACCACCGGACGCAACCGGGCTGTGGAGAACCGGCGGCCCGGTAGACTCGACGACCGTGATCGAACGCACCCGCATCAGCGACCTCGCCGCCCTCCCCGACGGTCCCGTCTCCGTGGCCGGATGGGTCGAGACCGTCCGCGATCAGAAGAAGGTGCAGTTCGTCGTGCTGCGCGACGAGACCGGCGCCGTCCAGCTCGTCAACCCCGCGACGCGCGAAGCGACCGAGGGCGACGACGCGTCGGCGGCGGCACTCGCCACGACCGAGTCGATCTCGGGCCTGGCGCACGGCTCCTTCATCCACGTCACCGGCACCCTGAAGCACGACGAGCGCGTCAAGCTCGGCGGCCTCGAGGTCAAGGTCGGCGAGCTGACCCTCGTCAGCGCAGCGATCCCGGAGACCCCGATCGCCGACGACTCGTCGCTCGACAAGCGCCTCGACTGGCGCTTCCTCGACCTGCGCAACCGCAAGCAGAACCTCATCTTCCGCATCCAGACGACGCTGGAGCACGCGTTCCGCTCGTACTGGGTCGAGCGCGACTACATCGAGATCCACACCCCGAAGCTGATGGCCTCGGCGTCGGAGTCCCGCGCCGAGCTCTTCCAGCTCGAGTACTTCGAGACGACGGCGTACCTCGCGCAGTCGCCGCAGAACTTCAAGCAGATGGCCCAGCCCGCCGGCTTCGGTGCCGTGTTCGAGATCGCCGACGCGTTCCGCGCCGACCCCTCGTTCACCAGCCGTCACGCCACCGAGTTCACGTCCGTCGACGCTGAGTTCTCGTGGATCGAGTCGCACGAGGACGTCATGGCGATGCACGAGGAGGTCCTCGTCGCGGGCATCACCGCGGTCAAGGAGAAGTACGGCAAGGACATCGAGGAGGTCTTCGGCTTCGAGCTGCAGGTCCCGACCACGCCGTTCCCCCGCGTCACCCTCGCCGAGGCCCGGAAGATCGTCGCAGACAGCGGCCACGACGTCGTCCGTGCCGACGGCGACCTGGACCCGGAGGGCGAGCGCCGCGTGTCCGCTTGGGCCAAGGAGCACCACGGTTCCGAGTTCGTCTTCGTGACCGACTACGACGCCTCGATCCGGCCGTACTACCACATGCGTCACGCCGACGACCCGACGCTCACGAACAGCTACGACCTGCTGTTCAACGGCGCCGAGATCTCCACGGGCGCGCAGCGCGAGCACCGCGTGGACGTCCTCACGGCACAGGCGGAGGAGAAGGGGCTCGACGCCGCCGAGCTCGGCTGGTACCTCGACTTCTTCCGCTACGGCGTGCCGCCGCACGGTGGGTTCGGCATGGGCCTGGCGCGCGTCCTGATGCTCATGCTGGGCGAGCCGTCCATCCGCGAGGTCACGTACCTGTTCCGCGGCCCGACGCGCCTCACCCCGTAGGTCCACGCCGTCGTCGCGGCATCGAGGGAACAGAAAACGTCGCCCCCAGCATCGGGAGGCGACGTTTTCTGTTCCCTCG
>JASCOI010000066.1 GCA_029959665.1 Microbacteriaceae bacterium PS02333
CCCCCCGGGCGGCGGGCGCCCCGCCCGCCCCACCGCGCACCGCGCGCCGCCGCCACCCGCCGCCACCCGCCGCCACCCGCCACCCCCGTCGCCTATCCTGAGCCGGTGACGACGCGCACCACCACGCCGCCGCAGCAGCGTGCCCGGACCCTGACCGGCCCCGGTCTCGTGCTGCTCGCCGTCGTCGTGCTGCTCGGGATCCGGCTCGCCACCCCGGCCGTCGGCACCGCCGGGTTGCCCGACGTCGTGCAGGACTTCCTCACGCTCGCGATCAGCGTCGTCGTCGAGTCCCTGCCGTTCGTCGTGCTCGGCATCGTGCTCTCGATCGTCGTCGAGGTGTGGGTCCCGCACGGCGCCCTCGAGCGCATCCTCCCGAGTCGCCCGATGCCCCGTCGCGCCGTGATCTCCCTGATCGGCATGCTCTTCCCGGTGTGCGAGTGCGGCAACGTCCCCCTCGCCCGCGGCCTGATGTTCCGCGGGTTCACCCCTGCCGAGGCGGTCACGTTCCTCGTCGCGGCCCCGATCCTCAACCCGCTCGTCATCGTCAGCACGGCCCAGGCGTTCGGCTGGTCCGGGTGGATCCTGCCCGTGCGGATCGTCGGCGGCTTCGTCGTCGCGAACCTCGTCGGCTGGATCGTCGCCGCGCACCGACGTCCCGCCGACCTGCTGCTCCCCGCGTTCGAGGCCCGCTGCCGCGCCGCGATCGGCGCCGCCGCACCGACGAACCGCTGGCGGGAGAGCGCAGCCCAGTTCGGCGGGGAGACCGCCACGATGATGCCGGCGCTCTTCGTCGGCGCCGGGCTCGCGGCCGCGATCCAGGTCGCGGTGCCGCGGAGCACCCTCGTCGCGATCGGGTCGAACCCGGTGCTGTCCGTGCTCGCGATGATGCTCCTCGCGATGACGGTGTCGCTCTGCTCGAACGTGGACGCCTTCTTCGCGCTGTCCTTCGCCTCGACGTTCCTCCCTGGGTCGATCGCGGCGTTCCTCATCATCGGGCCGATCATCGACGTGAAGATGATCGCCCTGCTCCGCACGACGTTCCGCGCCCGCTTCCTCGTGCTGCTCGCCGTCGTGTGCGTCCTGTTCGCCCTCGCCGTGGGGTTGGTGATGAATGTCCTCGTCTGAATCGCGGAGGCCCGCGTTCCTCGGCCTCGGCTCCGTCCTCGCCGTCGCACTCTGCACCCTCTGGCTCGCCGTCGCCGGACACCTCGACCTGTACATCAACCCCCGCTACGCGGTGTTCACGATCGTCCTCGCGGCCGTCGCCGTCCCGGCGTCGATCGCGGGGCTCGTCGTGGTCGCGCGGGGAGCGGGGCACACGCACGACCACGCGGGTCCGGACGACGCACCGGTCGCCCGGCCTGGAGGCTCGGCTCGGCTCGTGCGCGCCATGCTCGGTGGCATCGCGGCCGCGATCACGATCGGGGTCACCGTGGCGATGCTGGTCCTGCCCCCGGCGACGCTGTCGGCGCGGACCGCGCAGCAGCGGAGCGTGGACTCCGCGACGCTGTCGAACGCCACCGGGTCGAACGGCACCGTGTCGCTCCTCGGCAGCGAGTCGGTCGACACGTCCGGGTACGGCGTGAAGGACTGGGCAGCGCTCATCCGGCAGACCACCGACACGAGCTCCCTCGTCGGCAAGCGGGTGACCCTCACCGGGTTCGTCGTCCCCGGGTCGGACGGCTCGTTCACCCTCACCCGGTTCGTGATCAGCTGCTGCGCCGTCGACGCCCAGCCCGTCGGCCTCGGCGTGACCACCGACGGCACCGTCCCGGCCGAGAACGAGTGGGTGACCGTCACCGGAGCCCTCGCCGCGAACCCCGACCAGTCCGCCGATGCCCGGATCGTCGTCAAGGCCGCCAGCGTCAAGCGGGTCGACCAGCCGAAGGACCCGTATGAGTACTGAGCCAGGACGGCGCCGCCCGGTCGCGCACCGGTTCCGGCGCCGGTTCACGGCCGTCGTGCTCGTGCTCGTCGTGGTGGCGGCGCTCGCCGCGGTGGTCGGGTCGCAGCAGGGCCCGCGGCTCAAGTCGGTGTCCTACGACGCGAGCGGCATCGTCTCCCGCCCGGCGCAGCGCGTGATCATCACGGCGAACCAGGCGCTCCAGAAGGTGTCCGCGGACGACGTCCGGGTCTCGCCGGCCGCGGCCCACACCGTGACGTCGAGCGGCAACACCGTCGCCGTCGAGTTCGCCGGCCCGCTCGCCTACGACCGCTCGTACACGGTGACGGTCAGCGGGGCGCGGGCACCAGGGCAGCGTGCGACCGCTGACCTCCGCGCGACGATCCGCACCGGGACCACCGACGTGCTCGCCCTCGTCCCGGGCACCGACGGCGCGAAGGACCGCATCGTGCGCCGGTCGCTCGACGCCTCGGGCGCGACCACCGTCTACCAGGGGACAGGCATCACCGAGTACGTCCGTCTGAGCCGGTTCCTCGTCGTGCTGAGCGACTCCGGCGTCGGCGACTCCCGGATCGACGTCGTGACGCTGCGGAACGGCGTCGAGGACCCGGACGCACCCGTCGAACACCTCACGCTCCCGACCTCGGAGGGGCACGCGAGCGCGCTGCACGCCGCGGACTACGGGGCGTCCTTCGGGTTCCAGTACGCGGACACGTCGACGGGGCAGTCGAAGGACGTCGGGCTCTACGTCGTCGACATGACGGGCACCCACATGCCCGAGGCGATCGCGGCCGACGGCAAGCCCACCACCGGAGCCGTGCCGATGACCGTCAGCCAGTGGGCCTACGTCCCGCGCACCGAGACCGCCCTGGTCCGCACGGCGACCGACGAGCTGTTCCTCGTCGACATGAGCGGGCGTGCCGACCTCGTGCGGCTCGGCTCCGCCACCTACCTGCACGGCTTCGTCGGCACGGGCACCACCGCGGTCGTCGAGTCCGGCACCGGGATCGAACGCGTGGACCTGACCGACGGCAAGCGGGCCGCGATCGTCGCACCCGCCGCGAGCACGGACGCGCAGTACCTCGGGCGGATCGCCCAGCTGACGGACGACACGTACCTGCGCACGGTGGGCGACGTCCGAGGTGACGGGACGATCGCCAGCCGCATCGTGCGCGTGGACGGGAGCCGAGCCTCCCGGCTGCCCGTGACCATCCCGGACGACGCGAGCCTGACGGCGGTCTGCCCGTCGCCGAACGGCCAGTTCGTCGCGGTCGCGACGAAGTCGCCGACCGGCGCGCTCGTCAGCGTCGTCGACGCGACGTCCGGCGCACTCGAGGCGAGCACCGTCGGTGAGGACGTCGACTGGTGCGGTGCCCTGCCGAGCGGCGACGAGGTCGGATAGCGTCGACCCGATGCATGCAGCGGTCGTCGAGCGGTGGGTTGCCGGGTGGGCCCGGTCACGGTCCATGCCGTTCGAGGCGGACGGCAGCGGCTGGCACGTCACCGTCGGCGCGGAGACCCGGCTGGACGAGTACGTCGTCGCGGAGCCGTCCGGCGTCGAGGCGCTGCGGCTCGCCCGCGCCGTGGCGCCGCGGTACACGAGCTGGCTCACGGTCGTCGGCGGCATCGCCCCGGACGCGCTGTCCGCACTCGGCTCGCTCGACCGGATGGCCAGGCCGGGCACCGTGATGGAGGCTCGGCTCGCGCCCGTCCCGATGCCGGCGGACGTCGTGGTGGACACCGTCGGAGGGGTGGCGTTCCTGCGGATCGAGGTGGACGAGGTCCCCGCTGCGCGCGGCCAGGTCGCGCTGGTCGGCCGCGACGCGGTGTTCGACTGCATCGAGACCGAGGAGGCGTACCGACGGCGGGGCCTCGGTGGGCGGATCGTGGCCGGTCTGACGTCGTGGGCGGTGTCGCAGGGCGCGGACACCGGGCTGCTGGTGGCCTCGGACGAGGGCCGTGCGCTCTACCGAACCCTGGGGTGGCGCGACGTGGCCCCGGTGGTGACCTACCGAGGCTTCCCGTGAGCGCGCGTTGCCGAATCGCGCGTGGACGGCCGAAGCGCGCGTGGGCCCCGCGTGGTGGGCCGAATCGCGCGTACGAAGCCGAATCGCGCGTAGGAGGCCCGTTGTTCGGACCTCCGACGCGCGATTCGGCTTTCCATTGCACCCGTTGTGGGTGCGAACGGACTACGCCAGCGTCGCCGCGTCGATGACGAAGCGGTAGCGGACGTCCGACTTCAGGACACGCTCGTAGGCCTCGTTGATCTGGTCGGCGCTGATGAGCTCGGTCTCCGGCAGGATCCCCTTCTCGGCGCAGAAGTCGAGCATCTCCTGGGTTTCGCGGATGCCGCCGATGGCTGAACCGGCCCAGCTGCGACGGTGTCCGATGAGCGAGAACGCGGGGACCTCGAGGGGCTCGGCCGGGGCGCCGACGTTGACGATCGTGCCGTCGACGGCGAGGAGGCCCAGGTAGGCGCCCATGTCGATCTTCGCCGACACCGTGTTGATGATCAGGTCGAACGAGCTGGCCAGCTGCTCGAAGGTCGCAGCGTCCTTCGTCGCGTAGTGGGCCTTCGCGCCGTAGCGGAGCGAGTCGGCTTCCTTCGACGTGGTCTGCGACAGGACGGTGACCTCGGCGCCCAGGGCGACGGCGATCTTCACGGCCATGTGGCCGAGGCCGCCCATGCCGACGACGGCGACGCGCTTGCCGGGGCCGGCCTTCCAGTGGTGCAGCGGCGAGTAGGTGGTGATGCCGGCGCAGAGCAGCGGCGCGACCTTCTCGATGTCGAGCGACTCGGGGACGCGGAGGACGAAGTCCTCGTTCACGACGACGGCCTGCGAGTACCCGCCCTGGGTGATCGAGCCGTCGGCCGGGTCGACGCCCGCGTAGGTCTGGATGTTGCCCTTGAGGCAGTACTGCTCCTCGCCGGCGACGCAGTTCTCGCACTCGCCGCAGGAGTTCACCATGCAGCCGACGCCGACGCGGTCGCCGACCTTGTGCTTCGTGACGTTCTCGCCGACGGACGAGACGTGGCCGACGATCTCGTGACCGACGACCTGCGGGTACTGGATGGGGCCCCACTCGCCACGGACGGTGTGGATGTCCGAGTGGCAGATGCCGGCGTAGGCGATGTCGATCTCGACGTCGTTCGGGCCGAGGTCACGACGGGTGATCGTGGTCTTGACGAGCGGTTCGGTGGCGGCCGGTGCCGCGTCGGGGTTGCCGGTGCGCATTGGGCGCCGGGTGGGGTGGCGGAGGGGCCGGCGCCGGCCCGCGGGCGGGCCGCTGCCGGCCCGCCGACCATCGTGCCCGCTGGAGCGCTCCCGTGGGGGGTACGGACAGGGCACCCCGGAGGGGGAACACCGAGTACTCGTCCGGAACACGCACGCCCTTCGACAGCGCCCGATCCGGACCGTACGGTTGCTGTACCGAGTCGAAACGAATCCGTCGTCACGATGCCGTCCGCGTCCTGCGGATCCCTGGCACAGCGGAGCGACCTCGGGAGACACCGGGCCAGTGGCCCACGAAGGGCTGGTCCTGATGACCGCCACATCCGCATCCCTGCCGTCCCACGAGTGGCACCGCCGAGGCCTCCGCTCCCCGTCCGAGATCGCCGCACTCGTCGAGGCGCGACTCGGGCATCCGATGCTCGCCGTCGTCGACGAGCCCACCTACGCCGACTTCCTCCGGGCTCCCGCCGCCTGACGCCGGCGGCGGCCCCGGGCGGCCCGAGTTTCGGCCTGAGCGACAGTCCTCGTGGCCGCGCGCCCGAGACCTGTCGCTCAGCCCGAATCTGGTGTACCCGCGGCCCGCGGGTCAGACCATGCGTGCCAGGCGCTGCCCCGCGATCCGGGCGAAGCGCAGCGGGTCGGCCAGCGCGTCCGAAGGCGAACCGGTCGTCTGCGTGGCGATGACCGTCAGGGAAGCCGCCCCGTCCCAGTCGTCGAGCGGAGCGTCGATCGCCCCCGCGACGAGCATCCGCCGCAGTCCTGCAGCGAGCGAGGCCACGACCGACGGCACCTTCCCCACGGCACTCTGCCCGTCGTAGCGCCCCTCGCCCGTCACCACGACGTCGGCGGTGGCGACCGCGGCGGGCAGGCCGAGCACCGCGGCGACCCCGGACGCCCCACCCACGAGCGTCGCGCCCCACACCAGCAATCCGAACCCCGCACCTCCGGCAGCACCGGCCCCCGGTGTTGCGGGATCGACGGCCGGGAAGCGCGCCGCCCACGCCGCCAGCCGTTCCTCATGGACCGGAATCCGCGATGGCGTGATGCCCTTCTGCGGCCCGAACACCGCTGCCGCGCCGGCCGGACCGAGCAGCGGAGAGGTCACGTCGGTCAGCACCGTGGCCCCGAGCGGCGGCAGCGGGCGGAACGAACCGTCGGGCAGCGTCAGCGCTGACAGCAGTCCCTCGCCCCCGTCGGTCGACGCACTCCCGCCGATGCCGAGCACGAGCCCGGTCGCCCCGGCGTCGAGCGCCGCGGCGATCGCCTGTCCGAAGCCGATCGTCTGCGCGGTGTCGGGCTGCAGCGTCGTCAGGAGCGGGAGCCCGCTCGTCGCCGCGAGCTCGACGACCGCACGACCGTCGGGCAGTGCCAGCCAGGACGCCTCGACGGGGTCACCAGCCGGGCCCGTCACGGTGATCGGTACACGACGAGCGCCGGGGAACGCGGTCGCGAACGCGTCGAGCGTGCCCTCACCGCCGTCCGCCATCGGCACGAGCGTGACGGTGTCGTCCGGACGCTCCGATGCCCACCCCTCGCCGATCGCGGCGGCGACGGCGGCCGCGGTGGCGGTCCCCTTGAACGAGTCAGGAGCGATCACGACGTGCACGCGACCACCGTAGCGGTGTCGCGGACTCAGGCCAGCGCGAACCTCGGGTGCGGGGCCCCGCCGGTCGCCAGATCCGCGAGCATCTCGCCGAGCACCGGCGCGAACTTGAATCCGTGACCGGAGAAGCCCGTCGCGACGGTGATCGGCCCGCGCCGGTCCATCACGAAGTCGTCGTCGGGGGAGTTGTCGTACAGGCAGCTGATCGGCGCGGGCTCGGTCGCGTCGACCCCTGGCACGAAGCGCGAGACGTACGTCTGCAGCCGCTCGAGCTCCTCGGGCACCGGGGTGAAGTCCCGCGCGTCCGGGTCGACGACCGGCCCGGTTCCGTGGAACCCGACCTTGACGCCCTCGCCCGGTGTGAGCAGCCCGTACACGTCCCCGCCGTCGAGCGGGTAGTGCACGAAGCTCGGCCAGGCGTCGTCCGCCAGGTGGCTGGGGAAGTGGGCCGGCTGCTCCTGGGTGACGCGGATGGCCGGGAGGCTCACCCCGCGTCCGGCGAGCAGGTCGCCGACCAGCGCGGGAGCCCACGACCCCACCGCCGCCACGACGCTCGCCGCGGTCACCGACGCGGTCCCGTGCCGGTCCTCGAGCGTCAGCGTCACGGCCTCCCCGTGGTCCTCGACGCTCGTCACCCTGGTGCCGAAGCGCAGTTCGGCGCCGTCCGCCGCGGCCAGGTCGAGGAGCGCTTCGACGGTGTCCGCCGATCGGATGCGCCCGGCCTCGGCGTGCGTGAGGACGCTGCCCTCGAACGCCAGGCCGGGCCAGCGCTCCGATGCCTTCTCCGGGGAGAGGAGCTCGTGGTCGATGCCCGCCGCGGTCAGCGCCGCGTCGATGCCGGCGATCTGCTCGGGCCTGCCGTGGTCGACCGCTCCGGTCAGGTCGAGCAGCGTCCGACCGCTCGCGTGTTCGAGCGCCGCCCATTCGTCGCGGGCGCGGAGGCACAGCGCGACGTAGTCCGCGTCGGCGTACCCCATGCGGAAGATCCGGCTCGCCCCGTGTGACGAGCCCTGGTCGTGCCCACGGCCGTGCTGTTCGACGAGGAGCACCCGCTGCCCCCTGGCCGCGAGGGAACGGGCAGTCGCCGCCCCGACGACTCCGCCCCCGATGACGACGTGGTCGACCTGCTCTGCCATCCGCCGATGCTAACCCGACAGCGACGGGGTCACATCCCGCTGCCGTCGAGGAACGCGGACAGGGCCGGTGCCGTGTCCGCGACCGTCGACACGTTCGCCAGGAGCACCACGCCGAGGAACAGGAGCATGCAGGGGAGCAGGACGCCGCCGAGCGTCAGCACGCGGCGGAGCCGCCGATCGGGCTTCGGCGTGCGGGCCCGCTGTACCCAGAGCGCCACGCTGCCGACGGCGACCAGCACGATCGCGACGACAGCGGTCCCGACGAGGACGGCGTGGTAGAGCCGGAAGTCGTCGACGAGGGCGGTCAGCACCGGGGTCGTCGCCCCGGCAGCGAGCTGGACGCGGACCTGCGCCACGGGGGCGCTTTCCAGCGGCAGGAAGTTCAGCACCGACGACAGCGGCGCGACCGCACCCTGCACGTTCGCCATCGCCACCAGCAGCACCAGCGGTGCGACCGCAGCGCCGATCACCCCGACCAGCAGCAGGCCGGTCCGAGGTCCTCGAGAACCTGCGCGTGCCCAGGCACCCCAGGTCCGCCTCCCGATCGGCACGAGGGCGACCAGGAGTGCGATCGCGACCACGGCCTTCACCACGTGGAACACCGACCAGTACGACACCGCCGCGGCGAGCGGGGCGCTCGACGCCCGCCCGGACGCCACCCACCGACCGAACTCGGACTCGACGGTGCCGGGGAGTTCCGCGATCGACAGGTGTGTCCCCGACGTCCAGCCGGCGACGGCCGCCGGCGACAGCACCACGGCGATCGCCAACGCCCCCGCCAGCGCGAGCCACGCGGCGCCGCGGCGGTCCAGGAATTTCGTCGTGTCCACCATCGTCATCGCCCTCCAGCGCGTCGGGCACATCCCGACGGCACAACGCTAGGGAGACGGACCGCGTCGCCGCGTCCTCCTCGATGACGAGGGCCGACCGTCGGACGTCATCCTCCGGCGGGACCCGAAGGCTGGTCAGCGCAGCACGGAGGTTCGCGGCATGGACCGTGCGGCGGTGGCGACGACGAGCTGTGTCGCGACGAGTGCGCCCGCGACGACGGCGATGGCGAGGGTCCGGTCGACCGGCAGCAGCGCGGTGAAGAGGGTGCCGAGGACCGCGACCCCCAGCGCGAGCGCGGTCTGCTGCACCGTGACCATCACGCCACTGCCGACACCCGCGAGGTGCGACGGGACGTCGGCGAGGACCGTCCCGAAGAGCGCGCCGACGCCGAGGGCCTGCCCTATCCCGGACAGCGCCAACGTCAGCACCACGGCGACGACCGGGGGCCCGTCGGGCGCGACGATGACGAGGGCGGCGGTCCCCGCGACCCCGATCCCCTGGGTCAGTCCGCCGGCGATGAGCACCCGCCGTCCATGGCGTCGCAGGAGTGCGGGGACGGCGAACGAGGTACAGACGTAGGCGATCGTGACCGGGGTGACGGCGACGCCGGACCAGAGCGGGCTGATCCCGAGGAGGTCCTGCGTGGTGAGGGCGAAGACGAAGAGGAACGCACTGACGGCCGGGAAGAACACCAGCAGGATCGGGAGTCCTCGCCGCATGGACGGCAGCCGGAGCAGCGACGGCGGGAGCAGCGGCAGTCGCCCGAGACGTTCCGCTCGTGCTTCGACGACGACCAGCGCGGCTGCTGCCGGCGCGACGGCGACGAGGACCACGACGGTCCACACGGGCCAGCCGAGCGACGGTCCCTCCGCCAACGGGACCAGCAGACAGACGAGCACGACGGCGAGCAGCACGACACCGACGAGGTCGAGCCCCGCGCGGACGGACGACCGGTTCTCCGGGACGGTGCGACGTGTGAGCAGCAGTGCCGCGAGGCCGATGGGCAGGTTGACGAGGAACACCGTCCGCCATCCCAGGCCGAGGAGGTCGGCCTGGACGAGCAGCCCACCGACCAGCTGCCCGGCGACCGCGGAGAGTCCGCCGGCGACCGCGTACCGGCTGATGGCGCGGGCCCGCGCGGGGCCCTCCAGCACGGTCTGCACCGTGGCGAGCACCTGCGGCGTCAGCAGCGCGGCTGCCGCGCCTTGAGCGAACCGCGCGAGGACCAGCACCGTCGCGGTCGGCGCGGCGCCGGCGAGCAGGGAGGTCAGGGCGAACGCGACGAGGCCGATGCCGAACAGGCGGCGTCGTCCGAAGCGGTCGCCCAGCCGGCCACCGAGGACGAGGAACGCGGCGTACGTCACGGCGTACCCGCCGGCGACCAGCTCGAGCGCTCCGGCGGACGCGTGCAGGTCGTGCGCGATGCTCGGCAGTGCGACGTTCGTGATGAACAGGTCGAGGCCCGCGAGGAACGGTCCGACGAGCAGGACCGTCAGTCCGAGCCTGCTGAGCGCCGGGGTGTGCCGCGATGCGGTGTCCTGGGACGTGCCTGTGGTCATGAGAGGAGCGTCGTCCAGGTGCACTGCTGGTACCAGGAGCCGTTTCATACGGGTACCCGCGCCACCAGGATGGAACGGCTCCCCGGGGGCAGGATGAGGTCGTGGACACTCGACACCGCGAACTCGGAGCGTTCCTGCGGTCGCGTCGGGGGCGGATCCCTCCGCAGGAGATCGGCCTCGCCGCCGGTGGCCGACGGCGCACACCCGGGCTGCGGCGGGAAGAGGTCGCCCAACTCGCCGGCGTCGGCGTCACCTGGTACACGTGGCTCGAGCAGGGGCGGGACATCCACCCGTCCGAGCAGGTGCTGCGGGCCGTCGGTCGCGTGCTCCGACTCGATGACGACGAGCTGGCCTACGTGATGCACCTCGGCGGGTACCGAGCGACGCCCTCGTCACAAGGTCGGCCACGTGTGGACGACGTGGTGGTGCGGCTGATCGAGCGGCTGTCCCCGGTTCCTGCGTACGTCCAGAACGGCTGCTTCGACGTGGTCGCCCACAACGCGTCCTTCGGGCACCTCGTGACGGACCTCGACGCGCTGCCGACGACGGAGCGGAACACCATGTGGCTCGCGTTCACCGACGCAGACTGGCGTGCCGCGATGCCGGACTGGGAGTCGGTGACCAGGCGGATGGTCGCGCAGCTGCGGTCGCAGAGCGAGATCGAACCGCTCGCCGACCGCCGCGCCGCGCTCGTCGCCGGGTTGAGCGCCGCCTCCCCGCGGTTCGTCGAACTCTGGCATCGACACGACGTGCTGCAACCGCGGACCGGACACAAGGTCTACGACAGTCCGCGGGTCGGACGGCTCCGGTTCGACGTCGCGACCACGTGGCTCGAACCCGATCCAGGGCTGCGACTGCTGGTGCACCTGCCGACAGACGCCGAGACGGAGGAGCGGCTGGGGCTCTTGGAGGCCCGGCGGTAGGAGACCGGTACCCGAGGACGACCACGGGTAGCTGTGGAGCGAGTGACGGGAATCGAACCCGCGCTACCAGCTTGGGAAGCTGGAGTTCTACCATTGAACTACACTCGCGTGCCCGCTCAGCGGGACTCGACAACCATACCGGATTCTCGCCGGGAAGCCAGCCGACCGCGTGCCGTGTGCCGCCGTGCCGGGGCCGCCCCGAGCCTCCCGTCCGGTGCCCGTGTCTCTTCTGTGAGCCCGTCCGCCTGACGGACAGGTGTCGGACGCGTGTGTACCGTCCAGGGAGTTCCAGCGACCCCGAACCGAGGAGGACCCGGATGGTCAGACATCCCCTCATCGACGACGTCGTCGGCCCCGCGATCGTGGTCGACTCCGACTCGCAGGTGGTGTGGCTGACCGAGGCGCTGGCCTCGCTGCTGCGGCGTGCGTCCGCCGCCGAACGCATGGTCGTGCTCCGGACCGGGCCGCAGGCCGCGCTCACGCCGGCACTCCGCCACGCCCTGGGTGTGCACGGAGCCGCGTGGGCGGTGCGGGACTTCGACGGGAGCCTCCGCGACGGCCGGACGGGTGTCCGTGCGGACGGCGTCGAGGACTTCGTCGAGCGTGGGCCGGAACTGCTCGGGACCCCCTCGCCGGAACACCCGGTCGCCGCGGACTCGGTGCGTCAGATCAGCATCGACCTCACGCTGCGCCACCACGACGAGCGGGCGATCGACATCGGGTCCGCGATCGAGGCCCTGTGCCACACGGTCGGAACCTGTCCGACGCGCTGGGGGACCGCCGAGCCGCTGTCGGTGCCGTGGGACCGCTGGGTCGTCACGCAGTACGCCAAGCACGAGTCGCCCGGCGTCAGCACCTCGTACGCCGTGGGTGACGGCTTCTCTGCGACCATGACCGCGCACCTCACCGACGGCGTCGTCATCGAGACCATGTCCGCCGTCCTGACGATCCCCGAGGACGGGGCGGACCCGGAGCTCGCGGACCGGCTGCTCGAGGCTGTTCACCGTGTCGCCGAGGAGGTCGTCCCGGTGTTCGGCGTCGTCATGCAGCGACGTGGGGACGCCGACCACCTCGTCCGCGCCGTGTCGCACGGCGAGCCGGCACCGCTCGCCGTCGTGGTCGGGCCGGAGGCGGCCGGGTTCCTCGACCGCGGTGCCGTGTGGCCGCCGCCGCACACCTCGACCTCGACGTTCGGAGCGGGAACTGGTGCCGGAACGGCTGCCGACGGAGCCGGGCACGGGCTCATCGTCCGGCTCGAGGACGGCTGGACCGCACTCGAGTCGTTCCTCGACCGCATCGACGAGGACCGCTTCCTGCAGCTGGTCGGCGGCGCTCCGCTCGACCCGGCGCACGACGAGGGAACGCTCGACGGGCACGTCGGCGCCGTCGGTCGGCACGGTGGCATCGGTGCCCCGTGACGTGACCCTGCTCTGCCGGGGGCAGGTGGAGGTCCGCGAGGTCGCCGAGGCGCTGCTGCTCCACGACGACACGTGGGGTGTCCGTGCGCTCGACGACGGCCCGATGATGCAGGTGTGCCGCGACCAGGAGCACCCGGTGATCACCGTGCTCGGCGTCCGCCGCGTGGACTCCTTCGACGAGGTGGAGCGGATCCTCCCGGACGCCCCGACCCTCGGGACCCCGCTGTGGTGGGTGGACACCGTGACCCCTGCCGGATCGGACGGCGAGTCGGGGATCGCGGCCGCGCTCGAGGCCGCACTCGACCTCGACGCGGTCTGCATCGTCCACGGCGACTGACCGCCGCCGCCTCCGAAGTCGAGACACCCCCAGTTCTGGTGCAAGCGCGCCGTTCGAGCCTCGTCGAGCGGATACCCGCAGGTACGGTCGGAGGACCCGAGTCGAGCGAGCAGGGCGCGCACGCCCCTCGCCGACACCGCTCCTCTCACTGAACAGGGCTCCAGTGCGAACACACCAGCATCGGCGCGCCTCCGCGCGCGCTCGCATCCTCCTCACCGGCCTCGTGGTCGTCGGCATCGCCGGCATGGCCCTCACCGGGACCGGCGCGACCAGCGCGGTCGCCGCAGCACCCTCCCAGACGACGTTCGTCGACGAGGGCTTCACCGGCGCCTCGGCCGGGACGGGCTACATCAAGCCGTCGACCCAGTCCGGCGCGGCGAACGTCGCCTGCCTGACCGCCTCGGGCGCGAACACGGGCACGGTGCCGACCTGCGCGAGCGCCTCGGACGCCGAGGGCAGCGGCGCGCTCCGCCTGACGACGGCCACGAACAACCAGACCGGCGGCGTCGGTGCGAAGCAGTCCGTGCCGATCACCAAGGGCATCGACGCGCTGTTCGACAGCTACCAGTACAACGGCGCGGAGAACGGGTACGGCGGCACCGCCGACGGCATCGTCTTCTACCTGGCCGCCACCGACCCGTACAACCCGTCGGTCCCGCAGCGGATCGGCTACCTCGGCGGATCGCTCGGGTACAGCGCGAGCGCGAACCAGGGCGGCACGGGGCTGTCGAACGGCTACCTCGGCATCGGCATCGACCGCTACGGCAACTTCGTGAACCCGGACTTCGGCGGCACCGGTTGCTCTGGTGACAAGAGCACCGCCAGGACGCCGAACAGCGTGACCGTGCGCGGCCCCGGGAACGGGACCGCCGGCTACTGCGTCGTCAGCACCACGGCGGGCACGGGCCTCGCCGGTGGCGGCAAGCTCAGCCAGACGGGCGTCACCAACCGCTCGCAGGCACGCGTCCCCGTCGAGATCGTGATCAACCCGACGACGTCGACGATCGCCGCGCAGCGCGCCACGACCACGACCGTCGCGCCTGGCAAGTACGCCGTGATCTTCACGTCGATCGGCGGCAAGGAGCAGGTGCTGACCGGCGACCTGCCGAACCTGAAGACGAGCAACCCCGGCGGCATCGCGTCGTCGTGGATCGACCCGGCCACGGGCTACCCGTACAAGCTCACCTACGGCTGGGTCGCCGGCACCGGTGGTGCCAACGACGTGCACGAGGTCAACTACCTGAAGACGACGACGGCCGCCGGTCCGGTGCCGGTGCTGACCGCCACGACGGGAGGCTCGTCCAGCGTCGCGCACGCCGGCTCGGGCACGTACACGGTCACCCCGACCGTGTCGGCCGACGGCGGATCGGAATCGCAGAAGATCCGCACGACGACCACGTTCCCCGCCGGGGTCACCCCGGCGGTCACCGGGACGACCGACCTCGGCGACGGGTGGACCTGCACCGTCTCCGGTCAGGTCGCCACGTGCGACCAGTCCGTCGACTCCGCTGCACCGATCGCGCCGGGCACCCAGCTGCCGACGCTCTCGATCCCTTACACGGTGACCGGCGCCGCACGCACCGCGACGGTCTCCACCGTGGTCGCGTCCACCGACGCCGAGACCGTCACGGTCACCGGAGCGGTCGTCGTGTCGAAGCAGACCACCACGATCACGGCATCGGACGCCACCGCCACCGTCGGCTCCGCCGCGACGCTCAGTGCCACCGTGTCGTCGACCTCCGCGTCGCCGACGACGCCGACCGGCTCCGTGGTGTTCCGCGACGCCGAGACCTCGGACGTGCTCTGCACCTCGACACTGGTATCCGGTACGGCGACCTGTGACGTCCCCGCTGTCGCCGTCGGGTCGAAGGGCTTCGTCGTGTCCTACGTCGGCGACGCCGACCACGCCGCCGCGGCCGATGCCTCCGCCGCGCTCACGGTGACGAAGATCCCGACCGCGATCGAGATCGCAGCCACGCCGTCGCCGACGACGTACGGTTCGCCGGCGACGCTGTCGGTGTCGGGCCTGCCGTCCGCCGCGACGGGCACCGTCGAGTTCCGCGAGGGCTCGACCGTCCTCTGCACCGCGACCCTGCCGGCGACGAGCTGCACCGCTCCCGCCGGACTGTCCGCCGGGACGCACACGCTCGTCGCCGTCTACTCGGGCGACGACACCCACGAGGGTGCGACCGCCGCGACGGTGGAGCTCACGGTGCAGAAGGCCACCGCGACGATCGGGACGCCGGGCTCCGACCCGAGCGGGCCCGGCACGACGCCGACCGACCCGTCGGATCCGTCGGACCCGTCCGGGCCGGCTGACCCGGACACGACCGTCACGGTGACGCACGGCCAGCCCGTCACGCTCGACACCGACGGCGTCCCGACCGACGCCACCGGCACGATCGACTACGTGACCGACGACGGCACGGTGCTCTGCACGGCGACCCTCCCCGACACCACGTGCACGATCCCCGCAGGCCTGCCGGGCGGGAAGTACACGGTGCACGCGGAGTACAGCGGGGACGACAACTACGAGCCCTCCTCCGGAGCCCCGTTCGAGCTTGTCGTCGCACCGGAGCAGACGGCCGTCGTCGCCTCGACGGACGAACCCCGTCCGACCGTCGGCACGAGGATCCGCCTGACCGCGTCCGGCCTGCCGACCGGTGCGACCGGCTCGGTGACCTTCACCGCTGCCGACGGCACGGTCCTCTGCACGACGACGCTCCCGGAGACGAGCTGCACGACGGACGCGCTGCCCGTCGGCGCGAGCACGGTGACGGTGTCGTACAGCGGTGACGCGTCCTACGCGGCGTCGACGACCACGCTCGACGTCGAGGTCCTCGCCGCACCCGTCGTGCCGCCCGTCACGCCGCCGGTCGCGGACCCGACGCCGTCCGCGACACCGACGGCGTCCGCGACTCCTGCTGCGTCGGCCTCCGGTGAGCTCGCCTTCACGGGTGCGCCGATCGCGATGGCCTCGGGTGCCGCCCTCGCGCTGGCGCTGCTGATCGCCGGTCTCGTGCTGCTGGCAGCCCGTCGCCGCGCCGCGCGGTCCACGCAGGAGTAACGCCGACGCACACGAAGAACCGCCCCGCACCACGGTCGTCCGTGGTCCGGGGCGGTTCGTCGTCGTACGGCTGTGTCAGTCGCGGTTCATCGCGGACAGGCGGTCGTTGTATGCCTTCAGCTCGGCGTCCCCGTCGCGGTCGGCCTGCCGGTCGAGGCGCTTCGCGTCACGCTTGTCCGACTTCACCCAGTTCCGCACCACGAGCAGCGCCACGAACACCATCGGCAGCTCGGACGCACCCCACGCGATGCCGCCGCCGGTGTGCTGGTCGGCGAGGAGCGCGGCGTCGTTCGTCTGCCCGAGCGCGTGGAACCAGTCGACCGCGTAGATCGACTCCGACGTCATCACGGCGACCCCGAAGAACGCGTGGAACGCCAGGGTCGCGAGCAGGGCGATGATCAGGATCGGGTACTGCGGGCGCTTGGGACCGGGGTCGATGCCGACGAACACCCAGAAGAACAGGTAGCCGCTCAGCACGAAGTGGACGACCATCGCCACGTGCCACTCGTGCGACTGCATCGCTGCCTGGAACGCCCCGGTGAAGTAGAACACCACGAGGGAGCCGGCGAAGATCACCCCGGCGACGGCCGGCTTCGCCATGAACTGCATGTACCGCGAGTGCACGAAGAGCATGAGCCACTCACGGGCACCGCGCGAGCCGTCGTTCCGCACCGGAAGGGTCCGCAGTGCCAGCAGCACCGGGCCGCCGAGCACGAGCGGCAGCGGCACGAACATCATCAGGAGCATGTGCTGGATCATGTGCGACGAGAAGTGGATCATGCCGTAGACCGACGGACCGGCCGAGGTCGTCCAGATGAACACCGCGCAGCCGAGCAGCCACGAGATCGTCCGGCCGACCGGCCACTTGTCGCCGCGCTTCCGGAGCTTCCGGACGGCGAACAGGTACCACCCGGCACCGACCACGGCGAGGGCGAGCCACACCCAGTCGATGTGCCACTGCGTCAGGAACGTGTGCAGCGTCTGCGTCGGCGGGTACGGGTAGCCGATGAGCCCGGAGCGGGTGTCCTCACCGGTCTCCGGGGTCTGCGGGATCGGCGGCTGGCTCCGGGACACCGCGACCGAGACGCCGATCGCGACGGCCATGAACACGATCTCGGCGAGGGCGAAGCGCGTGAACGACCGACGGTCGAGCGGGGAGCGCAGCAGTGCCGGCACGAGCTTCCGTCGCTGCACGACACCGGCGAGCCCGAGCAGGATCAGGATCGACGCCTTGACGGTGATGAGCCAGCCGTACGTCGTCGTGAACAGGTCGAGCGGCCCGGTGAGACGGAGCGAGGCGTTCACGATGCCTGAGAACGCCACGGCGGCGAACGACCACCCGGCGAGCGTCGAGTACCGGGCGACCATGCGTCCGGTGGCGCCCTTCGTCCTGGTCCGCAGTGCGACGACCGCGACGAGCCCACCGGCCCAGACGCACACCCCGATGAGGTGGATCGCGAGGGAGTTGACCGCGTTGGCGTGCTCGAGGGACCCGGCGGCGTGGCCGGAGAGCGCGAGGGGGAGCAGCGCGAAGAGCCCGGCGACCGTCGCCACGGCGAGCGTCGTGACCCGGGTCGCGAACGCGGCGAGCACGGTGGCGACGAGGATCGCGGCCGCCGACACGACGAGCGCCTGCCCGATCTCGACCTGGAACGCGAAGAGCATGAAGTTCCGCGCGAACACCGAGTTCGTCAGCGGGACACCGAGGGTGTTCGCCCCGGTGAAGACCAGGCTGACGACGGCGGCGAGGAACCAGATCGCCCCGGTCGTCGCCGCCCACCGGACCGCCCGGTGCTGGACGCTCGACATCGCGCCGTGGTCCTTCTTCTGCGCGGGGAGCGCGAACGCGGCGACGATGAGCAGCCCGATCGTGAGCGCCGCCATCGTGTCGTGCACCACCCGAGCGACGGGGAGCCCGTACTGCACGAGGTCGCCGGCCGACACGAGCTGCTGGCTCGCCGTGAACGCCCCGGTCACGGTCATGCCGAGGATCGAGCAGCCGACCGCGAGCGGGATCGCGATGGCGAGCACGGTCGCGACGGTGGATGTACGAGCGGTGACGGGCGCCGATTCCGGCGCCGAGCCTCCAGGCTGTGTTTCGGGTGACGTGACGGTCATCGACCTGTTCCGGGGACGCTTGCGTCCGCGAGACCGCGGACCCTCCATGGTAGGCGCTGCCGACTGATCACACCTTGCGCTCCCAGATCCCCTCGCTGCCGACGCCGACGAACCCGACCGCCTCGTTGACGTCGAGCATCGGCCGGTTCTCCTCGGCGTTGAACGTCACGATCGACGGGTGCCCCGGGTGGTCTCGCTCGATCGTCTCGATCCCGACGACCTTCAGCAGCCAGCCGAGCCGGTGCCCCCGGTGTTCCCGGAGGACGAGCGTGTCCCACTGGAACACGGGCTGCCCGAGGTCATCCGGCACGGACAGCTGCGTGAAACCCGCCAGGGTGGTGCTCGGGACGTGCTCGATCGCGACGGTGAGGATCGTCCTCGGGGAGTCCTCGAGGTGTTCCTCGTGCTCCTGCAGCCGCTCGACGGTCCACACGTCCTCGGGCTCCTCCATGTCGCCCTCCGGTGCGTCCGTGCTCATCCGGGTCTCGAGCAGCGCGATGCCCGCCTGCCACTCGGTCGGCGTGCGACCGGTCCAGGAGTGCACGCGGTAGTCGGGACCCGCCGCCGTCGACGCCCGCTCGTGCAGGGTCTGCACCACCGAGTGGTCCGCCGGCAGCGCGAGCCGACTGATGCGGTTCACCTGCCCGAAGCGCCAGCCTCGGCCGGTCAGGAAGCGGACGCCGGCCTCGTCCGCGGGGACGGCGCCGAACCCGGTCGGGGCGACGACGTACCCGGGGCCGGTCGCGGGCCCGACCTGCCGCGACACCGCGTAGGTCTTCCACTGGGTCCGTCCCTCGGTGCGGGCGATGCCCTCGATGTGGTCGGCGAGCAGGGTGCCGATCCCGCGGCGACGGTGCTCGGGGTCGACGCCGATCGAGATCCAGCAGTTCGGGGTGCCCTCGGCGGTCTTCGAGTCGTAGGCGCCGGCCGCGACCACGGCGTCTCGTGCGTCCCGGACGACGAAGAGTCGGCTCGGGGCCTCCGGATCGTGTTGCAGGGGGAGCTGTTCCTCGGCCTTCCAGGCGAGCTCGGCCAGCCCGTGGACGGCGACCTCGGAGCGGTTCGACACGTCGACCCACTCGCGGAACGCCCGCACCTTGGCAGGGTCGTCGGTCATGGTGGCGGGGACGTCGAGTTTGACGACGCGGTACACGGTGTTCCTTCCGCCGCCCGTGCCGTCTGCAGGGCAGCCGAGCAGCATATCGGGGGAGCGCCCGGGCCCGCTAGGATTCCGTACCGTGCTGCTCTCCGACCGCGACATCACCGCCCAGCTCGCCGCAGGCCGGATCGGCCTCGATCCCCGCGATCTCTCGCTCGTCCAGCCGTCGAGCGTCGACGTGCGCCTCGACAAGTTCTTCCGGCTGTTCGACAACCACAAGTACCCCCACATCGACCCGGCCGTCGACCAGCCCGACCTCACCCGCCTGGTCGAGACCGACCCGGACGAGGCCTTCGTGCTGCACCCCGGTGAGTTCGTGCTGGGGTCGACGTACGAGGTCGTCACGCTCCCCGACGACATCGCCGCCCGGCTCGAGGGCAAGAGCTCGCTCGGCCGCCTCGGACTCCTCACGCACTCGACCGCCGGGTTCATCGACCCCGGCTTCTCCGGCCACGTGACCCTGGAGCTCTCGAACGTCGCGACCCTGCCGATCAAGCTCTGGCCGGGCATGAAGATCGGGCAGCTCTGCTTCTTCCAGCTGTCGAGCCCGGCGGACAAGCCGTACGGTTCCGCCGAGTACCAGTCGCGGTACCAGGGCCAGCGCGGTCCGACACCGTCGCGTTCTGCCCAGAACTTCCACCGGACGGACGTCTCCGTCCGCGACTGACGACCCCGCGGACGACCGACACGCCCCGTCCGGACACGCGGGCAGAACGATCGGTGCGCCAGATGATGCGAAATTTTTCATCTTGTGTATCGTGGCGTCATGTCAGGTGTCCTTGCACGACCCGCTGAGCGTCTCTCCGCGGCAGACCTCATCCGTGACGCACGACTCCGTGCCGAGCTGACCCAGGTCCAGCTCGCGAAGCGGGCCGGCGTCACGCAGAGCGTCATCAGCACCTACGAGAACGGTCGCCGCGAGCCGTCCCTCGCAGCGCTCCAGCGGTTGCTGTTCGCCGCGGGCTTCCTGACCGTCATCGACCTGGAGCCCGTCGCCGATCCACCGCCGCTCCGCGAGCGGGTCGCCGCCGCCCGACTCGAGCTCCTCGAGGCCATCACGCGGCTCGGCGGGATGAACCCGCGGTTGTTCGGCAGCGTCGCGCGGGGCGAGGACGGTCCGGACAGCGACGTCGACCTGATGGTGGACCTGCGCCCGGGGCTCGGGATCTTCGCCCTCATGCGCATCCAGGACGCCGCGGAGCAGGTGCTCGGCGTGCGCGTCGACGTCGTGGCGGCGGCCGGCATGAGCGAGGACGTCGTCCGGCACGCGGTGCCGCTGTGAACCGCAACGTCCCGGAGCGGCTCGACGACGTCATCCGGGCGTGCGGGGTCATCGACCGGTACGTCTCGGACGCGTCGCTGCCGGAGGACCTCGTCTACGACGCCGTCCGGATGCGCCTGGTCGAGATCGGCGAGGCGGTGCGGATGCTGCCCGTGGCGGTCACGGCGGGCGAGCCGGGCATCCCGTGGTCGCGCGTCTCGCTCCTCGGTGAACGACTCACCCGGCGCTACTTCGACACGACGCCGGCGATCGTGCTCGGGACCGCGCGGGTGGACGTCCCGCACCTCTGCCAGGCGGCGCGCCGCCTGCGCGCCCGCCACGGCTAGCCGCCCGGCTTGCCACGCAGCGGACGGGGGGGGGGGGGGGGGGCCCCCCCCCCCCCGCCCGGCGGGGGGGGGGGCGGCCCGGGGCCGGGCCGGGGCCGGGCCCGGGCC
>JASCOI010000067.1 GCA_029959665.1 Microbacteriaceae bacterium PS02333
GCTGTTCACGCAGTACGCGCTCCAGGCGGTGAACGGGCAGACCTCCGGCAAGGAGACCATGTCCTCGATCGCCGGCCAGCTCGGCACCCAGTAGCCAGCGCACCAACCGTCGGGCTGGGGGCGCGGGGGGGCCCCCCCCCCCCCCCCCCCGCGACGCGGGCCCCCCCCGCCCGGGGGGGGCCCGTCGACTCCCCACGCGACGCGGGCCGCGTCGCCTGACCACACCCCCTCACCCGATCACCACGACGAAGTGGAGACCCCGATGCAACGACGACGCATCATCGCCGGGCTCGCGGCGGCAGCAGCCGCGGCCCTCGTGCTCAGCGGCTGTTCCTCCGGCAGCAGCGCCGGCGGGAGCCAGTCGAAGGACGCCCTGACCTGGTCCATGTGGATCGCCGGGAAGGAGGACAAGGCCGCCTGGCAGAAGGTCGCCGACACCGTGAAGAGCGAGGACGGCATCACCCTGACGATCCAGGGCGCACCGTTCGAGAACTACTTCACGAAGCTCAGCACGCAGTTGAGCGCCGGGAGCGCCCAGTGCGTCGTGAGCATGCAGTCGCTCCGCGCCGCGAACTACACCGAGTCGCTGTTGCCGCTCGACGACCTCGCCAAGAAGGACGGCACCGACCTGTCCGCGTTCGACAGCACCGCGCTCGACGGCATGAAGGTGGACGGCAAGCTCTACGGGCTGCCGTACGACACCGGGCCCATCATGATGTTCTACAACCGGGACCTCTTCAAGCAGGCCGGGGTGGCGGAGCCCGAGCCCGGCTGGACCGTCGACGACTTCGAGGCGGCCGGAGCTGCGCTCAAGGCGAAGGGCATCACCGAGTACGGCTCGACGGTCGCCGACCTCAACCTCGAGTCGATGGTCTACGGCTACAACGGCGGCCGGGTGATCACCTCCGGCGGCAAGCTGGACGCGTCGAACGCGAAGTTCGCGGACGGCCTCGACTGGATGGCCAGCCTGGTGAAGAAGGGCTACGCGACGCAGGCGTCGTCCGACTCGTCGACACCCGGCAACGACTTCGCCGCGGGCAAGGTCGCGATGTACACCGACGGCCCGTGGTCGCTCATCAGCCAGAAGGCCAAGGTGAAGTTCGACCTCGGCGTCACGACGCTCCCCGCCGGGACGTCCGGCCCGTCGACGTTCGCCGCCGGCTCGGGCTTCGGGGTCTCGAAGCAGTGCAAGTACCCGGAGCAGGCGTTCAAGGCCGTCCAGACGATGACCAGTGAGAAGGTGCTGACCTCGCTCGCCGAGCAGGGACGCGCGTTCCCCGGCCGGACCGCGGCCCAGGCCGCGTGGTACTCCAGCGCCGGCATCGAGGGCGCCGAGCCCGCGCTCAAGGCGGCACTCGCGAAGTCGTCGCCGCTGCTCGGCAACAAGCAGAGCGACCAGCTGTCCCAGCTGTTCACGCAGTACGCGCTCCAGGCGGTGAACGGGCAGACCTCCGGCAAGGAGACCATGTCCTCGATCGCCGGCCAGCTCGGCACCCAGTAGCCAGCGCACCAACCGTCGGACTGGAGGCGCGGGTCGGCCCCGCCCCGAGCCTCCAGTCCGTCCCATCCCACCCCCAGGACCGCGCGAACGACGAGGAGGTCGTCGCATGACCACCATCCAGGACCCACCGGCCGCCGCGGCCGTCCCGGCGGTCGCGACCGCCGTGGCGGCCGGCACGGCCACGCCGAACCGGCAGGGCGGCGACCCCGGCCCGGTCGGGCGTCGCACCTGGTGGGGTGCTGCGTTCGCCGCACCGCACTCCATCGGCCTCGTCGTGTTCACGGCGTTCCCGATCATCGCGTCGCTCGTCGTGAGCTTCATGAACTGGCCGACGCTCGGTGCGCGGTCGTTCGCCGGCATCGAGAACTACGCGCGGCTCTTCGCCGACCCGGTGTTCCGCACGGTCACCCTCAACACGGCGCTGTTCGTGGTGCTGTACGTGCCGCTCAACCTCGTCGTGTCGCTCGGGCTCGCCGCATGGCTGACGCCGAGGATCGCTGGTCGACACGTGTTCCGGGTGCTGTTCTTCATCCCGACCATCACGCCGATCGTCGCGAACGTCGTGGTGTGGCGGATGCTGTACCAGCCGGGTGGTGCGATCGACGCGACGCTGCAGTCCACCGTCGGGGTGCACGCACCGAACTTCCTCGCCGACGAGCACTGGGCGATGCTCGCGATCGTCGCGATGAGCGTGTGGCAGGGCTTCGGCTACAACATGCTGATCTTCTCGGCGGCGCTCGACGCGGTGCCGGAGAACCAGATCGAGGCGTCGCAGCTCGACGGGGCGAACGCCTGGCAGACGTTCTGGGCGATCAAGTTCCCGCTCATCTCGCCGTCGGTGTTCTTCGCGACGATGATGACGCTGATCACGTCGTTCCAGGTGTTCGTGCAGCCGTTCGTCCTCACGAAGGGCGGGCCGGGCACCGCGACCGAGACCCTCGTGCAGTACATCTACAACACGGGCTTCCAGAACCAGCAGCTCGGCCTGGCATCGGCCGGCGCGTGGGTGCTGTTCGTCATCATCCTCGGGATCACGGCCGTCCAGTTCCTCGGGCAGAAGCGGTGGGTGCACTATGAGTGAAGCGGTCCGCGGCGGCCTCGCCACCACGTCGAACCGGTCGGTCAACCCCCGCGCCGTCGCCAGGACGAAGACCGCACCACGGCCGGGCCGGGTGCGGCACGCCATCGGCTATGCCCTGCTCTGCCTCGTCGCCCTGCTGTTCGTCTCGCCGCTCGTGTACATGGTCGCGACGAGCCTGAAGCCTGCCGACCAGGTGTTCACCACCCCGCCGACGCTCTGGGGACGGTCGCTCGAGTGGAGCAACTACGTCCAGGCGTTCACCTACCTGCCGTTCGCGCGGTTCATCCTCAACGGGGTGTTCGTCGCGGCGGTCGGCACCGCGATCAACGTCGCCGTGGCGGTGCTCTCCGGGTACGCGTTCTCACGACTGCGTTGGCGTGGGCGGAACACCGTGTTCATGCTGTTCCTCGTCACGCTGATGATCCCGCAGGACGTCCTCGTCATCCCGATGTACGTGATGATGCAGGGGTTCGGGTGGGTCGACACGTTCCAGGCGCTGATCATCCCGTGGGCGTTCACCGCGCTCGGCGCCTTCCTCATCCGGCAGTTCTTCCTCACCGTGCCGCAGGAGCTCGACGACGCCGCACGGGTGGACGGCGCCGGACCCGTCCGGACCTTCTTCTCGGTGATGATGCCGCTCGCCCGCCCGACGATGGCGGTGCTCGCGGTGTTCTCGTTCATCTCGTACTGGAACTCGTTCCTGTGGCCCCTCGTCATCGTGAACGACGTGGAGGCCCACGGCACCATCCCGCTCGGCCTGCAGCAGTTCTTCGGGCAGCAGGGCTCCGAGTGGAACCTCGTGATGGCCGCGTCGGTCATCTCGATGCTGCCGACCGTCATCCTGCTCGTCCTGCTCCAGAAGCACCTCGTCAAGGGCATCGTCACCTCCGGCCTCGGCGGCCGGTGACGTGCTGCACTCCTGAAAGGAACACTGGCCACCATGACCATCACCGCACCTGCAGAGCCGCAGGTCGAGCCCGACGCCAGCGGCCTGCCCGCCTGGTTCACCCACGACCGCTTCGGCATGTTCATCCACTGGGGCCTCTACGCCCTGCCCGCCCGGCACGAGTGGGTGAAGAACCGCGAACGGATCACCGACGAGGACTACCAGAAGTACTTCGACCACTTCGACCCCGACCTGTTCGACGCCGCCGACTGGGCTCGGCGTGCGCGGGAGGCCGGCATGAAGTACGTCGTCCTCACCACGAAGCACCACGAGGGGTTCGCGCTCTGGGACTCGGCGCTGACGGACTACAAGGCCACGAACACGCCGTTCGGCCGGGACATCGTCCGCGAGTTCGTCGACGCCGTCCGCGCCGAGGGGCTCCGGGTTGGGTTCTACCACTCGCTCATCGACTGGCACCACCCGGACTTCACCATCGACGGGGTGCACCCGCGCCGGGACGACGGCGAGGCCGCGATCGCAGCGCTCAACGAGGGCCGGGACATGGCCCGCTACCGGGAGTACCTGCACGGCCAGGTGACGGAGCTGCTGTCGGACTACGGGCGGATCGACTACCTGTTCTACGACTTCTCGTACCGGGACAACGACCACGAGGACATCTGGGGCGGCAAGGGCCGGGACGACTGGGGATCTTCGGAGCTCCTCGATCTGACCAGGCGCCTGCAGCCCGGGATCATCGTCAACGACCGGCTCGACCTGCCGGGCGACATCGTCACGCCGGAGCAGTACCAGCCGGACAAGCCGATGGAGGTCGACGGTGTCCAGGTGCCGTGGGAGGCCTGCCAGACGCTCAACGGCTCGTGGGGCTACGACCGCGACAACCTCAATGTGAAGAGCACCGACCTGCTCGTCCGGATGCTCGTCGACGGGGTGTCGAACAACGGGAACATGCTCCTCAACGTCGGACCGACCGGTCGCGGCGAGTTCGACGGGGTCGCCCGGACGGCGCTCGCCGAGATCGGGTCGTGGATGGACCGGCACGCACGGTCGGTGTACGGCGCCGGGCCCTCGTCCTTCCGGGCGCCGGCGGGCACGGTCTACACACAGAACGGCAACCGGCTGTACCTGCACCTGTTCACGTGGCCGTTCGAGCACGTGCACCTGCCCGACCTCGCCGGCCGGGTCGAGTACGCGCAGCTGCTGAACGACGCGTCCGAGATCCACTACCGCGAGATCCCGCCGGGGACCCGCGCGCAGAACACCGGGCTCGGCGGGCAGCCGGCAGGGACGCTGACCCTGACGCTGCCGATCGTCCGGCCGGACGTGGCGGTGCCCGTCGTCGAGCTCTTCCTGCGCGACTGATGCAGCGGATCCTCTCGCGGACGCGACTGCGGAGCGGGGCGGCGGCGGAGTACGAGCGGGTGCACGCCGCCATCCCGGCGGCGCTGGCCGACCGCCTCCGCGACGCCGGGGTGTCGAACTGGAGCATCTGGCGCGACGGCCAGGACCTCGTCCACCTGATCGAGGTCGCCGACTACCGGGCGATGCGTCGCTCGTTGGCGGACGACCCCGTGAACGCCGAGTGGCAGGCGGTCATCAACCCACTGCTCGAGGCCGACGACGACTACTCCGGGAACGACGACGGGATCCCGCTCGTGTGGACCCTGGCGAGTCAGCCGTGAGCGTGCCGTTCGACCTCGACTCGGGTCCGTTCTGGCTCGGGTGCGCCGGAATCGGGAACCTGCTCCGCGAGGTTTCCGACGAGGACGCCCGCGCCACGGTGGACGCCGCGTGGGACGCCGGGGTGCGCGGGTTCGACACCGCGCCGCACTACGGGGTCGGGCTGTCCGAACGGCGGCTCGGGGCGGCGCTCGCCGCACGGCCGCGGGACTCCTACCGGGTGTCGACGAAGGTCGGGCGGCTGCTCGTGCCCGGCCCGGGTGACGGCGTCGACGCGGACGGGTTCGCGGTGCCGGACGACCTCGTGCGGCAGTGGGACCCCTCGGCGTCGGGGGTCCGTCGTTCGCTCGACGATTCCCTCGTGCGGCTCGGGCTCGACCGCGTCGACGTCGCGTACCTGCACGACCCGGACGTGTACTCGCTGTCGGAGGGGCTGAATCAGGCGCTGCCGGCGCTCGCGAGCCTGCGGGACGAAGGCGTCGTGCAGGCCGTCGGCGTCGGGTCGAACTCGGTGTCGGCGCTGTCCGCCGCCGTGGACACGGGGATGTGCGACGTGATCATGCTCGCCGGGCGGTACACGCTGCTCGAGCAGCCGGCGGCGTCGCTCGTCGCCCGGTGCGCGTCGCGCGGGGTGGACGTGGTCGCGGTCGGCGTCTACAACTCGGGGCTGCTGGGCAACCCGCTCCCCGCACCGGGCACCACGTACGACTACGCCCCGGCTCCGTCGTCGCTGATCGAACGCGCTCGGGCGCTCGCCGCGGTCTGCTCGCGGCACGGGGTGACGCTGCCCGAGGCCGCGCTCGCGTTCCCGCGCCGTGCTCCCGCGGTCCGCACGGTCGCCGTCGGTGCCCAGTCGGCAGCGCAGGTGCGCGAGAACGCCGCACGTGCCGCCGCGGTCGTCCCGGAGGCGCTGTGGGCGGACCTGGAGGCGGCGGCCCTGCTGCCCGCCTGACGGCACGCCGGCGGTACCGCTGCCCGCCTGACGGCGCCGATCGCTTCCGCACAACGAAAAGCAGCCCGCGCCACGAGATTCCGTGGTGCGGGCTGCTCCCGGTTGTACGACGTGCGCTGGGGTCAGCTGCGAGCCGACTTGCGGCCGGTGACGCGCAGGTAGATGAACAGCACGATGATCGCGCCGATGATCGAACCGATGATGCCGGCCGGCTGGAAGAAGCCGTCCATCGGGTCGTGCTGGAAGATCAGGAAGCCGAGGAAGCCCCCGGCGAACGAGCCGACGATGCCGAGCAGGATGGTCATCGGGATCGAGATGTGCTGCTTGCCGGGCATGACCAGTCGCGCGATGGCGCCGGCGATGAGTCCGATGATGATCAAGCTGATGATGAGACCGAGCACGGTTTCCTCCTCGTGGGTGCGGTTGCCGCGGCATGGTTGCCGGAGTCAGGGCCGACATCCGATCGAACACGTCAACCGCTCGACGCGGCCGAGAATGCGCTGAGTGGCTGATCCGACAAAGTGTCAGTCGAGGGAACGGCGGAGCCAGCGCTCGACACCCTCGACGTGCGACACGACGAGCGCCTGCACGAGCTGGGGGTCGCGGCGACGGATCGCGTCCACGATCGCGGCGTGCTCGTCGAGGGTGCGCTGGACGGAGCCGTTCTGGGTGAGCCCACGCCAGACCCGCACGCGCACGGTCTTGCTCGACAGGGCGTCGAGGAGCCCGGAGAGGTACTGGTTCCCGCCGATGCCCGCGATCGTGGAGTGGAAGAGGAGGTCGTGGGCGACGAGGTCCTCGACGCCGGTGTCCTCGCCGACCGACCCCATGAGCGTGGCGAGCTCGTCGATCTGCTGCTCCGACGCGCGGGCGGTGGCGAGCACGGCGGACGCGGGCTCCAGGATGCGACGTACCTCCAGCAGGTCGACGAGCGAGCGGTCGTGGTGCATGTCGACGACGAACGACACCGCCTCGAGCAGGACGGAGGGCTCCAGCGAGGTCACGTAGGTGCCGTCGCCGCGTCGGACGTCGAGGACGCGGATGAGCTCGAGGGCCTTCACCGCTTCGCGGAGGCTGTTCCGGGACAGCCCGAGGGACTCGCTGAGTTCCTTCTCGGGCGGGAGGCGCTGGCCGGGTTTGAGCTCGCCGGTCACGATCATCTGCTGGATGCGCGCGATCGCGTCGTCGGTCAGCGAAGCCATGGCGGTCCCTCCACCCGACCACGCTGGGTCGGGATGGCTCGACGATACCGGCACCGAGCCTCCCGGACGGTGTCCTCCGGCATCAGGCGGGCCGGAGCCGGAGCGCATGCATCCCGCCGTCGACCGCCAGGTCGACGCCCGTCGTGGACCGGGCGAGCGGACTCGTCAGGTACGCGACGGCCTCGGCGACCTCCTCCGGCGCGACCAGGCGCCCGTGGGGTTGGCGTGCCTCGAGCGCGGCGCGTTCGGATGCCGGATCGTCAGCGGTCGACAGCAGCCGTGCGACCCACGGTGTGTCGGCGGTGCCCGGGTTCACGGCGTTGACCCTGATGCCCTCGCGGATGTGGTCGGCGGCCATCGCGCGGGTGAGTGCGGCGATGGCACCCTTCGTCGCCGAGTAGAGCGCGCGCTGGGGGAGTCCGGCGGTCGCGGCGATCGAGCAGGTGTTCACGATGCTGGCGGCGGAGGACTCGCGGAGGTGCGGGAGCGCGGCACGGGAGAGTCGGACGACGCCGAGGACGTTGACCTCGTACACGTGGCGCCACTCGTCGTCGGGGTTGTCCTCGACCGTGCCCTGTGCGCCGATGCCGGCGTTGTTGACGAGGACGTCGAGCCCGCCGAGCTGCGCGACGGCGGTGGCGACGGCCGCACGGACGCTCGCGTCGTCCCCGACGTCACACGGGACGGCGATCGTGCCGTCGGTGACGCCTGACGTCTGCAGGTCGAGCACGGCCACGGTCGTACCGCGGTCCTGGAGCGCCGCTGTGATCGCCGCGCCGATGCCCGAGGCGCCGCCCGTCACGATCGCACGGAGCCCCTCGTGCGAGCCGGGCATCAGGCGGCCCCGATCGTCTGCCGCTGGGAGCCGAGGCCGTCCGCCGTGAGCTCGACGACGTCGCCCGGCTGCAGGTACGGGGCGTTCCCGGCCAGTGCGACGCCGGCAGGGGTCCCGGTGCTGATGACGTCGCCCGGATACAGGACCATGAACTGCGAGAGGTACCGGACGATCTCCGCCGGGCGGAACACCATGTCGGCGGTCGTGCCGTCCTGGCGGACCTCGCCGTTCACGCTGAGCCGCAGGGCGATGGCGTGCGGGGTCACCTCGTCCGGCGTGACGAGCCACGGGCCGAGGGGGTTGAACGTCTCGCAGGACTTCCCCTTGTCCCACTGCCCGCCGCGCTCGAGCTGGAACTCCCGCTCGGAGACGTCGTTCGCGATGGCGTAGCCCGCGATGTGCGTCGCTGCCTCGTCGTCGGACTCGCAGTACCGCGCCATCGTGCCGATCACGACCGCGAGCTCGATCTCCCAGTCCGTCTTCGTGCTGTTCCGCGGGACCAGGACCTCGTCGTCCGGGCCGATCACGGTCATCGGGTCCTTCATGAACACGATCGGCTCGGTGGGGATGTCCGCACCGGTCTCGGCAGCGTGGTCGCGGTAGTTCAGGCCGATGCAGACGACCTTGCCGGGGCGGGCGACGGGGGCTCCGCGGCGCAGGCCGTCGGCGTCGGGCACCGGCTGCAGGTCGCCGGCGCTGCGGGCGTGCTGCACGCGGCCGACCGGGTCGGACGACAAGAAGGCGCCGCTGATGTCGCTGGTGATCGGTCGGAGGTCGAGGGCCTCGCCGTCGGAGTCGATGGCCACGGGGATCTCGCGTCCCACGGGGCCGAGTCGTGCGAACTTCATCGTTCCTCGCTCTCTGCGCTGCGCCGGTGCAGCGGCAGTGCAGACATCCTATGTCTGGGGATGTGCTGCGGCAAGGTACACACGCTCCGCAGTACTGCCGAACACGGCCGTGCGTTCGGTGTCGGACAGGTCCTCAAGGGCGTCGACAGTCGTGCGCAGGGTGGTGCCGTAGTCCGCGGCCAGGGTCGAGACCGGCCAGTCGGAGCCCCACATCGAGCGCTCGGGGCCGAAGGTGTGCACTGCGTCCCGGACGTACCGGTCGACGGGGTGGTTCCGCCAGCGGTCGCCGGCCTCGGTGAGGAGTCCGGAGACCTTGCACGCCACGTTCGGCCGTGCTGCGAAGTCCCGCATGCGTGCCCGCCACGCGGCGCTGACGTCGGCGTCGTCGTGCGCGATGTCCGGCTTCCCGGCGTGGTCGAGCACGAACCGCCCGTCGGGCACGGCGTCGACGAGCGCGAGCGCTGCGGCGTGCTCCCGGGCGCCGCGGATCAGGAGGTCGAACGCCAGGCCCGCCGCCGCGACCGCCCGGACACCGCGGATGACGTCCTCGCGCGCGAGCCAGGAGGGGTCGGGTTCGTCCTGCGCCTGGTGCCGGATGCCGACGAGGCGCGGGTGTGTGCGTGCGGCGAGGATGTCGGTCACGTCGGGGGCGGTCAGGTCGACCCACCCCACGACGCCGGCGACGGGGTCCGGCTGGGTGAGGAGCCACGCCGTCTCGCCCGGGTCGTGCACGGCCTGCACGACGATCGTCGCGGTGACGCCCGCTGATCTTGCGACCATGCGGAGGTCGTCCACGTCGAGCCGCCGTCGGATGGGCTTGACCGAGTCGTCCATCCACGGGTACGCGCGGTCGGCGGGGTCCCAGAGGTGGTGGTGAGCGTCGATGATCACGCGCTCATCATGCCCGATTCATCCGATGTCCGCGTGGGTCGAGTCTCGGGCTGGCCGCGGGCCGCGCGTCAGACGGCGCCGGACGCCTCGAGCTCTGCCTGCAGCTCGGCGTCGGACGGCTCCACGAAGTGCTTGCCGTTCGGCAGCACCACGACGGGGATGTTCTTCCGCCCGCTGATGGCCTCGGCGCGCGACGCTCCCGACGGCTCCGCCTCGACGTCGACGTAGGTGTACTCCACACCGAGCTTGTCGAGTAGCGCCTTCGAGCGCCGGCAGTCGCGGCACCAGTCCGCGCCGAACATCGTCACCTGGTCGAAGGTCTCATCGCTCATACCCAGACACTACGTCCGACGGGCCGGAGACATTCCTCAGGTCGGCCGCCGATCCGGGCACGGCGCTGACCGGCGATGCACGATGGTCCCATGTCCACGGCCAGCGAACCCGTCGCCCACCCGCACCACCGCCGTGGTTGGTGGTGGAAGACGCTGCTCGTCGGCTTCGTGCTCTGGGCGGTGACGATCGTCGTCACCGTGTACACGAGCAACACCAACCTGGTGCCGACGATCATCCTGCTCGGCAGCTTCCTCGTGCCCTTCACCGTGGTCCTCTTCGTCATCGAACGGGTCACCGGCACGGTCAGCACGATGCAGCTCGTCACGGCGTTCTTCGTCGGCGGCATCCTCGGGGTCCTCGGGGCGTCGCTGCTCGAGTCGGACCTGCAGCAGAACGCGCTGGTCTACGTCGTGGTCGGGTTCGTGGAGGAGTTCGTCAAGGGCGTGCTCCTCGTGGTCGTCGGGTGGCGCGTCCGCCCGAAGACCGCTCGGCAGGGAGCCCTGCTCGGCGCGACGGTCGGCGCCGGGTTCGCCGCGTTCGAGTCCGCCGGGTACGCCTTCAACGCCGCGATCACCTCGCGGGGGATCGACCTGGTGTCGCTGCTGCAGACCGAGGTCCTCCGCGCGATCCTCTCCCCGGTCGGCCACGTGCTCTGGACCGCGATCCTCGGGGCGGTCCTGTTCGGTGCCGCGCACGGCCGGCCGCGGTTCCGCTGGGCCTGGAGCATCCTCGTCACCTACGTGGTCGTCGCGCTGCTCCACGGGCTCTACGACTCGAACTCCACGATCTCGACCCTCCTCGCGTTCCTCATCACCGGCACGCCGATCTCCGTGGCGCAGAACGGCGCGGTGCCGGCGTCGATCGTGGGGCTCTCGTCGACGCTGTACCTCGTCGGGCTCGCGATCGTCTCCGCGATCGGCGTCGCCGTGCTGATCGGGATCCAGGTGCACTACCGCAAGCGCACGCGGCAGCTCGGCGCCCCCGCCGCTCCCGGCTGGGCGGACGCCCCGCGCCCCGACGCCCTCCGCTGAGACCGCAAGCGCTGAGACCGGGACCGCTGAGACCGCGAGCGCTGAGACCGCGACCGCTGAGACGGACCGACCGGCCACCGCACGGCTCTACCCTGGGACCATGCCGCTGCGCTCCGATCCCGACACGGCGGCCTGGGCGTCCTCGGCCGTCCGGCACTTCGCACGGACGACCAACATGCTCGTCGCCGCACGCCGCTTCCGGATCGTCGGGGGTGAGCGCGGTGACGTCGCCGCGCTGGATGCGCTGCTGACGGCGCTCGGCGCGCGCCGCGCGGACGAGCACGAGCCGATCGACGAGCTCTGGTGCCTCGGCACGCCGGAGCAGAGCACACCCGTCATCGAGCGGGAGTCCGACCGGCCCCGCGGTGCCACCCTGATCGTGATCGGCGCCGGCCGGCACACCCCGGCGGTCGACGAGGACGCGTTCGGCCCCGTCGTCCCCGCTCGACCCGGTGTGCTCGGGGTGCCGATGACCTCCGACGACGTGTTCCTGGTCTCGACGGGCCGCGACCCCGAGGCCGATCCCGCCGCCGAGGCCCGCCTGCGCTGGGCCCGCCGCTCGATGCCGGTGTCGCGCGCGGTCGCCGCCGAGCTCCGCGACGGAGGGCTCCTGCGTGGCACCCGCATCGGCGTCGCGATGTTCCTCGAGCCGAAGACCGCCGTCCTCAGCCTGCTGCTCCGCGACGCCGGCGCCGAGGTCGTCGCCTACGCCCACGCCGACGAGACCGACGACGCCGTGGCGGACGTCCTCCGCGACGCGGGCCTGACGGTGCACGCCAGCAGCACCGCGACGCTCGAGGAGCAGAAGTCGCTCGCGCTCGCGATGCTCGACAGCCGCCCGCACATCCTGCTCGACGACGGCTCGCACCTGATCCGGCTCGCGCACCAGGAGCGTCCCGACCTGCTGCCGACGATGCTCGGCGCCGCCGAGGAGACGACGAGCGGCCTCCGGCCCCTCCGCGTGATGGCCGAGCGCGGGCAGCTCGGCATCCCCGTGGTCGCCGTGAACGACGCCCGCACGAAGACGTTCTTCGACAACCGGTACGGCACCGGGCAGTCGACGGTGTTCGCGGCGCTCGACCTGGTCGACGGGCTGCCGTCCGCCATCGCTCACCGGATCCGGTCGGGAGGCTCGGCAACGGTCGCCGGGTTCGGGCACGTCGGCGAGGGGGTCGCCCTGGTGCTCCGCGCGCTCGGCTTCACCGTGACGGTCGCCGAGACGGACCCGGTCCGCGCCCTGCAGGCGCTGTTCGCCGGGCACGCCGTCGCCCCGCTCGCCGACGCCGTGCAGGACGCGGACCTCGTGATGAGCGCGACGGGCGTCCGCGACACGATCACGGTCGACGTCCTCCGCTCCTGCGCTGCCGATGCGGTCGTCGCCGTTGCGGGCGGCGTCGACCAGGAGATCGCGATCGACGCCGCGCTCGAGGCCGGTGCCACCCGTTCGACGATGGGGCCGAAGGCGGAACGGTTCACGTTCCCGGACGGCCACGGCGTCGTGGTGCTCGACGACGGTGGGTGCATCAACATCACCGCTGCCGAGGGCAACCCCGTCGAGATCATGGACCTCTCCTTCGCGGCGCAGCTCGGCGCCGTGCGGATGCTGCTCGAGCGCGGCGACGAGCTGCCGCGCGCCGTCGTGCCCATCGACCCCGCGGTGGACGAGGCGACCGCCCGCGCGGCGCTGGCCGCGTTCGGGACGCGCGCCGAGCCTCCCGGCAGCCCCGCCGCGCAGCCCGCCGAACGCGAGCCGGACGTCCGGACCCACCGCTTCGGAGAACCCGCGTGAGCGAGCCGCAGACCACCGTGCACTCCGCGCGCATCGTCGTGCCGATGACCGCGCCGCCGATCGCCGACGGCGCGGTCGCGGTCCGCGACGGACGCATCCTGCACGTCGGCGAGCGCGCCTGGGTCGTGGACCAGCTCGACGGCACGACGTTCACCGAGCGGCGATGGAGGGGCGCGCTGCTCCCCGGGCTCGTCAACGCCCACTCGCACCTGCAGTACACCGGCATGGCCAGTGTCGGACGCGGCCAGTACCGAGGATTCGAGGACTGGGCCGCGGCGTTCAACGAGGAGTACGCGGAGCCGCACGACTGGCGGGCCGAAGCCGCCGAGGGTGCTGCGCAGTCGATCGTGGCGGGGGTGACGAGCATCGCGGACATCGTCACCGACATCGAGGCGGCCACCGCGCTCGAGACGTACGGCCTCGGTGGGATCGCCTACTGGGAGGTGATGGACTGGGAGAACGCGGCGTGGCAAGAGCACGGGCGCGACCAGGTGCTCGACGAACTCGCCCGGATCCCGACGACGCCGGGGGCAGGACTCTCCCCGCACGCGCCGTACTCGCTCGACGTCGCGCCGCTCCTCGAACTGCCCGACATCGTCCGCCAGCGCGGGCTCCGGTTGCACCTGCACCTCGGAGAGGCGGCGTTCGAGGGGGAGCGCCTCGCCACGTCGCCCGAGCACGGATCCGACTGGCACCTCGCGAACGTGCCGTCGTTCCGGGCGATGCGCGCCCTCGGGTTCGGCGCGAGTGCGACGTCGTTCGTCGACCGGCTCGGGGTCCTCGGGCCGGACTGCCACATCGCCCACGGCGTCTACATGACCGCCGCCGACCGGGCCCTGCTCCGCGCCCGCGGCACCGCAGTCGCGCTCTGCCCGCGCTCGAACGCCGTCATCGGCCTCGACCCGCCGCCCGTCGCCGACTACCTGCGGGAGGGGAGCCCGATCGCGATCGGGACGGACTCGTTGTCCTCGTCCCCGTCGCTCGACCTGATGGCCGACGTCACCGCGCTGCACCGGATCGCCCGCGCGCAGGGCTACGGCGACCACGACCTGCACGAGCGACTGCTCGCGGCGGCCACGCTCGGTGGGGCGCACGCGATGGGGCTCGCCGTCGGGCCGGACCGGATCGGGCACCTCGCGGTGGGGGCCCGAGCGGACCTCGCCGTGTTCGACGTCGACGCCCGCACGGTGCCGGACGCGCTCGCCGAGCTCGTCGAGGACGGCGCCGGACGGGCCGCGGCGACGGTGATCCGGGGCATGGTGCGGGCGCAGTCCGGTCAGGTCGACGCGGTCGGCGTCCTGACGGCGTCCCGGGCGCCGGACGGGTCCGGGGTGCCGGACGCGGGATGATGGTGGCATGAACGGGCAGATGGCACGACGGACGGTCGACGGCGAGATCATCGAGTGGCTGGACGTCCCGAAGCGGGCCGCAGCACTCGGGATGGAGCCGCACCCCGAGGGTGGCTGGTACGTCCGGACCTGGACCTCGCCCGCGCCGGTGTCGCCCCCGGCGGGCGCGCGGCCGGCCGCGCCGCGCCTCCCCGTCCGGCGTCCCCCGGGGGCGGCGGCCGCGTGGCACCGGGTCACGAGCGACGAGATCTGGATGTGGCACGGGCCGGACTCGGTGGTCCTCGAGCTCGGTGGCGACGGTGACCAGCCGGAGCCGGGCGCGCAGATCACCCTCGGCGCCGATGCCGGCCGCGACCGGGTGAACGACGCGCAGGCGTTCGTCCGCGGTGGCGTGTGGCAGCGGACGCTCCCCGGAGACGGCGAGGTCCTGCTGAGCTGCCTGGTGTCGCCGGGGTTCTCGTTCGAGGACTTCACCCTGGCCGACTGACGTTCCACATTGGTGTGTTGGTCGGATGGATCCCGGCCTCGTACCCGCGCTCGCGAAAGCCGCGATCGACGCGCCGTTCGAGTTCGCGTACGTCGACGAGACCGGTGACAAGGGGGATCCCGTCGCTTCGCCAGGTGCGACCCGGACCTACACGCTCGGGTGTGTGCTCGTCCCCGGGGGTGACTGGACCGATCGGCTGGACTGGCTGGCAGAGGTGCGTCGGGAGATGCGCGACACCTACGGCATCCTCGTTCGGCACGAGCTGAAGGCGAACGTCCTCCTGCGGGGTCGCGGCGACCTCAGGGACCTGGGGCTCGGGGACGGACAACGGCGCGACGTCTTCCGTCGGTCCCTCGCAGCCCTGTCCGTCGTTGCGTCCGGTGTCTTCGCCGTCGTCATCGACAAGGAAGCGCGGCCGATGGACTTCCAACCGGAGGAGCGGGCCTGGACGTACCTGCTCCAGCGCCTCCGGATCCGGTCGGAACACCTCGGACGGCCGATCATCCTCGTCCACGATGCCGGCGACGACGCCACCGTCCGGGCGATCCATCGTCGATTCCGGCGGCACAGCTTCGCACCGGGTGGTCGTCGGGTCAGTGCGCCGCTCCTCGTCGAGGACCCGGTACCTCGTGACTCCGCGTCGTCCTACTTCATCCAGGCGGCCGACCTCGTCGCCTACGCCGCGTTCCGCCGGTTCCAGGCGCCCGGCGCTCGGAGCGGGAGCGTCTGCGACCAGACGATGTGGGACGAGCTCCGGCCGGTGTGGCGCACCGAGGTGACGACGGCTCGTCGGGACGCCATCGTCGTCTGGCCGTGAGGGCCTCTTCGGAGTGGGGACGACGCGTCCGACAACGGGTCTCGGAACGAGAAAGGGGGCGCCCCGTGCTGGGACGCCCCTTGATCTCAGACCTCAGCCGGGCATGCGCTCGGTTCAGCCTGCGTCGCAATCCTACCAGGACCGGGTCGCTCGGTGACGGGCCGGGTCGCGGTGGTGTACCAGTTCCCCGTACGATTCTCCCTGCCCCCACCCCCTGCACGAAGGCCCGACCGTGACTCGTACCCTCCGCCTCTCCATCGTCGTCGCGACCGCCGCGGTCGCCGCCCTCGCCCTGTCGTCCTGCGCATCGGGGAGCGGGAACAGTGCTGACGGCACGGTCACCGACGGCAAGCTCACGATCGCCACCGGGCAGCCCGCGTACTCGCCCTGGGTCGAGGACAACAAGCCGCAGTCCGGCAAGGGCTTCGAGTCGGCCGTGACGTACGCCGTCGCGAAGGAGATGGGCTACGCGAAGTCGGACGTCGTCTGGAAGCGCAGCACCTTCGACAGCGCGATCGCTCCCGGCCCGAAGGACTGGGACCTCAACATCCAGCAGTTCTCGATCGACGCCAAGCGCAAGAAGGCCGTCGACATGTCCTCGGCGTACTACACGACCACGCAGGCCGTCGTCACGACCTCGGGGTCGAAGGCCGTCGACGACACCACGATCGACTCCCTCAAGAAGGACGCGATCGGTGTCGCGACGGGCTCGACGAGCATCACCAGCGTGAAGGACGTCCTCGGGGTGACCCCGCAGGTCTTCAACTCGAACGACGACGCCGTGCTCGCGCTGAAGTCCGGCCAGATCGACGCGATCGTCACCGACCTGCCGACCGCGTTCTACATGGCGGCCGCGCAGCTCGACGACGGCACCGTGTCGGCGCAGTTCCCGGCGGACGGCAAGGGCGACCAGTTCGGGTTCGTGCTGCCGAAGGGCTCCGAGCTGACGAGCAAGGTCGACAAGGCGCTCAAGACGCTCGACGACGACGGCACGCTCAAGCAGCTCCAGACGAAGTGGCTGTCGTCCGAGACGAACACCCCCGTCCTGAAGTAGCGCACGTGACGGTCCCCACCGCCGTCACGGCGGCCCCCAGCCAGGTCGAGATCGAGCGCAGGATCTACCGCCGTCAGCGCGGGCGTCGTGCGGTCCTGGCATCGGTCGTGTCGACGGTCGTCGTGCTGGCGGTCGTCTACTTCGGCGTCGTGAACACCCCGGGGTGGGCTGCGGTCCAGCAGTCGTTCTTCGACCCGGGCACCGCCGTGTCGACGTTCCCGGACATCCTCCTCGGCCTGTGGTTGAACATCCGGATCCTGTTCTTCGCAGCCATCGGTGTCGCGGTGTTCGGCACGCTGCTCGCCGTCGTCCGGGGTCTCCGCAACCCGGTGTTCTTCCCGTTGCGGATGCTCGCCACCGGGTACACGGACCTGTTCCGCGGGCTGCCGCTCATCATCGTGCTCTACCTCGTCGGCTACGGCATCCCCGGGCTCGGGGTCTTCCCACGCCTGCCCGCCGAGGTGTGGGGCACGGTCGCGATCATCCTGACGTACTCGTCCTACATCGCCGAGGTGCTCCGCGCCGGCATGGAGGCCGTGCACCCCTCCCAGCGGCTCGCCGCCCGGTCGCTCGGGCTGTCCCACGCGCAGACGCTCCGACTCGTCGTGATGCCCCAGGCGATCCGCAAGGTCACGCCGGCGCTCATGAACGACTTCGTGTCGATGCAGAAGGACGTCGGGCTGGTGTCGATCCTCGGCGCGGTCGACGCCGTCCGCTCGGCGCAGATCGCCCAGGCGGAGACCTACAACTTCACGCCGTACTTCGTCGCCGGTCTGCTGTTCGTCGTGATCAGCCTGCCGCTCATCCGCGTCACCGACGCCATCGCCCGCCGGCAGCAGCGCCGGGAGCAGATCGGGGGCACCGTATGACCGCCGTGCTCGAGCTCCGGGGACTCCGCAAGTCCTTCGGCGACCAGGAGGTCCTGCGCGGCATCGACCTCACCGTCGACCGGCACGAGGTCATCTGCGTCATCGGGGCGTCCGGCTCCGGCAAGTCGACGCTGCTCAAGACGGTGAACCTGCTCGAGGGCATCGACGACGGGCAGATCTTCCTGCAGGGTGCGGACATCTCGGACCCGCGGGTGGACGTCGACGCCACCCGTGCCCGGATCGGCGTGGTGTTCCAGCAGTTCAACCTGTTCCCGCACATCACCGTGCTCGACAACGTGACGCTCGCGTCGCGGAAGGTGCACGGCGTCCCGCGCGCCACTGCCGAGGCCACCGCACGCCGGCTGCTCGACCGGATCGGGCTCGGGGACTTCGCCGGTGCGTACCCGGACCGGCTCTCCGGCGGGCAGCAGCAGCGCGTCGCGATCGTCCGCGCCATCGCGTCGGAGCCGGAACTGCTGCTCCTCGACGAGGTCACGAGTGCCCTGGACCCGATGCTCGTCGGCGAGGTGCTCGACCTCGTCACCGAGCTGAAGCGCCAGGGCTCCACGATCCTGATGACGACGCACGAGATGCACTTCGCGCGGAACGTCGCCGACCGCATCGTGTTCCTGCACCGCGGCGAGGTCGTCGAGCAGGGCACCCCCGCGGAGGTCCTCGACGCTCCCGCACACCCGGCGCTGGTCGAGTTCCTGTCCCGCGTCGGCGCGTAGCGGCTCCGTTCAGGACACCGAACCGCGATCCGGACACAGCACCGCGACGAGGAGCGGTGCTGTGTCCGTCACGTGGTTCAGTGCGTCAGGCCGCGAGGGCGGGCTCCGGCGCGACCGCCGGCGCCGGCTCCGCCGACGGCACCCCGCGCCCGGCGGGCAGGAACACCGCGACCAGGGCCGACACCGCGACCACCGCTGCCCCGACGAGCACGGCCGGCTGTGCCGCGTCGACGTAGCCCGTCGGCGTCAGCTGCCCACCGGCCCCGGTGAACACCGCGGTCAGCACGGCGATCCCGAGGGCGACGCCGATCTCCCGCAGCGTGGAGTTTGAGCCGGAGGCCTTCGCGTGGTCCTCCTGCGGCATCCGGGCGAGCACCGCCGTCGAGATCGGCCCGAACACCGCGCCCATGCCGATGCCGGCGAGCAGGAACCCGGGGAGCAGGCCCGTGAACGTCACGTCGGCGGTCATGGCACCGGCGATCCAGAACAGCCCGGCGGACAGGAACGCCATCCCGCCGGCGATGAGCACGCGGGTGCCGATCCGGGGCGCGACCATGCCCGCGAGCGGCGCGATCACCATCGGCGCGAGGGTCCACGGCATCGTCCAGACACCGGCCTCGAGCGGGGAGCGGCCCTGCACGACCTGCAGGAACTGGATGAGGATGAACACCGCGCCGAACGCCCCGAACGAGAACGTCATCGCGACGATGTTCGCGAGCGTGAAGCTCCGGTCGCGGAAGAACCGGAGCGGCAGGAGCGGTGCGTCGGTCGTGGCCTGGCGCACGACGAACGCCACGAGCAGCAGGCCGCCGCCGACGAGCCCGGCGAGGACCTCGAACGAGGCCCATCCGGCGTCGTTGCCCCGGACGATGCCGAACACCACCCCGAGGACCCCGAACCCGGCGAGCACCACGCCGAGGACGTCCGCGCGGACTCGGGCGCCGAGGGTGTTCGGCAGGGCGAGGAGCGCCAGCGGGATCGCGATGATCCCGACGGGGACGTTGAGCCAGAAGATCGCCTGCCAGCTCCAGCCCTCGACGACCGCGCCGCCGATGAGCGGGCCGAGCGCGACGCCGAGGCCGGAGATGCCGCCCCACGCTCCGATCGCGACGGTACGGGTGCGGTCGGGGACGCTGCCGACGAGCAGGGTGAGGGAGAGCGGCATGATCGCCGCGGCCCCGGCGCCCTCGACGGCACGCCACACGATGAGCGCGGTGGGGTCGGTGCTGATCGCGGCGAAGGCCGACGAGATCGTGAACACGGCGATGCCCGCGACGAAGAGGTGTCGACGGCCGAGCCGGTCGCCGAGTCCGACGGCGAGGAGCATCAGCGCGGCGAAAGCGAGTGTGTACGCGTTGGTGATCCACTGCAGCTCCTCGACGGAGGCGCCGAGGTCGGCGTGCACGGCGGGGAGGGCGCTCGTCACGACGAGGTTGTCGAGGGTCGCCATGAACATCGGGAGGGACGCGGCGGTGATCGCCAGCCAGACGGGGATGCGTCGTTCCATGGGGAGGGGTCCGTTCTGAGGTAATCGGATGATTACTAACGATGGCGACTGTAGTAATCGACTGATAACCTGTCAACCATGACTTCTGGAGCAGCTGCCGCAGCGTCGCGGACCGGGCGGATGCCGGCTGCCGAACGCCGTGCGACGATCCTCGAGGCGGCGCGGGACCTGTTCGGCAGACAGGGCTACCACGGCACGACCACCGACCAGATCGCGAAGGCCGCGGGCATCAGCCAGCCGTACGTGGTCCGGATGTTCGGCTCGAAGGAGGCGCTCTTCCTCGAGGTGCTCCACGCCACGCTCGGCACGCTCGTCGACGCCTGGCGAGAGACGCTCGGCGGACTGCCGTCCGGCGCGGACGAACACGAGCGGGCGCGCGCGATCGGGGAACAGTTCGTCGACCTCGCCGCGACGCGCGGACTGCACACGATGCTCCTGCAGGCGTTCGTATCCGGCGCAGAGCCGGCCATCGGCCGGGCCGCACGTGAGGGATTCCTCGGCATCTACCGGTTCCTCCGTGACGAGGCTGGCATCCCGGACGAGCAGGTCCAGGGCTTCCTCGGCTCCGGGATGATCTTCAGCGTGATGCTCGCGATCGGCATGCCGGCGCGCTTCGACGCCGATCCGGATGCGGCGGCACTGCTGCGCGCGACGTTCGGCGAGAAGTGCCTGCAGGTGGTCGACCTGGCCCGAGCGGCCGCCTGACCGCGCCCTGGCCGCAACTGCCTGGAGGTTCGTCACCGGTCCGCCGGACCGGCACCGGGCCTCCTGGCGGTTCCGTCCGCATCCGCACAACCGAAAGCAGGTCGCGCCCCGAGCACGCGTGGCGCGCCCTGCTTTCCGGTGTGCGAAGGGCGGCCGGCGGTCGCCGGG
>JASCOI010000068.1 GCA_029959665.1 Microbacteriaceae bacterium PS02333
CCCGGGGGGCCCCCCCCCCGCGGGCCGGTCGTCGTCGACGACGCGGTCCTGCTCCGCGAGGGGCTGTCCCGCGTCCTCGGCGAAGCCGGCATCGAGGTCGTCGGCCAGTACGCCGAGGCCGACTCGTTCCTCGCGACGCTGCCCGATGGTGCCCCGGACGTCGTCATCATGGACGTCCGGATGCCACCGACCTTCACCGACGAGGGCGTCCGCGCCGCCGTCGAGACCCGCCGACTCGCACCGTCCACCGGGGTGCTGCTCCTGTCGCAGTACGTCGAGGCCACCTACGCCGAGGACGTCCTGGCATCGGGCTCGTCGGGCATCGGCTACCTGCTCAAGGACCGCGTCACGCGGCTCGAGGAGATCGACGACGCCGTCCGACGGATCGCCTCCGGCGGCACCGTCCTCGACCCCGAGGTCGTCACCCAGCTCATGAGCCGCCGCCGCGACCCGCTCGAGGCGCTCACGCCGCGCGAGCGCGAGGTCCTCGGACTGATGGCTGAGGGCCGGACCAACGCCGCGATCGCCCGGGCACTCGTCATCGGCACCGGCGCCGTCGAGAAGCACGTGTCGAGCATCTTCGCCAAGCTCGCGCTCGAGGACACCGGCGAGGACCATCGCCGCGTCCTCGCCGTGCTCGCCTACCTGGGATGAAGCGGGGCCCGCTCGGATGACCCGTGTGCCCGCGCCGCTGCTGGCGCTCGCCGCGATCGTCTCCGTCCAGCTCGGTGCCGCCATCGCGAAGACCCGCTTCGACGAGGTCGGCTCCGTCGGCGCGGCCACGCTCCGGCTCGTGATCGGTGCGGTCGTGCTCGCGCTCGTCGTCCGTCCCCGTGTCCGGCACTGGAACCGGGCGCAGTGGCTCGGCGCGATCGGCCTCGGCCTGGCGCTCGGCGGCATGAACGTGTTCATCTACCTGGCCTTCGCGAGCATCCCCATCGGGGTCGCCGTGACGATCGAGTTCCTCGGTCCGCTCGCACTGTCGCTCGTGCACACCCGACGGTGGCGCGACGTGCTCTGGGCGGTCCTGGCGCTCGCCGGCGTCGTCCTGCTCGGTGTCGGGCCGTCCGCGGTCACGCAGCTCGGCGGCATCGCGTTCGCCGTGGCCGCCGCGGTGTGCTGGGCCGGCTACATCGTGATGAACCGGCACGTCGGATCGATCATCCCCGGCGTCGACGGACTCGCGGTGTCGATGCTCGTCGCGATGCTCGTGTCCCTGCCGTTCGGCATCCGCACCGCGGTGACGGGCATCGTCGCCGACCCGACGCTGCTCGTCGTCTTCGGCGCGGTCGCGGTGCTGTCGAGCGTGCTGCCCTACGCGTTGGAGATGCTCGCGCTCCGGCGGATGCCGACGCGCGTGTTCGGCATCCTGCAGAGCCTCGGCCCCGCGGTCGCCGCGCTCGCCGGACTCCTCGTGCTCCACGAGGCGTTGTCACTCGTGGAACTCCTGGCGCTTGCGTGCGTCACCGCGGCGAGCGTCGGCGTGACCGTCTACTCCTCGCGGAGGAAGTCGGCGTAGGTCGGTTCGTGCTGCTCACCCGACAGGAGCGCCGGATCGTTCACGCGGCGGTCGACGTAGGCGGCGATGACCTCGGGCGGCGTGAGCACGTGTGCGACCCAGGACGGCACCTCGCTGCGCTTCATGGTGCCTCCTTCCATCGTGGGTTCCGACCCAGAAGTCTCGATCATCGAGATTCTTTGCGTCCCCGCACTCCGTAAACGATCTCGCTCGCGGGGTGCTGTGTCAATCGAGTGCGTCATCCGGACTCTCGCCGGTCGTTCCGGCCCTGGTCAGCTCTGAGCGTCCGGTGTTTGACGGCTGAACGCCAGACCCACGCTTCGGCCTGTTGCCCGAACTGCGCCCACTCGACGAGCACGGCGTCGCGGGTCCAGCTCTTCGCGAACGCCTTGACCCGCACGTGGAAGGTCGGGAACTGGATCCACGCCCACACCGGCACCGGCGTGACGGCGTGGCACGCGTCCGGGCCGCGGGCGTCATCGGACAGCGAGTAGGCGCGCGGGCGTTCGACCTCCGGGTGTTCCGGGGGCTGCCACCGGTTTTCGCGACGCCGTCCCACGAGCACCATTCGAACGTGTGTTCGAATGCTCCGTCAAGTCCAGCAGATGCTGACGCGGGTCCGGTCGACGCGCGGTGCGCGTGTCGTCGCGATCGGCGGACGGGAGGCTCGGCTCGGCTCCGCCACCTGCCGTACGGTGACGGGATGGATGCGGTGGCGTGGGCGCGATCGACGCTCCACGAGCTGGGCACCGACGTGCTCGGCGTCGAGGAGATGCGCCGGCGCGCGTGGAGCACCGTCTGGCGCGTGGACACCGGCGACGGCGACCTCTACCTGAAGTCCGCGCCAGCGGGTGTCTCACCCGAGCCGGCGCTCCTCGACGTGCTCGCGCTGCACGGGGTCCCGCACGTGCAGCGTCCCGTCGCCGTCGAGGGTGCCTTCGTCCTGCTGCCGGACGGCGGCCCGATCGTCCGCGATGCCGATGACCGCGAGACCGTGTGGCGCGAGGTGATGCGGCACTACGCCGAGCTGCAGTGGGCGACCGCGCCCGCGGCTGCCGAGGACCTCGTCCGTGCCGGCGTGCCAGACCTCCGGCTCCCGGTGCTCCCCGACGTCGCAACGGCGGTGGTCGACCGCTGGGCGCCGGAGTACCCGGCCGTGCTCGCGCGACTCCGGGATGCCGCGGCCGAGCTCGACGAGCTGCTGCCGATGGCCACGATCGAGCACAGTGACCTGCACGACGGCAACGCGTTCGTGCGGGGCGCCGTGCCGTTCGACTGGGGCGACGCCTGCGTGTCACACCCGTTCCTCAGCCTGCTCGTCGCCGGGCAGGAGGACGTGCCCGGAGCCGTCGACGCGTACCTCGAGACGTTCTTCAGCGAGCCCGGGGTCGCCGACGATCCCGATGTGCAGCACATCGTGGCGCTGGCGAAGACGGTCGGTGTCGTGCCGCGGGCCCTGAGCTGGCAGCGCGCGATCGATGCCGCCGGCGACGCGATGCCCGACGAGTACCGCGATGCCCCGCGCCAGTGGCTCCTGACCCTCGTCGAGCCGGACCGCTGACCGGTTCTCCAGGGATCGTCACGCCCTCGAGTTCGCGTCACCTCGCCAACCTCGAGCACCGAACGACCCGCCTAGACTGCTGGTGACTGGAGGCCATGATGACGAGCTACTTCCTGCGTCTCGAGTGCGAAGCGCTCGGCGCTGACGCCGAGCAGGTCCGGGCCGACTTCGAAGCATCCGCCGAAGCCTTGTACGAGATGGGCGGCGTCTTCGACCAGGACGTCGAAGCGGACCTGGCGCGGAAGACCCTGACCTTCTCGCTCGGTATCACGTCATCGAGCGAAGTCCGTGCGCTCGAGACCGCGATCGGTGCTGTTCGAACGGCGCTCCACGCTGCCGGTGGTGGGATACCGGGCTGGGAAGACCACTACCGGATGCTGCGTCAGGAGATCGAGTCCGACTCCCGAGGGCACATCCACGCTTAGCGGTCCGCCTGTTCGCATGCCGGTCGGGACGACGGGAAGCGAGAATCGGGAATCGAGGCTGTGCCTGTCCGTATGTGGAGGGGATGACGGGAATCGAACCCGCGTAGCCCAGAAACTCGACGTCTGCCCCGCGCGCCTCGCTCAGAAGCAGGCCTGGAGTCCAGCTGCTGAGTTCTGATCACACGTGCGCGCCGCTCATGCTTGCCGCGGGGTTCAAGCCGTACGAGGTCAGCTGCTGGATGAGAAACGCATTGGTCTCCACGACCGTCACGATCTACGGACACCTCTACCCGACCGACTACGACGACCAAATCGCTTGGTTCGAAGCCTTCGCTAGCAGCTAGTCGGCACCCTGGTCTGCGGCATCGATGAATCCAAGAAGGGCTGACTCTCGCATCGTAAGCTGCTGCCGCCGCTCCGCAGGAGCATCCGACGGCAGTGCCTTGATCTCGGTTCGCACTGCCTTTAGGTCCTCGCGAAGGTTCCCGGCCGCGTGCGCCTGAGCCGGAGCGAAGTGGGGAACAACGCCGAGCGGTGGTTTCGGGTACCGCGGCTGTGCAGTGAGGTTACGAAGAACCGCCTCGTAGTCATCGGTGTTGGTCGGGTCGACGTAGACGCGGGACACACGCTCCAAATCCGGTGGAACTACGCCCCCGCTCACTTCCGGAAACATGACAATCAGCAGCTTCCGCTGCCAGGTTTCTTGGTTCTTCGCAAATAGCCCACGCAGGTAGTCAGCTTCTCCTGCCGCGCCAGCGCCTTCGGTCGGGGCGTTGCTGCCCGCCCATCGCTCAGCCCAAGCGGTGGACATGACGATGAGCGTGAACTGCGCACGTTGAATCGCTCGCTGCCCGAACCGGGTCCAATCCTCGGGCTCGTCGAGGTGGAACAAGTCGACGTCAGCGTCGACTCCGAGGTGCCGCAGGGTCGCGGCAAAGGTCGCAACTTCTTCCTGCCAGTTTTGCGCCTGCTGGTCGTCCCATGAGGAATGACGGTGCGCCCAGGTGAGGAAAGCAGTCGGAGCTTTGGTCGGCGAATTGGCCGGGTTGTCATCGGTTGGGGGAGTAGCCGGAACAGGTGACGATGCCGCCGCGGCTACGCCATCAGCCTGCATCCCCCGGACGATTCGCATCGCGACCGGCAGCGCCTCATCGGCCATAGAGATGCTTCGCCATGCTCTGGAAGATGGAGTCGATCTGCGAGTCGCTTGTATCGGCAGAAATATGGATTTGTAGATCGACGTGGATGGTCGGTGTACCGCTCGGCTGCTGCTTGGGTGTCGAGCCTTCACTGTGCTGCCTGCCGACGGCGTCCGTTACGGCTGCTCCCGTGCTTGCAGCGGCGGAAGCAGGAGCTGACTTGGGCTTCGCCGTAGTTGTCTTCCTGGTTCGCGGGGAGGGCTTCGCGTCGTCCGGAGAGGGAAGCGTCGCTCCCAACAGCGTCAGGTACAGCGTGGCTTGTTGCTTCGCCGCAGCGTCACCGACACGGGCGTTCCTCGAGAACCAGCTCGCTACACGGGCCGGATCCGCGGCCGGATCGTCGTGCGCGCTTCGCAAGCTTTCGGGGTAGATACTGTCGACGATTGAGGCGCACGCTGCGGCGTACGATTCGTCGTCACGTAAGTCGTGAACGAGTTCAGTGGTGCGGCCGTCGCTGTCGATGAGGCCAAGCGTCTTCAGCTGAGGGAGAACGTTCTGAGCCGTACGGTGGGTGGCATCCAGCGCGGCGATCACCCAGTCGATGTCAATGGCGCGCGGCGGGGACTGCTTCAGTCGGTTTCGCACGCCGAACCACTGGTTCTTCGACATGTATGGGTAGGAGGTGCGTGCAGCTGCGGAAGCGGAATCTGCCATGGCTAACTCATCCTCAGTACGTGAATCACCTTCGCATTATGAAGGACCGGGCCGACATCGACGAGTACGACACGGCCGGTCGGAATCGAGTCCTGGAGGTGTCGGACAACGTGGGTCCCGTGTGCGTAGGTCACGAGGGGTTTCGGAGGGGTTGGAGTAAGCGTCGGTTACCCGGACGGGCCTACTTCCCAGTAGCCACAACGGAGGGGATGACGGGAATCGAACCCGCGTAGCCAGTTTGGAAGACTGGGGCTCTACCATTGAGCTACATCCCCGCGCCTGCGCACGAAGCGCAGCCCCACCACTGTAGCGGACGAACACACCTGCCATGGTCCTCCTGCCACCCGACGAGTCGTCCCAGCGCACGATCAAGCGTTCGCGGGTGCTCTCCTACGTCCTGGTGGCCCTCGCCGCGGCGGTCCTGTCGCTCCGCCCGGACCTGTTCGGCGACCCCCAGACCCAGCCGGCGCATGCGCTCCTGCACGTCTGGCGGATCGTCCTCGGCATCGTGCTGGCCGTCGCCGCACTCGGGGTACAGGTCCTCGTCGGCGTGCGCTGGCGACGGAGTCTGCGCACAGACTCCCAAGCTCCCGGGAACCGCGGACCACATCCCCGCTAGACTCATCGGCGTCGCGTGCGCCCCTTCGGCGTGCGCGAGAACCCTGGCTCAGACAAACGGGGCGTAGCTCAGCTTGGTAGAGCGCCCGCTTTGGGAGCGGGAGGTCGCAGGTTCGAATCCTGTCGCCCCGACCAGGACACACCACCGCCAACCATCAGGAGAACCCCCCTTGGCCAACAGCACCGTCGACAAGGTGAGCGAGACCCGCGTCAAGCTCACGGTGAACGTGACGCCGGAAGAGCTCAAGCCGAGCATCGACCACGCGTACAAGCACATCGCCGAGCAGATCAACATCCCCGGCTTCCGCAAGGGCAAGGTCCCGCCGGCGATCGTCGACCAGCGTGTCGGCCGCGGCGAGGTCCTGAACCACGCCGTCGGCGACGCGATCGACACCTTCTACCGCCAGGCGGTCGAAGAGCAGGAGCTCCGCATCCTCGGCCGTGCCGAGGCGGACGTCTCCGAGCTCCCGAACGTCAAGGACTTCACCGGCGACCTCGTCCTCACCTTCGAGGTGGACGTGCGTCCGGAGTTCGACCTCCCCGACTACAGCTCCTACGAGCTGACGGTCGACGCGGTCGAGGTCTCCGACGACGAGATCGAAGAGGAGCTGCAGAACCTGCGCACCCGCTTCGGCACGCTCGTCACGGTCGACCGTCCGGCGACCAAGGGCGACTTCGCCCAGATCGACCTGACCGCGACCATCGGCGACGACGAGGTCGACTCGGCCACGGGCGTCTCCTACGAGCTCGGCTCGGGCGACCTGCTCGAGGGCATCGACGAGGCGCTCGAGTCCCTCACCGCCGGTGAGTCCACCACGTTCGAGTCCACGCTCGTCGGTGGCGACCGCGAGGGCGAGACCGCACAGATCGCCGTGACCGTCACCGCCGTCAAGGAGCGCGAGCTCCCCGAGGCCGACGACGAGTTCGCGCAGATCGCGTCGCAGTTCGACACCATCGAGGAGCTCAAGGGCGACCTCAAGGAGCAGATCGCGAAGTCCAAGACCTTCGGTCAGGGCGCAGCGGCTCGCGACAAGCTCGTCGAGAAGCTCCTCGAGGACGTGGAGATCCCGATCTCGGAGAAGCTCATCGAGGACGAGGTCCACCGTCACCTCGAGCAGGAGAACCGTCTCGAGGACGACGAGCACCGCAAGGAGGTCGCCGAGTCCAGCGAGACCGCCTTCCGCTCGCAGATCCTCCTCGACTCCATCGCCGAGAAGGAGTCGATCCAGGTCTCGCAGGAAGAACTCACGCAGTACCTGATCCAGGCAGCCGCGCAGTACGGCATGGAGCCGGGCGAGTTCATCAAGGTCATCGACCAGAACGGGCAGATCCCCGGCATGGTCGGCGAGGTCGCTCGCTCGAAGGCCGTCGCGACGGTCCTCTCCAAGGTGACCGTCAAGGACACCGAGGGCAACGACGTCGACCTCTCCGCGTTCACCGCGGGTGTCGCGCAGGAGCCGGCCACGGCCGACGCCGAGTAGTCACCACCCACCGGACGGGAGGCACGGTGCCAGCTGGCACCGTGCCTCCCGTCCGCTTTTCCGGCCACCCGCATTGCCGACAGCGAACAGGCGCGAACTGATGCGTTGCAACCGATAAGTTCGACATCAAGCGACAACTGAACGGGAGCTTTTCCATGGCCGAAGCGACACTGAACCCCAGTGTTTTTGACCGCCTTCTGAGAGACCGGATCGTGTGGCTCGGCTCCGAGGTCCGCGACGACAACTCGAACGAGATCGCAGCCAAGCTGCTGCTGCTCGCCGCCGAGGACCCTGAGAAGGACATCTACCTCTACATCAACTCGCCCGGTGGTTCGATCACCGCCGGCATGGCGATCTACGACACGATGCAGTTCGTGCCGAACGACATCGTCACGGTGGGCATCGGCCTCGCCGCCTCGATGGGGCAGTTCCTGCTCTCGTCGGGCACGCCGGGCAAGCGCTACATCACCCCGAACGCGCGCGTGCTGTTGCACCAGCCGTCCGGTGGCTTCGGCGGTACCGCCGCGGACATCCAGACGCAGGCGAAGGTCATCCTCGACATGAAGCAGCGGATGGCCGAGCTGACCGCAGAGCAGACCGGCAAGACGGTCGAGCAGGTCCTCAAGGACAACGACCGCGACAACTGGTTCACGGCGCAGGAAGCGCTCGACTACGGCTTCGTCGACCACCTCCGTGCGTCCAGCGCCGAGGTCATCGGCGGCGGCGGGACCGTCAGCGACGGCGAGACCCCCACCGCGGCAGCCGACCCCGACGCCCAGTCCTGATCCCCACCGAAGAAAAGGAAACGAGAATGCATCTCCCCATGCTCGGTGGCGCGCAGAACGTCCCGGCTCCCACTGATCGGTACATCCTCCCGAGCTTCGAAGAGCGCACGGCCTACGGCTACAAGCGGCAGGACCCGTACGCGAAGCTGTTCGAGGACCGCATCGTGTTCCTCGGCGTCCAGGTCGACGACGCGTCGGCCGACGACGTCATGGCCCAGCTGCTCGTGCTCGAGTCGATGGACCCTGACCGCGACATCGTGATGTACATCAACTCGCCCGGTGGCTCGTTCACCGCGATGACGGCGATCTACGACACGATGCAGTACATCCGTCCGCAGATCCAGACGGTCTGCCTCGGTCAGGCCGCGTCGGCGGCGTCGGTGCTCCTCGCTGCCGGTACCCCCGGCAAGCGTCTTGCGCTGCCGAACGCCCGCGTCCTCATCCACCAGCCCGCGACCCAGCAGGGTGGCGGTCAGGCGTCGGACATCGAGATCCAGGCGGCGGAGATCCTCCGCATGCGTACCTGGCTCGAGGAGACGCTGTCGAAGCACTCCAACAAGACGCCGGAGCAGGTCAACAGCGACATCGAGCGCGACAAGATCATGTCCGCGGCCGAGGCCGTCGAGTACGGCCTGATCGACCAGGTCCTGACGAGCCGGAAGAACCTCCCCGCACTCGTCAAGTAGCGAACGAAGAAGGCCCCCGCACCGACCGGTGCGGGGGCCTTCTTGCGTGCGCGGGGCTCGTGCGTCCCGGTCGAGGTTCCAGAATTACGGAATCTCGACGTTCTCCACGAGCGAGTCATGGAATCGGCGTGATGCGCGCGCGGCGAGTCGTGGAACCTCGGGAGGCGCGCGCGGCGGGCGGAGAGGGCGCCGGGTCAGGCCCCGCGGGTCAGTCCTCGTCGTCGGTGGGAGCGGGGCGGCGTCGGAGGAGCAGCAGGACGGCGACGACCGCGGCAACGAGGACCAGGCCGCCGGCGCCGATCCAGATCGCGTCGGACATCGGTGAGTCCGTCGTGCCGGAGGCGGTGCCGGTCGTGGCGGACGAGCTCGAGGACCCGGCGGTCGCGCAGGTCGGCGGCTTCGCGGAACCCTTCGCCGGCGTGAACCCGGACGGGGCCTTCCACGTGAACGCGTACTCGTCGGAGACGGTGTGGCCGTCGGCGGACACGATCTGCCACTCGACCTCGTACTTGCCGGAGGGCCCGAGCGCGGCCTTCGTGGTCATCGACGGGCCGTCGACGGTGACGCAGCCGTCTTCGTAGTAGCGCTTGTCCGGCCCGACGATCCGGAAGGCGAAGCCCGACCCGGTGCCACCGATGTCGAGCAGCTTGTCGTTCGTGGTGATCTCGAACGCGTCCGGCAGGGACGTCAGCGTGCCGTCGACCTTCGGCGTCGACGCGATCATGTAGTTGTGCGCGCTCGCCGGGCCGGCGAGCCCGAGGACCGCGCCGCCCGCGATCGCGACGGACGCGGCGGTGCCGGCCACGAGCCTCCAGGCCCGGGACCGGCCACGTGCCGGACGGACGGTCGTCACTTGGCGCTGCGGCGTCGGGTCGCGGCGACGGCGACGACGAGGCCGGCAGCGCCGACGACGAGTCCGCCGAGGCCGAGGAACCGGCCGACGAGATCGGGCTGGGAGGTCGTCGTGGTGCTCGCCGTGGCGTCGTCGCCGGTGGCGGCAGCAGCGTCGTGCTCGTCGTCCCCGGTCGAGGCGGCGGTCAGCGTGATCGAGGGCGCGGGGTGCTCGGGCTCGGCCTTGCCCGCCTTCTGCTCCTGGTCCCACTCGGTCGACCCCTGCTCGCAGGTCTGCGTGACGGGGATCGCGACGACGTCGCCCGGCTTGCCGTCCGGCAGCGAGAACGACAGCGAGAAGGTGTCGCGCTCGTCCGCGGGGAGCGGGGTCTTCGCCGTGTAGGTGATGCTCGTGACGCGCTCACCGGCGTCGGCGGCGGTCTCGTCGTCGGCCGAGGCGGAGGGGCTCGTGTAGGGCTCGGTCGCCTTGGTGATGTCCCAGTTCGGGTTCACGGTCGGGGTGACCTCGATCACCGAGGACGGCACGTGGAACTGCAGCTTCGTCGTGGGGGAGCCGTCGCAGCCGTGCGGCACGGAGAAGGTCGCCGTCGTGTACGAACCCGCGGCGGACGAGGTGCTCGTCGCCTCGACGTGGGCGCTGGCGGACGCCGCGGTACCGAGGACGATCGCGGCGGCGACGCCGAGGGTCGCTGCGCCACCGGCGGCGAGACGCTTCTGCATGGGGTTCCTTCCGGATGGTGTTCTACAACTTGTAGAGGAGACTGCATCACCGTAGCAGCACTGCACGCCCTGGGCGAACGCTGCCCCGGAAACGCGCACGGCGTCGCCGTCAGTGTCACCGGATGCGGTTAGGCTCGACAACACGACGACCTCGTGCACGCGAGCAGTGGTGCTCGTCGACTGCAGTGCACGATGACTGCAGCGCACGTCAACCAGGGAAGGCCGGAGCATGGCACGCATCGGAGAGAGCGGGGACCTCCTCAAGTGCTCCTTCTGTGGCAAGAGCCAGAAGCAGGTGCAGCAGTTGATCGCCGGTCCCGGCGTCTACATCTGCGACGAATGCGTCGAGCTCTGCAACGAGATCATCGAAGAGCGTCTCGCTGAAGCCAGCGACGAGACCGGCAGCGGGGAGTTCGAACTCCCGAAGCCGCGCGAGATCTTCGACTTCCTGCAGGAGTACGTCATCGGGCAGGACCCCGCGAAGCGTGCCCTGGCGGTCGCCGTTTACAACCACTACAAGCGCATCCGTGCGCAGGGACAGATCACCGCCGCCGAAGACCGCGACGACGTCGAGATCGCCAAGTCCAACATCCTGCTGATCGGTCCGACGGGCTGCGGCAAGACGTACCTCGCGCAGACGCTGGCCAAGCGGCTCAACGTGCCGTTCGCCGTCGCGGACGCCACCGCCCTGACCGAAGCGGGCTACGTCGGCGAAGACGTCGAGAACATCCTGCTCAAGCTGATCCAGGCCGCGGACTACGACGTCAAGCGCGCCGAGACCGGCATCATCTACATCGACGAGGTCGACAAGATCGCCCGCAAGGCCGAGAACCCGTCGATCACGCGCGACGTCTCCGGCGAAGGCGTGCAGCAGGCACTGCTCAAGATCCTCGAAGGGACGGTCGCGTCCGTCCCGCCGCAGGGCGGTCGGAAGCACCCGCACCAGGAGTTCATCCAGATCGACACGACGAACGTGCTGTTCATCGTCGCCGGTGCGTTCGCGGGCCTCGAAGAGATCGTGTCGTCCCGGGTCGGCAAGCGGGGGATCGGCTTCGGCGCTCCGCTGCACAGCCCGCTCGACAACCAGGACCTCTTCGCCGACGTCCTGCCGGAAGACCTGCACAAGTTCGGGCTCATCCCGGAGTTCATCGGCCGTCTGCCCGTCGTCACCACGGTGTCGCAGCTGGACCAGTCGGCGCTCATGCAGATCCTGACGGAGCCGAAGAACGCGCTCGTCCGGCAGTACCAGCGGATGTTCCAGATCGACGGGGTCGAGCTCGAGTTCGACCAGGGCGCGCTCGAGGCCATCGCCGACCTCGCGGTGCTCCGTCAGACCGGTGCACGCGGGCTTCGAGCGATCATGGAAGAAGTGCTCGGGCCGATCATGTTCGACGTGCCCTCTGATGACGACGTCGCACGCGTGGTCGTCACGCGCGAGTCGGTGCTCGAGAACGCGGCGCCGACGATCGTCCCGCGGCCGCGAACGAAGCGCGTCGAGAAGTCCGCGTAGCGCGACAGGACGTCCAGAGGGCCCGCACCGTCATCGACGGGGCGGGCCCTCTGCGTGTACGGGGTGGCGCGGACGACCTGTGGCGTTCTTTCCCACAGCGCCTGCAGTAGGAAGCTCTTTCGCGCGTAGGTGGTCGGAAAATCCGACCTCCTACGCGCGATTCGGCTTCGTACGCGCGATTCGACCCACCGGGGGGCGCCCGCGCTACTCCAAGCCGCGCCGGCGCAGCAGGGGACCGACCTCGGCGTCGCGGCCGCGGAACTCGCGGAAGGCCTCGATCGGGTCCTTCGACCCGCCGACCCCGAGCAGCAGCGTGGCGAAGCGGCGACCGGCAGCGCGGTCGAGCCCGCCGTGGTCGCGGAACCACTCCACGGTGTCGGCGTCGAGCACCTCGCTCCAGATGTAGCCGTAGTAGCCGGCGTCGTACCCGCCCGAGAACGTGTGGGCGAAGTACGTCGAGGAGTACCGCGGCGGGACGGCGGCGACGTCGACCCCGGCGTCCGCCAGTGCCTGGCGTTCGAAGGCCTCGACGTCCGTGACGGCATCGGCCTCGGCCTTCGACAGACGGTGCCACGCCTGGTCGAGGAGTGCCGCGGCGAGGTACTCGGTGGTGGAGAAGCCCTCGTTGAAGCCGGCGGAGTCGCTCAGCCCGAGAACGAGCTCGGGCGGCATCGGTTCGCCGGTCTCGTGGTGCTTCGCGTAGTTGGCGAGGACCTCGGGCCAGGAGACCCACATCTCGTTCACCTGGCTCGGGAACTCCACGAAATCCCGCTCGACGTTCGTGCCCGAGAACCGCGGGTACGTCGTCCGTGCGATCAACCCGTGCAGCGCGTGCCCGAACTCGTGGAACAGCGTCTCGACCTCGTCCTGGATGAGGAGCGTCGGCGACCCGGCGGCGGGCTTCGCGACGTTGAGGTTGTTCACGACGACGGGCAGGGTGCCCATCAGCGCGGACTGCTCGACGACGGGGTTCATCCACGCGCCGCCGCGCTTGCCGTCCCGCGTGTAGAGGTCGAGCAGGTACAGGCCCACCGGAGCATCGTGATCGTCGGTGACCTCGAAGACGCGGACGTCGTCGTTGTAGCCGCGCAGGTCGGGGCGCTCGGCGAACTTCAGGCCGTAGAGCGCGTTGGCGGAGAAGAACACGCCGTCGTGTAGCACCCGGTCGGCCTCGAGGTACGGGCGCATCGCGGAGCTGTCGGCGGCGAACTGCTCGCCACGGAGGATCTCGGTCGCGTACGCCCAGTCCCAGGACTCGACGTCGAACCCGACGGTGCGGGACCGGACCGCTCGCTCGTCCTCGGCGTTGCGCGCGGCCGCCGGTGTGAGCGAGGACAGCAGCCCGGCGACCGCTTCCGGATCGCCGGCGGTCTCGTCTGCCGTGACGACCGACGCGTGGTCCGGGAAGCCGAGGAGTTCGGCGCGCTCGGCCCGGAGCCGGACGATGCGGAGCAGGACCTCGCGGTTGTCGTGCTCGTTCCCGCGACGACCTCGGGCGAGGGATGCACGCATGATGCGCTCGCGCAGCCCGCGGTCGGTGAGCGACGCGAGCCACGGGTGCCCGGTGTAGAGGGGCAGGGTGATGAGCCAACCGTCGAGCCCACGGTCGGCTGCCGCTCCGGCAGCGGCCGACTTCGCGCCGTCGTCGAGTCCCGCGAGCTGGGCCTCGGCGGTGACGTGGACCGCGGAGTCGTTGGTGTCCTCGAGCAGGTTCCGCTCGAACGTCGTGGTGAGCGTCGAGAGCTCCTGGTTGATCGCGGTCAGGCGCTCCTTGCCCGCGTCGTCGAGTCCGGCACCGGCGAGGGTCATCTCGGTGAAGGTGCGCTCCACCAGCCGGAGGTCCTCGCCGGTGAGGCCCTCGGCAGCGGCGGTGTCCCGGACGGCCCGCACCCGCTCGTACAGCCGCGAGTCGAGGGTGATGGCGTCACGGTGTGCTGCGAGCAGTGGGGAGACCTCGGCCTCGATGTCGTGCAGCTCCGGGGTGGAGTCGGCGGACGTCAGCGTGAAGAACACGAAGCTGACGCGGGACAGCAGCTGTCCGGTGCGCTCGAGCGCAACGAGCGTGTTCTCGAACGTCGCCGGCTCCGGGTTCGACGCGATCGCCTCGACCTCGCTGCGCTGTTCGGCCATGCCGGCGTCGAACGCCGGTCGGTAGTGCTCCGGCTGGACGTCCGCGAACGGGGGGAGTGCGTAGGGCAGGGGACTCGGTTCGTCGAACGGCGTCGTCATCACCCCACCCTAGCGACGGGTCGCGGCGTCGATCAGGGTGGCGGCGGCACGACGGGCGTGCCGCGCGGGTGCGGTGTCGCCGGCGATCGCCGCGGTGGTCTGGGCGCCTTCGGCGAGCAACGCCAGCTGGGCGGCGAGTTCGTCGGCGGCAGCCGGGTCGGGGACAGCCCGTGCGGTGAGCGCGGCGACGAAGGACTGGAAGGACTCCTTGTGCCGGCGGGCGATCGAGGCGACGGCCGGGGAGGTCGCACCGAGCTCGCCGAACGCGTTGATGAACCCGCAGCCGCGGAAGGTGTCGTCCCCGAACCAGGACTCGAGGAAGTCGTACATGGCCAGGAGCTTGTCGCGCGGCGAATCCGCGGCGTCCACCGCCTGATCGATGCCGTGTTCCCAGATCTCGTGCCGTCCCGCGAGCACGGCGGCGATGAGCTGGTCCTTGCCGGGAAATGCCGCGTAGAGCTTCTTCAGGGAGACGCCGGCGCCCGTGCGGATCTCGTCCATGCCGACGGACTGGATGCCGCGGGCGTAGAAGAGTGCATCGGCGACGTCGACGATGTGGGCCTTCGTGTCGGCCTCGATCGTGTTCGCGCTCATGTCGTACCCCGTTCGCTGTGTGTTCACCGTCTCCGAGTTGCGTGGGGAACGGTCGTTCTCTACTGTAGGGCACATCGACGGGGAACGACCGTTCTCCGGTCGCAGCGAAGTCAGCAAGTCCGTCACGGAAGGAACGACCATGGGTGAGATCACCGTCGGGACCGAGAACAGCGCCGACATCCGGCTGCACTACGAGGACAAGGGGACCGGTCAGCCGATCGTGCTGATCCACGGCTTCCCGCTCGACGGCAACTCCTGGGAGGGGCAGGTCCCGCCGCTCCTCGACGCCGGCTACCGCGTCGTGACGTACGACCGCCGCGGCTTCGGCCAGTCCTCGCAGCCGAGCACCGGGTACGACTACGACACCTTCGCCGACGACCTGCACACCGTGCTCGAGACGCTCGACCTCCGCGATGTCATCCTCGTCGGCTTCTCGATGGGCACCGGCGAGATCGCCCGCTACATCGGCCGCCACGGGGAGGACCGGATCGCCAAGGTCGCGTTCCTGGCCTCGCTCGAGCCGTTCCTCGCCATCACCGACGACAACCCCGACGGCGCCGGCCCGATGTCGTTCTTCGAGGGCATCGCCGCCGACGTGAAGAAGGACCGGTACGCGTACTTCACGAACTTCTACCAGGACTTCTTCAACCTGTCGGAGAACCTCGGCTCGCGCATCTCGGAAGAGGCCGTCCGCAACGCGTGGAACGTCGCCGCCGGGTCCGGGTCGATCGCCAGCGCCGCTGCTCCGCTGACCTGGCCGACCGACTTCCGTCAGGACATCCCGAAGGTCACCGTCCCGGCGCTCATCGTGCACGGCACGGCGGACAACATCCTGCCGATCGACGCCACCGGCCGCCGCTTCACGAAGGCGCTCCCGCACGCCGAGTACGTCGAGATCGAGGGCGCCCCGCACGGCCTCCTCACCACGCACACCGCCGAGGTGAACGAGGTCCTGCTCGGCTGGCTCGCCAAGGCCTGACCCAACCACCCCGCACAACCGAAAGCACCCCGAGCCACGGGTTTCCGTGGCTCGGGGTGCTTTCGGTTGTGGGAACGCGGGCGGGCGGGCGCGGGCGCAGGGCGCCGTCAGTCCTCTTCGGGAGCGTCGTCCGGGTTCGTCACCTGAGCATGCCCGGCGTCGTCCAGGTGGATCGACGTGCCGTCGTCGAGCTCGACACGCGGCTTGCCCTCCAGGAAGGTCAGCGTCCACCCCCATCCCGTGGTGTCGACCGCCTCCGCGGCCAGCTCGTCCTCGACGGTCCGGACCGCCACGACCAGCGCTTCCACGAGCCGTGCAGGTGGTTCCCCACCCACGTTCCAGCGTGTACCCAACTGCATCAGGGCCTCCTGTCCGTGTGCTGCGTGAACGACTGCCGGACGCGACCCTACGCGGGCTGCTCGGCCAGCTCGATCTCGGTGACCGCGAGTTCCGGACCGTCGACGAACGACAGGTCCTGGATGCGGCCGACGGCCGCCAGGTCGACCGCTGCACGCTCGACGAGCTCCCGCGTCTCGGCCGGGGCCGCGACGACCGCACGCGTCACCGGCGTCTTCTGGGACGCCTTGGCAGCCGTCTTGGCACCACGGATCCCGATGAGCGCCTGCCCGACGGCGGCGAGCAGCCCGGTCTCGGCCGCGTCGACCGGCAGGTCGGCGGCGGTCGGCCAGGAGGCTCGGTGCACGCTGGTGTCGTGGGTCCAGGCCCACACCTCTTCCGTCGCGAACGGCAGGAACGGTGCGAGCAGTCGGAGCTGCACGTCGATGGCGGCGCGGAGCGCCAGGACGGCGCTCGCCTGGGTCTCGTGCGTCGCGTCCGGCGCGGTGCCGTACGCGCGCTCCTTGACGAGCTCGAGGTAGTCGTCGCAGAACGTCCAGAAGAAGCGCTCGGTGACCTCGAGGGCGCGGGCGTGGTCGAAGCCGTCGAACGCCGTGGTCGCCTGCTCGACGGTGGTGCGGAGCGCGGCGAGCATGTCGATGTCGAGCGCCTCGGTCACCTGGTGCGCGCCGGTCGGCAGCTCGAAGCCGTAGACGAACTTCGCCGCGTTGAGCACCTTGATCGCCAGACGGCGACCGACCTTGATCTGCTTCGGGTTCTGCGCGTCGAACGCCGCGTCGGTGCCGAGCTTCGACGAGGCCGCCCAGTAGCGGACCGCGTCGGCGCCGTGCTGCTCGAGGATCGAGAGCGGGGTGACGACGTTGCCCTTGGACTTCGACATCTTCTTGCGGTCGGGGTCCACGATGAAGCCCGAGATGCTCGCGTTCTTCCACGGCACCACGTCGGCCTCGAGCTGGCTGCGGAGCACCGTCGTGAACAGCCACGTGCGGATGATGTCCTGCGCCTGCGGGCGGACGTCGTACGGGTACACGAGGTCGTACAGCGCCGGGTCGGTCTCCCACTTGCCCGCGAGCTGCGGGGTCAGCGACGAGGTCGCCCAGGTGTCCATGACGTCGAGCTCGCCCTGGAACCCGCCGGCGACGCCGCGCTGGTCCTCGGTGTAGCCGGGGGCCGGTTCGGAGGCCGGGTCGACGGGCAGCTGCGCCTCGGTCGGGACGATCGGCTGGTCGAACACCGGGTTGCCGTCGGCGTCGAGCGGGTACCAGACGGGCAGCGGCACGCCGAAGAAGCGCTGGCGCGAGATGAGCCAGTCGCCGGAGAGGCCGCCGACCCAGTTGTCGTAGCGGACACGCATGAAGTCTGGGTGGAAGGCGATCTCCTCGCCGCGCTTCCGGAGCGTGGCCTTGAGGTCCTCGTCGCGAGCGCCGTTCACGATGTACCACTGGCGCGTGGAGACGATCTCGAGGGGCTTGTCGCCCTTCTCGAAGAACTTCACCGGGTGCTGGATCGTCTTGACGTCGCCGACCAGCTCGCCGGACTCGGTCAGGGCGTCCACGACGACCTTCTTCGCCGAGAACACGGTCTTGCCGGCCATCTCGGCGTAGAGGGCCTTGCCGCCGTCCGACTCGATCCACGCCGGCTCGTCGGAGCGCACGCGGCCGTCGAAGCCGATGATCGCGCGGTTCGGCAGCTGCAGCTCGCGCCACCACACGACGTCGGTGGTGTCACCGAAGGTGCAGACCATGGCGATGCCGGCGCCCTTGTCCTTCTGCGCGAGGTGGTGTGCGAGCACCGGGACCTCGACGTCGAACAGGGGGGAGCGGACCGTCGTGCCGAAGAGGTCCTGGAAGCGCTCGTCGTCCGGGTGCGCGACGAGGGCCACGCACGCGGGCAGGAGCTCCGGGCGGGTGGTCTGGATGACGATGTCGCCCTGACCGTCAGCCCGGTGGAAGGCGATGCCCTGGTACGCACCCGGCATGTCCTTGTCCTCGAGCTCGGCCTGCGCGACCGCGGTGCGGAAGGTGACGTCCCAGAGGGTCGGGGCGTCGGCCTGGTAGGCCTCCCCGCGCTCGAGGTTGCGGAGGAAGGCACGCTGCGCGCTGGCGCGGGAGGTGTCGTCGATCGTGCGGTACGACTGCGACCAGTCCACGGACAGGCCGAGCGTGCGGAACAGGTGCTCGAACTGCTGCTCGTCCTGCACGGTCAGGCGTTCGCACAGCTCGATGAAGTTGCGGCGCGACACCGGGATCTGGTCGGCGGCCTTCGAGGACTTGTTGTCGCCGCCCTCGAACGGCGGCACGAACATCGGGTCGTAGGGGAGCTGCGGGTCGCAGCGGACGCCGTAGTAGTTCTGCACGCGACGCTCGGTGGGGAGACCGTTGTCGTCCCAGCCCATCGGGTAGAAGACGTGCTTGCCGCGCATGCGCTCGAACCGGGCCTTGAGGTCGGTGTGCGTGTACGAGAACACGTGACCGATGTGCAGCGAGCCGGAGGCGGTCGGCGGCGGGGTGTCGATCGAGTAGACGTTGCTGCGGTCCCCGGCGGCGTCGCGGTCGAACCGGTACGTGCCCTGGTCGTCCCAGACCGGTCCCCAGACCTGCTCGAGTCCGTCCACCGTGGGCTTGTCGGGCATGGGCTTGGTCATGGCTGCGCCTTTCGATCGGTATGTGCGGCACCGAGTCCGTGATGAGGTGCCTGAGTGTCCACGCGTGACACGTGGTTCCCTCGATCGTACCGGGACCGGCGGGCGGGCAGCACGCTTACCACGCGGCCCCCTCGCGGACAAGTCCCGAAGCTGTTAGTCTGTCGGGGTTTGTCCGGCGAGCGCGAGCTCGTAGGAGCTGCAACGTCGCCGTCCCGTCGGACCCCCGAAGGACGCTCAGCACACCGGAGGAACACCCTTGACACCGAACAACGCACCCCAGTCGCACGGCGATCGGCCGCTGCGCACGAAGGGCGCTGCGAAGCGCGCTCGCCGGAAGCTGACCACGGACGACGTCACCGTCGTCGAGGAGTCGCTCCTCAAGCGCGCCGTCGCCGCAGCCGCACTCGGCAACGCGATGGAGTGGTTCGACTTCGGCATCTTCGCCTACCTCACCGTCACGATCTCGAAGGTCTTCCTGCCGCAGGGTGACCCCGCCGCGAACATCGTCGCCACCTTCGGGTTCTTCGCCGCCGCGTTCATCGTCCGCCCGATCGGTGGAGCCGTCTTCGGCCCGATCGGCGACAAGATCGGCCGGCAGAAGGTCCTCGCCCTGACGATGATCCTGATGGCCGCCGGCACGCTGATGATCGGCCTGATCCCGTCCTACGACACGATCGGCTTCTGGGCGCCCGTCCTGCTGCTCGTCGCGCGCTTCGTGCAGGGCTTCTCGACCGGTGGCGAGTACGGCGGCGCCGCGACGTTCATCGCCGAGTACTCCCCGGACAAGCGCCGAGGGTTCATGGGGTCGTGGCTCGAGTTCGGCACCCTGGCCGGGTACGTGCTCGGTGCCTCGATCGTGACCGGCCTGCAGTTCGGCCTGTCCGAGGACGCCCTGCTCAGCTGGGGCTGGCGCATCCCGTTCATCGTCGCCGGCCCGCTCGGCCTGATCGGGCTGTACCTGCGCCTGAAGCTCGAGGAGACCCCGGCCTTCCAGAAGCAGCAGGAGCAGGCCGCCGAGCGCGAGTCGCAGAAGACGCCGTTCCTGAAGCTCTTCGCCACCAACTGGCGCGCGCTCATCGTCTGCATCGGCCTGGTGCTGGTCTTCAACGTGTCCGACTACATGCTGCTGTCGTACATGCCGACCTACCTCGAGCAGAACCTCGGCCAGAACGCCACCTTCGGTCTGATCCTCATCGTCATCGTGATGATCCTGATGATGGTCGTCATCACGTTCGGTGGTCGCCTGTCCGACCGGTTCGGCCGTCGTCCCGTGCTCGCCGCGGGCTGCATCGGGTTCTTCCTGTTCTCGTGGCCGGCGCTGCAGCTCGTGCAGTCCGGGACCGGTGTCGGCGTGTTCTTCGGGCTGCTCATCCTCGGTGTGGTGCTCGTCACCTTCACCTCGACGATGCCCTCGACGCTCCCCGCGCTCTTCCCGACGATCATCCGCTACGGCGCGCTGGCGATCGCCTTCAACGTGTCCGTCTCGCTCTTCGGTGGCACCACCCCGCTCGCGACCGCCGCGCTCATCAACAGCGCGAAGGACGCCGGCTTCGGCTGGGCCGAGGACATCCCGGCGTTCTACCTGATGGCGGCCGCCGTCATCGGTCTGGTCGCGGTGTACTTCACGAAGGAGACCGCCGCCACCCCGCTCATGGGGTCCGGTCCGACGGTGGCCTCGGAGGAAGAGGTCGCGCAGGTCATCGACGAGTACAACGACCCGTCGTCCGACTTCGCGCAGTCCGACTGGGCGAAGGAGTTCTCGACCAGCGAGATCCCGATCATCTCGGCCGACACGGACAAGGCGCCGTCCGGCTCCTGATCCGTGTGGGCGGCTCTCCGCCCGTGCGCGAAAGCGACAGTGTCCCGGCGGGTTCCGCCGGGCCACGGTACCGTTAGCGGGCCC
>JASCOI010000069.1 GCA_029959665.1 Microbacteriaceae bacterium PS02333
TTTTTATAAGAGACCGCCCGAGGCCTGCCCCACCACCACGACGACGCCCCCGGCGGACCCGCCGGGGCCTTCGTCAAGGGTGCAGCAGCGTCGGCCGCCGTGCTGGGTCAGCTGCCGAGCGCGTCGAGCCAGATCTTGCGAGCGTCGAGCGCTTCCTGGGCGTCCTTGATCTTGCGGGCGTCCCCGGATGCCTTGGCCGACTCGAGTTCGGACTCGAGCTTGCCGATCGCGTCCTCGAGCTGGCTCGCGAGCCCGGTCGTCCGGGCCTTGCGCTCCGGGTTCGACTCGCGCCAGTGCGCGTCTTCGAGCCCGCGGACGTGGTCCTCCACCGCACGGAGTCGGTCCTCGATGCGGCGGACGTCCCCGCGGGGGACCTTGCCGATCTCGTCCCACCGGCGCTGGATGTCCGTGAGGGTCTTGCGGGCAGCGACCCGGTCGTTCTGCTGGAGGAGCGGCTCGGCCTCGGTCAGGACGGCGAGCTTCGCTTCGAGGTTCGCGGAGTACTCCTCGTTCTCCGCGGCGCTCTCGGCATGGCGCTGCTCGAACAGCACGTCGCCCGCGGCCTTGAACCGTGCCCAGAGCGCGTCGTCGTGGCGCTTGCCCGCACGTCCCGCACGCTTCCAGTCGTCGAGGAGCTGGCGGTAGGTGGGGATGGCGTCCGAGCCACGGGGCGCGAGCGCCTCAGCCTGCTGGACGAGCTCCTGCTTGCGGGTACGGGCGTCCCGGTGCTGCGCGTCGAGTTCGGAGTAGAACGCACGACGGTGCTGGTCCACCGTGGACCGTGCCGCACGGAACCGCTTCCACAGCTCGTTCGCTTCGTTCTTGGGGATCCGCGGACCGTCGTGCTGGTGCTGCTGCCACCGCGCGAACACGTCGTCGAGCTGCGCGGTGATCTGCTTCCACTGCGCGCGGGCCGGGTCGACCGCTGCGAGTGCTTCGGCTTCCTCGACGAGGGCGGTGCGGAACGCGAGTGCCTCGGCGAGGGCCTGCTGCGCCTGCTCCGCCTGCTCCTTGGTCAGCGACCCGAGCTGCTCGGACAGCGCTCCGACACGGTCTTCGAGGGCCTTGACGTCGCCGACGACGCGGGCTTCGCCCACGAGCGCGGTCAGGTGCTCGACCGTCCTGGCGACGTCGTTCGCGGACGCGCCGCGCTGCACGCGCTGCTCCGCGATCTTCACCTGACCTTCGAGGTCGGCGTACTTGCGCGCGAAGTAGGCGAGTGCTTCTTCGGGGGTGGCGTCCGGGTACTCGCCCACGACACGCTCGGTGTCCTGGTACCGGACGTACACGGTGCCGTCATCGTCGACCCGCCCCCAGGTCGTTGCTTCGTCAGATCCCACAGGTCTCGCCTCGATCGTGGTCGTGCATCACCGACGTCACCGTCGGTACGGTCAGGAAGCCACCCTATTGCACTGGCGAGCCCCGCGACCCGCCAGTGTGCTGGTCTGTGGACTACTGCTCCTGCTTGATCGTCGCGCCGGTGATCGTGGTCGTCACCTTCGGCTCCCCGGTGCCGTCCGAACCGGCGTCCGAGATGCCCTTCGACGTGATCTTCGACACCAGGTCCGACAGGCCGCTGGTGACCTTGCCGACCACCGTGTAGCCGCCGGTCGAGCCGTCGAGCGTGGTGTCGCCGTAGACGATGAAGAACTGCGTGGACTGCGAGTACGTGGACGAGCTGCGGGCGATCGCGATCGTGCCCTTGTCGTAGACGTCGTCGCTCGGCGTGTTCTCGATCGGTCCGTACTGGAAGCCCGCGTCGCCGGTGCCGTCGCCGTTCGCCGAACCGCACTGCAGGAACTCGAACCCCTTGCTGTCGGCGAGCCGGTGGCAGGTCGTGCCCTCGTAGAACTGCTTGCGGATCAGGTCGATCTCGACGCTCGCGGCCTGCGGCGCCTTCTTCCCGTCGAGTTCGATCCCGAGCTTGACGTCCTTGTTCAGCGTGAGCGACCCCGTCCACGTCGAGTCCTTCGCGATGGACTTGCTCGGGACGTCCCCGGTGTTCGCGGGGGTGGCGCTGGCCGAGGGAGTCGGCGTGCCGGTAGCGCTGGCACTGGCACTGGCACTGGCACTGGCACTGGCGCTGGCGCTGGGCTTCGCGTCGGGCTGCGAGCCGGCGAAGGCGAGCTGGGACCCGGTCGCGAGTGCCGCGACGGCGACGAGCGCGCTGAGCCCGATGACGTTGTCCCGCACACGGCGGCGGCGTTGCCGGTCGTGGAGTCCCTGTCGAGCCTCGTAGAGACGGAGCCGCTCGCGCGCCTCACGGTTGTCACGCGCCTGGTTCTTCGGTGCCACGGTGCTGGTCTGCCCTCTCGTCGCAGTGTGCTTGCGAGCGTATCGGACCCGCTCCCATGAGTCGGCTGTCAGTGGTTCCACCTACGATTGCCGACATGGCATCGGATCGATCGGGCATGACCGCGCCCACGACCGGTGGACGTGTCGGTCTGGCGCAGGGCTCCGTGCCGCTCGCCGTCCGGATGCGTCCGACCAGCCTCGACGAGGTCGCCGGTCAGCAGCACCTCCTCGGGCGCGGCTCGCCACTCGTGCAGCTCGCGACCGGCACGCGTGAGAACCCCGGCGGTGTCTCCGTGATCCTCTGGGGGCCTCCTGGCACCGGCAAGACCACCCTCGCGCAGGCGATCGCCCGCCAGTCCGGCCGCGAGTTCGTCGAGCTCTCCGCGGTGACCGCCGGCGTCAAGGACGTGCGAGAGGTGATGGAGAAGGCCCTCACGCACCGTGACCTCTACGGCTCCACCACGGTGTTGTTCCTCGACGAGATCCACCGGTTCAGCAAGGCGCAGCAGGACGCGCTCCTTCCCGGTGTCGAGAACGGTTGGGTGATCCTCATCGCGGCCACCACCGAGAACCCGTCGTTCTCGGTCATCTCGCCGCTGCTGTCCCGGTCGCTCCTGCTCACCCTGAAGCCGCTCACCGACGCCGACCTCGGCATGCTCGTCGACCGTGCGGTGGAGGATCCCCGCGGCCTCGGCGGGTCCGTCGTCCTCGGCGACGAAGCACGCTCCGCCATCGTCCGGCTCGCCTCCGGCGACGCCCGTCGCGCGCTCACGGCGCTGGAAGCCGCTGCCGCCTCGGCCGGGGCGGCGCAGGACGACGACGACGACAGCGTGCCGGTGGTGGACGCCGACACCGTCGCGGCCGCCGTCGACCGTGCACTGCTCCGCTACGACCGGCAGGGCGACGAGCACTACGACGTCATCAGCGCGTTCATCAAGTCGGTGCGGGGGAGCGACGTCGACGCCGCGCTGCACTACCTGGCCCGGATGATCGAGGCAGGAGAGGACTCCCGGTTCATCGCCAGGCGCATCATCATCTCCGCGGCCGAGGACATCGGCATGGCCGACCCCCAGGCGCTCCCGATCGCGGTCGCCGCGGCACAGGCGGTGCAGCTGATCGGCATGCCGGAGGGACGGATCCCCCTGGCGGAAGCGGTCGTGTACCTGGCGACGGCCCCGAAGTCGAACGCCGCGTACAACGGCGTGAACGCGGCGATGGCGGACGTCAAGGCCGGCCGGATGGGCGTCGTGCCGAACCACCTCCGGGACGCCCACTACGCCGGTGCGAAGCGGCTCGGGCACGGCAAGGGCTACATCTACTCCCACGATGCCGAGCACGGTGTGGCGGAGCAGCAGTACCTCCCCGACGCGCTCGAGGGCACCGAGTACTACACGCCGACCACGAACGGCTACGAGCGAGAAGTCGGGCCGCGCCTGGACCGTCTCCGGAAGATCACGCGCGGTACTTCTGGGGACGCCTGAAGCCTGCTATCGTTGACGGGCCTAAGTCCTGGTCCCCGCGTGCGGCTGCGTCGGGGACAGAGTGCCACGCGGCGCAGAGCGTCGTTGTGACACGGGGGCAGAGGTTCGGACTGTAGCCGTCCGATCCCACAGGCTCATCCCTCTGGATCCCTTCACGGGGTTCGTCGGCACGTGCGCGTGCCGAGACCCGTGTTCAGTTCAGCAACAACAGAGAAAAGGACCCTGTGTCTACCAAGTCACGTACCCGCAGCAAGACCCGCCTGTCGCGCGCGCTCGGAATCCCGCTGACGCCGAAGGCGGCCCGGTACCTCGAGAAGCGCCCCTACGGCCCCGGTGAGCACGGCCGCACGCGTCGTCGTGCCGACAGCGACTACGCCGTCCGCCTCCGTGAGAAGCAGCGTCTGCGCGCCCAGTACGGCATCCGCGAGAAGCAGCTGCGCATCGTCTTCGAAGAGGCCCGCAAGACCAACGGCCTGACCGGTGAGAACCTGGTCGAGCTGCTCGAGCAGCGGCTCGACGCCCTCGTGCTGCGTGCCGGCTTCGCCCGCACCACCGCGCAGGCCCGTCAGCTGATCGTGCACCGCCACATCCTCGTCGACGGCAAGCTCGTCGACCGCCCCTCCTTCCGCGTCAAGGAGGGCCAGCTGATCCACGTCAAGCAGCGCTCCGAGTCGCTCGAGCCCTTCCAGGTCGCCGCTGCCGGTGGCCACCAGGAAGTCCTCCCGAAGGTCCCGGGCTACCTCGAGGTCGAGATCGACAAGCTCCAGGCCCGCCTCGTGCGTCGCCCGAAGCGTGCCGAGGTCCCCGTGACCTGCGAGGTCCAGCTGGTCGTCGAGTACTACGCGGCTCGCTGATCCACTGCACCGCCTGAACGGCGGGTCGTCCACATCGGACGGCCCGCCGTTCTGCGTTCCAGGAGCGACGACTAAGCTGGTCGGACGCGCGCCACGGCGCGTGCGGAAGGGATGCACCGTGAAGCAACTGTTCTTCGTCGCCGTCGGCGTCGTCATCGGGTTCCTCGTCGCCCACAAGGTCAGCAGGACCTCGTCGGGCGCGAAGTTCTTCGCCGAGGTCGATGCCCGCACGAAGGCCTTCACCGGTGCCGTGGCCGACGGGTACCGCTCCCGTGAAGCCGAGCTCCGCACCGACGACTGACCGTCGCACCGACACACGGCGACACCGTCGCACCGAACAGCCCCGCACCGCACAACACCAGCGCCCGTCCCCGTTCCACGTCATCAGGAAGCACCATGCAGACCGCAGAGATCCGCCGCCGTTGGCTCCAGTACTTCGGTGACCGCGGCCACACCGTCGTCCCGTCCGCCTCGCTCGTCTCGGACGACCCGTCGCTGCTGTTCACGGTGGCCGGGATGGTCCCGTTCATCCCGTACCTGACCGGACTCATCCCCGCGCCGTACCCCCGCGCGACGAGCGTGCAGAAGTGCATCCGCACCAACGACATCGAAGAAGTCGGCAAGACCCCGCGGCACGGCACGTTCTTCCAGATGAACGGCAACTTCTCCTTCGGCGACTACTTCAAGGAGCAGGCGATCCAGTACGCCTGGGAGTTCCTCACCTCGCCGGAGCCCGACGGTGGGCTCGGTTTCTCGCCGGACGACCTGTGGGTCACGGTGTACGAGGACGACGACGAGGCGATCGCGTTCTGGAAGCAGCACTCGTCCCTGCCCGACGAACGCATCCAGCGACTCGGCAAGGACACCAACTACTGGTCGACCGGCCAGCCCGGTCCCGCGGGTCCCTGCTCGGAGATCTTCTTCGACCGCGGGGCGGAGTACGGCATCGACGGTGGTCCGGCGACGGACGACGACCGGTACGTCGAGATCTGGAACCTCGTCTTCATGCAGTACCAGATCGCCGACGTGCGGTCGAAGTACGACTTCGAGATCACCGGCGAGCTGCCGAACAAGAACATCGACACCGGCATGGGGCTCGAGCGCGTGGCCTTCATCAAGCAGGGCGTCGACAACATGTACGAGATCGACCAGGTGCGCCCGGTCCTCGACAAGGCGGCGGAGGTCTCCGGTCGTCGTTACGGCGCGGTGCACGAGGACGACGTCCGCATGCGCGTCATCGCGGACCACGTGCGCTCCTCGCTGATGCTCATCGCCGACGGTGTCTCGCCGTCGAACGAGGGACGCGGCTACATCCTCCGCCGTCTGCTGCGCCGGACCGTCCGGGCGATGCGCCTGCTCGGTGTCGAGGGCGCGACGTTCCCCGAGCTGTTCCCCGCATCGCGTGACGCCATGCGTGACGCCTACCCCGAGGTCGCGTCCGACTACGACCGCATCTCGCGCATCGCCTACGCGGAGGAAGAGACCTTCCTCCGCACCCTGGCGCAGGGGACGACGATCCTCGACGTCGCGGTGGACCGCGCGAAGCAGGACAACCAGCCGTCGATCGGCGGGGACACCGCGTTCCTCCTGCACGACACGTTCGGCTTCCCGATCGACCTGACGATGGAGATGGCCGAGGAAGCGGGCGTCCACGTCGACCGCTCCGCCTTCGACACCCTGATGTCGGAACAGCGCGCGCGTGCCAAGGCGGACGCCAAGAGCAAGAAGACCGCGCTGGCGGACCTCAGCGTCTACAGCGCGTTCCGTGCCTCCGGCGAGACCACCTTCCTCGGGTACGACGCCCTCGAAGCCGAGTCCCGCGTGCTCGGCCTCATCGTGGACGGCCAGAGCGTCGACCGTGCGGTGGCCGGTGACATCGCCGAGGTCGTCCTCAGCGAGACCACGCTGTACGCGGAGTCCGGCGGGCAGGACGCGGACCAGGGCTCGATCGTCGGCAACGGCTTCGACCTCGAGGTCCTCGACGTGCAGCGACCGGTCTCCGGGCTGTGGAGCCACAAGGTGCAGGTCCGCTCCGGTGAGGTCGGCGTCGGCGACGCGGCCACCACCGTGGTCGACGCCGAGTACCGCAGGGGCGCGACCCAGGCCCACTCGGCGACCCACCTCGTGAACGCGGCGCTCCGCGACATCCTCGGGCCGGAAGCACTGCAGGCCGGTTCGTACAACAAGTCCGGGTACATGCGCCTGGACTTCTCGTGGAGCCAGCCGGTCTCGCTCGAGACCCGTTCCGAGATCGAAGAGGTCGTCAACACCGCGATCCGCTCCGACCTCGAGGTCTCGACCAGGATCATGCCGCTCGATGAGGCGAAGGAACTCGGCGCGCAGGCGCTGTTCGGCGAGAAGTACGGCGCCGAGGTCCGCATGGTGGACATCGGTGGCCCGTGGTCGCGAGAGCTCTGCGGTGGGACGCACGTCGCGTCCAGCTCGCAGGTCGGTCTGGTGAACCTGGTCGGCGAGGCGAGCGTCGGTTCCACCAACCGTCGTGTCGAGGCCCTCGTCGGGCTCGAGGGCTTCCGTGACCTCGCGGTCGAGCGCACGATCGTGTCGCAGCTCTCGAGTGCGCTGAAGGCCCCGCGGGCGGACCTCCCGACCCGTGTCCAGTCCCTGATGGAGGACCTCCGTGTCGCGCAGAAGCGCATCGCGGAGTTCGAGTCGGCCGGGCTCCAGCAGCGTGTGCCGGCGATCGCCCGCCAGGCGACGACGATCGGCGCGACCACCGTGGTCGCCGAGTCGGTCGAGAACCTCGGTTCCGCGGACGACCTGCGATCGCTCGCCACCGGTGTCCGCGCCCAGCTCGGCGACGGCGCCGCGGTGGTCGTGCTCGGCGCCGTGGTCAACGACAAGCCGGCCGTCATCGTCGCGACGAACGACGCCGCCCGTGCCGCGGGGATCCAGGCCGGACCGCTCGCCAAGGAAGCCGCTGGTGTCCTCGGTGGCGGTGGTGGCGGGAAGCCCGACCTCGCACAGGGCGGCGGCACGAACGCCGCGGCACTGCCCGAAGCGCTCCGTGCGGTGACCGCGCGGCTGTCGGCCTGACCATGACGATCCGATCCGGACGCCGGCTCGGCGTCGACGTCGGCCGCGCCCGGATCGGCGTGGCCGTCTGCGACCGCGACGGACTCCTCGCGACGCCGGTGGAGACCGTCGCGCGCGACGACGACGAGGACCTGCGCCGGATCCTGACGATCGCCGACGAGTACGACGTGCTCGAGGTCGTCGTCGGGCTGCCGCTGTCGATGTCCGGAGCGGACACGCCGTCCACGACGGACGCGCGGGAGTTCGCGGCCCGGATCGCCGAGCACCGACCCGTCCGGCTGGTCGACGAGCGGCTGTCCACGGTGACCGCCCAGCGGGGGATGCGGCAGGCGGGACGCAACGCCAAGAAGTCGCGGTCCGTGATCGACCAAGCGGCCGCTGTTATCATTCTGCAACATGCGCTCGACCACGAGCGCGCGTCCGGCGCCCCACCCGGGGCCACGCTCCCCGAGTAGGGCTGCCCTCCCGTCGTCACCGAAGCGACGGAGCCCCCGCGGAGTCTTCCCGACCGAGAGATCGAGGACCGTTGGCAGACGACCTGGACTGGAACGCGATCATCGCGCCCGGCAACGACGCCGAGCGGCGGGCGAAGCCCGCCGACGGCGGACCCGATGGACGCGACGACGTCCGCTCCGCCGACGGTGGCGCAGGGCGCCCGCTGTCCCGACGGGAGGCTCGTGCCCGGGAAGTGACGTCGGCTCGCGCTGCCGCTGGGTCGCCCCCCGACGAGTCGGAGCGGCCGGTCTCACCGGCCGACGCTCCGGTGGCACGGTCCGTCGACGAGCTCCACCCGGAGGTGCACGACCTGCTCACCGAGGGTGTGGCAGCGCCTGCACCGGGCGCCGGCGACGGTGCCGGCGGCACCGGCGACGGCGGCGGATCCGCGGGAGGCGGCGGTCGTGGGCGTCGAGGTGGACGCGGGCGAGCCTCCAGGCCGCCCCGTGAGCCGCACCGTCGCTCCCGCGGGGGCCTGATCGCCGGCATCGTCATCGTCGCCGTCGTGCTGGCGGCCGGCGTCGGCGCGTACACGTTCGCTGCGCCGAAGGTGCAGCAGGTCATCGGAGCGCTCACCGGCGCGAAGGAGACCGACGACTACACCGGGAACGGGACCTCGAAGGTCACCATCACCATCAAGCAGGGCGACATCGGCGAGGACGTCGCGAAGACCCTGCAGCGGAGCGGCGTCGTGAAGACGTCGACCGCGTTCTACAAGCTCCTGCTGGCGTCGAGCGACGTCCAGTTCCAGCCGGGCTCCTACGCGCTGAAGAAGCACATGAGCTCGAAGGCCGCGCTCGCGGCGCTGCAGGACAAGGACAACAAGGTCAGCGCCTCCATCGTGATCCCGGAGGGCACCGCACTCAAGGACATCGAGGCCGGCATGGTCTCGAAGGCCGGACTGAGCGAAGCCGCGGTGTCGTCGGCAGCAAAGGACGTCTCGGCGTACGGACTCCCGAGCGGCGTGACCACCCTCGAGGGCTGGCTGTTCCCGGCGACGTACCCGATCAACCCGGGCTGGACCGCGAAGCAGTACTTCCAGTCCATGGTCGACACGATGAAGCAGCACCTGAAGGACGCCGGCGTGGCCGAGGCGGACCAGGAGCACGTCATCGTCTTCGCGTCGCTCGTGCAGAAGGAAGCCGGCCTCGCGGCCGACTACCCGAAGGTCGCGCGCGTGTTCCAGAACCGCCTCGACCAGGGGATGAAGCTGCAGTCGGACGCGACCGTCGCGTACGGCACGGGGAACACCCACCGGGTGACGACGACCGACGCCGAGCGGAACGACGCCTCGAACCCGTACAACACGTACCAGCACGAGGGACTGCCGCCCGCGCCGATCTCGAACCCGGGCGACATCGCCATCAAGGCGGTCACCCAAGAGGCCACCGGCAACTGGTTGTACTTCGTCACGGTGAACCTCGAGACCGGTGAGACGGTCTTCTCGGACACCTACGCCGAGCACCAGCAGGCGGTGAAGCAGTTCCAGGCGTGGCTCCGCGCGAACCCCTCGTACCAGTAACGACTCGGGCTCCGTCGCTGTGGGAGGATGGACACCATGCTTCGTTGGTTGACCGCTGGTGAGTCCCACGGACCCGAACTGATCGCGATGCTCGAGGGCCTGCCCGCCGGCGTCCCGGTGTCGTTCGAGTCCATCCGTACCGACCTCGCGCGGCGCAAGCTCGGCTACGGCCGCGGCTCGCGCATGAAGTTCGAACAGGACGAGCTGCACGTGTCCGGCGGTGTCCGGCACGGGTACTCCCTCGGCAGCCCGATCGCGATCCGCATCGGCAACACCGAGTGGCCGAAGTGGGTCGAGGTGATGAACCCGGAGCCGGTCGAACAGACCGAGCTCTCGCGTGGTCGCAGCGCCCCGTTGACCCGCCCGCGTCCGGGGCACGCCGATCTCGTCGGCATGCAGAAGTACGGGTTCGACGAGTCCCGCCCGATCCTCGAACGTGCCTCTGCTCGCGAGACCGCGGCGCGCGTCGCCCTCGGGGCCGTGGCGAAGTCCTTCCTCGCCGAACTCGGCATCCGGTCGGTCGCGCACACGCTGCAGGTCGGGACCGTCCGCGTCCCCGACGGCACCGCCCTGCCCCAGCCCGACGACGTCGACCGGCTTGACGAGGACCAGCTGCGCTGCTTCGACGCCGACACCTCCGCCCGGATGGTCACCGAGGTCGAGGCGGCGAAGAAGGACGGTGACACCCTCGGCGGCGTCGTCGAGGTGCTGTTCTACGGCGTCCCGCCGGGGCTCGGCTCGCACGTGCAGTGGGACCGCCGTCTCGACGCGCGTCTCGCAGCCGCGATCATGGGCATCCAGGCGATCAAGGGCGTCGAGATCGGCGACGGATTCCAGACGGCTGCCCGCCGCGGTTCCGAAGCGCACGACGAGCTGTTCCGCGAGGACGGCGAGATCATCCGCACGAGCGACCGCGCCGGTGGGACCGAGGGCGGCATGTCCACCGGGACCGTGCTGCGCGTCCGCGCCGGGATGAAGCCGATCGCCACGGTCCCGCACGCGCTGCACACCATCGACGTCGCCACGGGTGAGGACGCGTCCGCGCACCACCAGCGCTCGGACGTCTGCGCCGTGCCGGCCGCCGGTGTGGTCGCCGAGGCCATGGTCGCGCTCGTGCTCGCCGACGCCGTGCTCGAGAAGTTCGGTGGCGACAACGTCGTGGAGACCAAGCGCAACCTCGAGTCGTACCTCGCGTCGATCCCGGAGACCCTGCGTTCCCGCCGCACCGAGCCGGCTGAGCCCTCCAGCACCTGGTGAGCGCCGGGCACGCCGCTGCTCCCGTCGTCATCATCGGACCGATGGGCGCCGGCAAGTCGAGCGTCGGCAAGCGGGTCGCGAAGCAGCTCGGTGTCCCCTTCACCGACACCGACCGGGTGATCGTCCGTGAGCACGGACCGATCCCCGGCATCTTCGCGGACCGTGGCGAACCGGCGTTCCGGGCCCTCGAGGCCGAGGCGGTCGCCGCGGCGATGGCATCGGGCGGGGTGATCGCCGTCGGCGGAGGAGCCGTGACCCACGCGGCCACTCGTGACGCGATGGTCGGGGCGCGCGTCGTCCTGCTCACCGTGTCGCCGGAGGCCGTCGCCGAGCGGATCAACGGCTCGGACCGGCCGTTGCTGGCGTCCGGCGGCATCGACGCCTGGCAGACCATCATGGACGAGCGCGCCGCGACCTACGCGGAGCTGGCGCACGTCGTCGTCGACACCTCCCGCCGCCCGATGTCGCACGTCGTCGACGACGTCGTCGCGTGGGTGCGGGGGACAACAGGAGGAACACCGTGACCGAGTCGATCCTGCCAGAGGGCACCACCGAGATCCGCGTCGGCGGCGACGACGGGTACGTCGTGGCGGTCGGCAACGGCCTGCTCGGTTCCGTGCCGGCGCTTCTCGGACCGCGAGTCGCCAAGGTGCTCATCGTGCACGCGCCGACCCTCGGTGCACGCGCGGAGGAGCTCCGCGTGCAGCTCGTCGACGCCGGCCTCGAGGCGCTCATCGCCGAGGTCCCGGATGCCGAGGCAGCCAAGCGCATCGAGGTCGCGGCGTTCTGCTGGCAGATCATGGGGCAGTCGGACTTCACCAGGACCGACGCCGTGATCGGACTCGGCGGGGGAGCCGTCACGGACCTCGCCGGGTTCGTCGCCGCGACGTGGCTCCGCGGCGTGCCGTACATCGCGATCCCGACGAGCGTGCTCGGCATGGTGGACGCGAGCGTCGGCGGCAAGACCGGCATCAACACCAACGAGGGCAAGAACCTCGTCGGCGCCTTCTACCCGCCGAAAGCGGTCGTCGCGGACATCGACCTCGTGCTGACGCTGCCGCGCAACGACGTGCTCACGGGGTTCGCGGAGATCGTGAAGGCCGGGTTCATCGCCGTTCCGGAGATCCTCGACATCGTGGAAGCCGACGTCGATCGCGCGACCGACCCCACGACGCCGGAGTTCCGCCGCGTGGTAGAACTCGCGATCGAGCTCAAGGCGCAGGTGGTGTCGGACGACTTCACCGAGCAGGGCCGCCGCGAGATCCTCAACTACGGGCACACGCTCGGACACGCGATCGAGCACGCCGAGCGCTACCAGTGGCGCCACGGTGCGGCCGTCTCGGTCGGCATGGTGTTCGCCGCGGAGCTCGCGCGACTGACCGGACACCTCGACGACGCGACCGTGGACCGGCACCGCGCCATCCTCGACTCGCTGTCGCTCCCCACGACCTACCCGCTCGGCCGGTGGGAGGGGCTCCTGGCCACGATGCGCCGCGACAAGAAGGCGCGTGCGGGGATGCTGCGGTTCATCATCCTCGACGGTGTCGGCAAGCCCGTCACCCTCGAGGGGCCGGAGGACCACCTGCTCTTCACCGCCTACCAGGAGGTCGGCGTCTAGCCCGAGCTCATCGGAGGACGTGGAGCGTCCGACGCCACCACCACTTCACACGCATCGACACCGTGATGATGTTGGTGCGGTGGAACTCGGCCCATTCCTCGGGCGTGGCGCCGTTGGCGAAGGCCCGGCGTTCGAACGGGTCGGTCGGGACGTCGAGCGGCTTCCGTTTCAGCATGGCGGCACTCCTTCGATTGGCAATCCGTAGGTACGGCGGCGCATCTGTGCCAGCAGTCTGGCGGCGAGTTCGCGGTCGTCCTCGGGAGCCCACCGTAGGTCGCGCATGTTCGCGAGCACACTTTCCGAAATGTCGTGTTCCGTATCGCTCGCGGTCTGGACGGTCCAGATGATCCGTGCCCACGCGTGCGTTCGATCGCTCGAACGTCGCGCTTGACCGGCGGCGACCCACGCCATGACCGCGGCGAAGTCGGCGGCAGCGGCTGCGATACCGGCGGCAATCAGTGCCGAGTCCATGGGACGAGCATGGGGTCGTCGACCGGGCCACGAGGCGGCGGCCAGCCGATCTGTGGAACGCGCGCCGAGCCTCCCGGCTGTGGAGGAGCCGTCTGCTGAAGCCCAGCCCGGGGGAGCATGCTGGCCGAGTGCCCAACCCACCCCGCCTGAGCGACCTCGGCGCCGGGCCGGCGGCGGAGCCCGGAACACTCCGCACCCGCGCGCGCCGGTTCGCCGAACTCCTGTCCATCGCCCGCCGACACGGTCTGGTGCCGTTCCGTCGGCTCGACTTCTCACGCGACCCCGAGACGTCCGACAAGCGCCGCAGCCAGGCGGAGCACCTCCGCCGCGCGCTCGAGGAAGCCGGCGGCGGGTTCGTGAAGATGGGGCAGCTGCTGTCGACCAGGGACGACCTGTTGCCCGACGAGTGGACCGAGGGCCTCGCGCACCTGCAGCGCAACGTGACGCCGGCGGATCCCGCTGCCGTCGCCGCCCTGCTCGCCAGCGATCTGCACGCGCCGATCGACGAGGTCTTCCAGTCCTTCGACACGACACCCGTCGCGGCCGCGTCGATCGCGCAGGTCCACCGTGCCCGACTGCACGACGGCACGGCGGTCGCCGTGAAGGTGCAGCGGCCAGGCATCGACGACGCCGTCCGACGCGACGTCGACATCGCGCTCCGGGTCGTGCGGTTCATGGCCCGCACCTCGACCGAGGCCCGGCAGATCGGCGTGCAGGACGTGGCGGCGCAGTACGCGGCCGACCTCATCCGGCAGGTCGACTTCACGTCGGAGCTCCGCAACCTCGAAGCACTCCGCGCGGCACAGGCGCGGAGCGCCCGTCCGGACGAGGTGCGCTTCCCCGACCCGTACCCGGAGCTGTCGGGCCGGCGCGTGCTCGTGATGGAGTTCCTCGAGGGCGACACGCTGAGCGCGATCCGGGCCGCGCGGTCCGACCGCGACCTGGACGAGCCGATGCGGGCGATCCTGCGCGTGTTCCTCCGGCAGGTGGTCTTCGACGGCATTTACCACGCCGACATGCACCCGGGGAACGTGCTCCTGCTCCCCGACGGTCGGCCGGCGCTGATCGACTTCGGGTCCGTCGGCCGACTCGACCCGGGGCTCCGCGACATCGTGCAGGAGCTGCTCGCGTCCTACCTGCAGGACGACACCTCCCGGATCGCGGACGCAGTGCTGCGCATGGCCCCGGTGCGCCGAGCGCAGGACGAGCCGGACTTCCGGCGGGACATCGCCCGGTTCGTGGCCGAGGAACTCGGGCCTGGTGCGCGCATCGGCGTCGAGACCGTCGACCACGCGGTCGAGGTGTTCGGGCAGTACCGGCTGAAGGCCCCGCCGGACTTCGTTGCCGCGGCCAGGGCACTCGCGATCTTCGAGGGGACCCTCCGCACCCTCGTCCCGAGCTTCGATCTGCTCGAGGAATCGCGGAACCTCGCCCGCGAGCAGATCCGCGATCAACTGCGTCCGGGCAAGCTGCGGGACGTCGCGGTGCGGGAGCTGTTCGGGCTCGTGTCGACCGCCCGACGCCTGCCACGCCGTGTCGACCGGATCGGCGAGGCGATCGAGACGGGGAAGCTGACCGTCAACATCCGACTGTTCGCGGACCAGCGGGACCGACGAACGCTGTCCGGCCTGATCCGTCGGGTGCTCCTCGTGCTGCTCGGCGCAGGAGCGGGCGTCCTCGCCATCGTCTACCTGGCGTCGCCCGCGCGACCGACGGCGGCGTTGAGCACCGCGGCGGCCGGCGGGCTGCTCGGCGGTGCGGCGGTGGTGCTGCTGGTCTGGGCGGCGATCGACGCGTGGCGGGCACGACGGCGGGAGTGACGCCGTCGGCTACACTCGTCCGGGGCGCGCGCCCGACACGGGCGCCAGCCGTCCGACTCCGGGCGCCAGCCGCCCGAACACTTCACTCATCAATACGAACGGGACATCGAAGACTCATGGCCAGTACCACTGACATCAAGAACGGCGCCGTTCTCATCATCGACGGGCAGCTCTGGTCGGTCGTCGAGTTCCAGCACGTCAAGCCCGGCAAGGGCGGTGCGTTCGTGCGCACCAAGCTGAAGAACGTCGTCTCCGGCAAGGTCGTCGACCGCACGTTCAACGCGGGCGCGAAGATCGAGACCGCGACGGTCGACCGTCGTGACTACCAGTTCCTCTACGAGGACGGCGACTCGTACGTGTTCATGGACACCGACACCTACGACCAGATCCCGGTCCCCGCGACGGTCGTCGGCGACGCGAAGAACTTCCTGCTCGAGTCCGCGATGGTCACCATCGCGATGAACGAGGGCAACCCGCTCTACATCGAGCTCCCGACCTCGATCGTCACCGAGATCGAGACCGAGCCCGGCCTGCAGGGCGACCGCTCGTCCGGCGGCACCAAGCCCGCGACGATCAAGGCCACGGGCTACCAGATCCAGGTCCCGCTGTACCTGGAGACCGACACCAAGGTGAAGATCGACACGCGCGACGGCAACTACCTCGGCCGCGTCAACGAATGAGCGCTCGTTCCAAGGCCCGCAAGCGCGCCCTCGACATGTTGTACGTGGCGGAGGTCCGCGATCTCCCGATCGCGGACGTCCTCGCCACGGAGACCGTCCGCCACCTCGACCAGCCCGAGCGTGCGTCCAGCTGGGACTACGCCCGGCAGGTCGTCACCGGCGTCGAGGAAGCGCGCGCTGAGATCGACGCGGTGATCGTCGACCACGCGCAGGGCTGGTCGATCGCCCGGATGCCGGTCCTCGACCGGTGCATCCTGCGCATGGGTGTCTGGGAGATCCGGTTCAACGCCGACGTGCCCGACGGTGTCGCCATCGCCGAGGCGGTCGAGCTCGCGCAGTCGCTCTCGACGGAGGAGTCCGCCGGGTTCGTCAACGGCGTCCTCGGTGCCGTCGCCGGAGGCCGTGCACCGTCCGGCCGGACGGTCGCAGGGGACCAGGAGTCCCGGTAGGGTTGACCACGTCAGCATCCTTTAAATGCCGTCCTGAGAGGCGGGGAAGGAGGTCGGCGTGGGTACCAGAACGGTCCTGCAGCACCCCGACATCACGCGTGCCCTGACACGCATCGCCCACGAGATCCTCGAGGCCAACCACGGCGGCTCGGATCTCGTGCTCCTGGGCATCCCGACGCGCGGAGCCGTGCTCGCCGATCGTCTCGCGACGATCCTCGCCGGCATCGAGCCCGACTGGGCCGATCAGCGCGACCAGCGTGTCGGCACGCTCGACGTCACGATGCACCGCGACGACCTCGGCCACGGCATCGGCCGTGCGCCGCACCGCACGACGATCCCGACGAGCGGCATCGACGGCAAGGTCGTCGTGCTCGTGGACGACGTGCTCTACTCGGGCCGCACCGTCCGCGCGGCGCTCGACGCGCTGCAGGGGATCGGCCGGCCCCGCGCCGTCCGACTCGCCGTGCTCGTGGACCGGGGGCACCGCGAGCTCCCGATCCGTGCCGACCACGTCGGCAAGAACCTGCCGACGGCGTCCGACGAGCGCGTGACGCTCCGGCTGACGGAGACGGACGGCACCGACGAGGTCGTCATCGAGCAGAGCGAGCAGCCGGGCGAGACGTCGGAGGTCGCCTCGTGAAGCACCTCCTCTCCACCGCCGACCTCTCCCGCGCCGAGGCGATCCACATCCTCGACGTCGCCGAGGAGATGGCCGAGGTCAACACGCGCGAGGTCAAGCGGCTGCCTGCGCTCCGCGGCAAGACCGTCGTGAACCTCTTCTTCGAGGACTCCACGCGCACCCGCATCTCGTTCGAGGCCGCCGCGAAGCGCCTCTCCGCCGACGTCATCAACTTCGCCGCGAAGGGCTCCAGCGTCTCCAAGGGTGAGTCCCTGAAGGACACCGTGCAGACCCTCGGCGCGATGGGCATCGACGGCATCGTCATGCGCCACGGCGCGTCCGGCGCCCCCCGGGTGCTCGCCGACGCGGACTGGATCGACGTCCCGGTGGTGAACGCCGGCGACGGGACGCACGAGCACCCGACCCAGGCCCTGCTCGACGCCTTCACGATGCGTCGCCGCCTGCACGGCAGCGCCTCACGCGGCCAGGGCCTCGACGGCGTGCGCGTGCTCATCGTCGGTGACGTGCTGCACAGTCGCGTCGCACGGTCCAACGCGTGGCTGCTCCGCACGCTCGGTGCCAGTGTCACGTTCGCCGCGCCGCCGACGCTGCTGCCCGCCACCACGACCCCGTTCGGCGCCGCCGTGCACCACGACCTCGACGTCGCACTCGCGGAGGACCCTGACGTCGTGATGACGCTGCGCATCCAGCAGGAGCGGATGAACGACGCGTTCTTCCCGAACCCGCGCGAGTACACCCGGCACTGGGGGCTCACCGCGGCCCGCTTCCAGCGGCTGTCCGAGCGAACGCTCGTGATGCACCCCGGCCCGATGAACCGCGGGCTGGAGATCGCCGGCGTCGCCGCGGACGACCCCCGCTCGACCGTCGTCGAGCAGGTCGCCAACGGCGTGAGCGTCCGCATGGCGGTGCTGTACCTGGCACTGACCGGAAACGAAGCGAAGGAGACCATCGCATGACCGCCCACCTCATCCGCGGCGCGCAGCTGGTCGACGGAACCCGTGCCGACATCCGACTGGAGGCCGGACGCATCACCGCGGTCGGGTCCGGTCTCGACGCGGCCGGTGCCACGGCCGTGGACGCGGACGGCCTGATCGCCATGCCCGGTCTTGTGGACCTGCACACCCACCTCCGCGAGCCCGGCTTCGAGGAGTCCGAGACGGTCCTGTCCGGCTCGCGTGCCGCGGCCGCCGGCGGCTTCACCGCCGTCAACGCGATGGCGAACTCGAGCCCGGTGGCCGACACGGCGGGCGTCGTCGAGCAGGTCCAGGCCCTCGGCGACGACGCCGGCTACGTGACGGTCCGCCCGATCGGTGCCGTCTCGCAGGGGCTGCAGGGCACGCACCTGTCCGAGATCGGTGCGATGGCGACGTCCAGGGCGAAGGTCCGGGTGTTCTCGGACGACGGCTCGTGTGTCGCCGACCCGCTGCTGATGCGGCGCGCGCTCGAGTACATCAAGGGCTTCGGCGGCGTCCTGGCGCAGCACGCGCAGGAACCCCGCCTGACGATCGGCGCGCAGATGAACGAGGGCCGGCTGTCGTCGGAGCTCGGGCTCGCCGGCTGGCCGTCGGTGGCCGAAGAGGCGATCATCGCCCGCGACGTCCTGCTCGCCGACCACGTCGGAGCGCGGCTGCACGTGTGCCACGTCTCGACCGCCGGCAGCGTGGAGGTCATCCGCTGGGCGAAGTCCCGCGGGATCGACGTCACCGCCGAGGTCACGCCGCACCACCTGGTGCTCACAGAGGACCTCATCGCCGGGGTCGACGGCGCACCCGGGTACGACGCCAAGTACAAGGTGAACCCGCCGCTCCGCTCCCGCGAGGACGTGGACGCCCTGCGCGCCGCACTGGCCGACGGGACGATCGACATCGTCGCGACGGACCACGCGCCGCACACGGCGGAAGCCAAGTGCTGCGAGTGGCCGGCCGCCGCGAACGGCATGGTCGGCCTCGAGTCCGCGCTGAGCGTCGTGCACGCCGCGGTGGTCGAGGACGGCCGACTGGACTGGGCGGACGTCGCCCGCGTGCTGTCCAGCGCTCCTGCTCGGATCGGGCAGGTCGCCGCGCACGGCCACGCGATCGCGGCCGGTGCCCCCGCGGAGATCACGCTGTACGACCCGAGCGCGGTCCGCGAGTTCGCGGTGACCGACCTCGCCGGACAGTCGCAGAACTCGCCGTACCTCGGCATGCGGCTCCCGGGTCGGGTCGTCGCGACCTTCCACCGGGGCTACCCGACGCTCCTCGACGGCGCCCTCGTCGACCCCGAGACGGTCGCCGCCGCCGCGTCGGCGACGGCCAGGACGGCGGCGACCGCATGAGCGGTGACGCCGCACGCTGGCTGCTGGGCGGGGTGATCCTGCTCGCCGTGGCCGCGCTGTTCGTCGCCATGGCACGCACCTGGCGGACGCGGGCCCGTAAGCAGGCGGAATCCGTGCCTCCCGTCAGTGTGCCGGCCGACCCCGGGCCGGAAGCCGGGTCGTGGGACGGGTTCACCGTCGCGACGACCCGGGCCGACACCCCGCTCGAACGCATCACCGCCGGCGGACTCGGCTTCCGCGGCCGCGGCGGCGTGACCGTCCACCGGGACGGCGCGGTGCTGCACCTCGCCGGAGCCGACGACCGCTGGGTCGCCCGGGACGCCGTCCGCGGCGCCGACCGCGCCACCTGGGCCATCGACCGCGTGGTCGAACCCGGGGGACTGGTCCGCCTGCGATGGACGGCGACCGGCGCCGCAGGTGCGACGGACCTCGACACCTACTTCCGGTTCCCGGAGGGCGACGCAGCAGCACTGCACGCGCTCCAGGAGCTGGCGACGAAGCACAACCACCCGCACCACGCGGGCGAAGGGACGAACTGATGACACGCGAACGGGCCGTGCTGGTCCTCGAGGACGGCACCCGGTACGACGGATGGGCCTACGGCGCCCGCGGGCGCACACTCGGCGAGGTGGTCTTCGCGACCGGGATGACCGGCTACCAGGAGACCCTGACCGACCCCTCGTACGCCGGGCAGATCGTGGTGCAGACCGCGCCGCACATCGGCAACACCGGCGTCAACGACGAGGACCCTGAGTCCCGCCGCATCTGGGTGGCCGGGTACGTCGTCCGCGACCCCAGCCGCGTCGTGTCGAACCACCGCGCGAACGCCTCGCTCGACGACCACCTCGAGCGTGACGGCATCGTCGGCATCTCCGGCATCGACACCCGTGCGCTCACCCGGCGCATCCGGAACGCCGGCGCGATGAAGGGCGGCGTGTTCAGCGGCGCAGACGCCACGCTGGCACCGGAGGAGCAGGCGCGCCTCGTGCGCGAGCAGGCCGACATGGCCGGCGCGAGCTTCTCCGCGACGGTGTCCACCCCCGAGACCTACGTCGTCCCCGCGGTCGGCGAGCAGATCGGCACGCTGGCCGTGCTCGACCTCGGTGTCAAGGCGTCGACCACCCGCTACCTCGCCGAGCGCGGCTTCGAGGTCCACGTCCTGCCCCAGGACGTCACGATCGAGGAGCTCCGAGCGCTCGCCCCCGACGCCCTGTTCTACTCGAACGGCCCCGGCGACCCCGCTGCGTCCGACGCCCAGGTGACGCTCCTGCAGGAGAGCCTGCACGACGGCCGTCCGTTCTTCGGGATCTGCTTCGGCAACCAGCTGCTCGGCCGCGCGCTCGGCTTCGGCACGTACAAGCTGCCGTTCGGGCACCGCGGGATCAACCAGCCGGTGCTCGACACCACCACGGGCAAGGTCGAGATCACGAGCCAGAACCACGGCTTCGCGGTCGACGCCCCCGTCGGCGAGGTCCTCGAGTCGCCCGCTGGGTTCGGCCGCGTCGAGGTCTCGCACTACTCCTTGAACGACAACGTGGTCGAGGGCCTCCGCGCGCTCGACATCCCCGCGTTCAGCGTGCAGTACCACCCGGAGGCCGCCGCGGGACCGCACGACAGCATGTACCTCTTCGACCGCTTCCGGGACATGGTCGTGGCGCGCGCGGAAGGCCGTCCACTGGACGCCGCCACCGCCGCCGCCACGACTCCCGCAGCAGACACCACCAACGAAGCGAACTGATGCCCAAGCGCTCCGACATCAACTCC
>JASCOI010000006.1 GCA_029959665.1 Microbacteriaceae bacterium PS02333
CCCCCCGCCGCCCGCGCCCGCCCCGCCCGCCCGGGCGGCGCGCGCGCCCCCCCCCCCCCCCCCCCCCCCCCCCCCCGTCCTGCGTTGTTACCGGATCAGACCGTCGCGGTCGCCTCGTCGCGGTGCGGCAGCTTCCAGCCGGGCCGCACGAAGTGGCAGGTGTAGCCGGCCGGGTACTTCTCGAGGTAGTCCTGGTGCTCCTCCTCGGCCTCCCAGAAGGCTCCGGCGGGCTCCACCTCGGTCACGACCCGGCCGGGCCAGATCCCCGAGGCGTCGACGTCCGCGATGGTGTCGCGTGCGACCCGCTCCTGCTCGGGCGACGTGAAGAAGATCGCCGAGCGGTAGCTGCGGCCGACGTCGTTGCCCTGGCGGTCCTTCGTCGACGGGTCGTGGATCTGGAAGAAGAACTCGAGCAGGTCGCGGTACGAGATCACCGACGGGTCGAAGACGATCTCCACCGCTTCGGCGTGGTCACCGTGGTTCCGGTACGTCGCGTTCGGGGTGTCGCCGCCGGAGTAGCCGACGCGGGTGCTGATGACACCGGGTCGACGACGGAGGAGCTGCTGCGCTCCCCAGAAGCAGCCGCCGGCGAGGATGGCGGTTTCGGTGGTGGTCATGCTGGCCTCCTTCGGTCGTGCCACTGGTTCGGGCACTGCTCGATGCAACACGGGACGGGGGTTCCCTGTTCCCGTGGTCCGGGGCAGAGTCGGAACATGTCATCCTCCCGCCGGCTGTTGCACGCCCCACGTGGAGTGTCGCTGACCGTCGCGCCGGGAACGGCTGCCCCCGGAGCGCCATTGGTGCTCCTGCACGGATCGGACGGCCACGAGACCGACCTGCTGCCGCTCGCCGGTCGCGTCGCGCCCGGCAGCGCGACGATCGCACTCCGTGGCGCAGCGACGACCCCGCTCGGACACGCCTTCTTCGACCGGCGAGCAGATCGGACGATCGACGAAGCGCTGGTCCGCGACCGCATCGATCCGGTCGTCGACGCGATCGAGTTCGCGCGGTCCCTGGTCGGAGCTGATCGGCGCAGGTGTGTGATCGGCTTCTCGAACGGGGCGGTGATGGCAGCAGCCCTGGTCGAGACACGGCCGGACCTGTTCACGGCAGCGGTCCTCATCCGCCCGGCAGCGCCGTTCCGCTCGGGATCGGTCGCGGTGCGGCTCTCCATGCCGGTCCTGGTGCTCGATGCCCGACACGATGCGCGTCGGACGCCGGCGGACGGGATCGAGGTCGCCAGCAGGCTCCGGGACGCGGGCGCCACCGTCCAGCACACGACCCTCGACGTCGGCCACGGCATCACGCCTGCCGACGAGGAGGTGGTTCGCACCTGGCTCGCGCAGCAGACCCCTTGACACGACGCGCAAGAACGGCAACCATTTGGTTGCATGAAGGATCGCATCGAGACGAGCGTGGACATCACCGCCAGCCGTGAGCGAGTGTGGGAACTCGTCTCCGAGCCGGGGTGGTGGATCAACACCGGCACACTCGGCGGCCACCGGATCGAGCGCAGTGGCGCGGAGTGCACGGTCACCGATGCCACGCTCGGTGCCTTCACGGTCGGCGTCGTGGCGCTGGAACCGATGACCAGGGCGGTCTTCACCTGGCAACCCGGGGGCGACGACGTCCCGCGCACGACGGTGGAGTTCACGCTGACGGAGGTCGCTCCGGACACCGTGCGCGTGTCGGTCGTGGAGAGCGGCTTCGCGCAGATGGACCCGGATCAGCACCTCCGCAACTACGACGACAACGTCTCCGGCTGGACCGAGGAGCTCGGGCTGCTCCAGCAGCGGTCGGAACAGGATTCCGATGCCCCTCGCCCCTGAGACGCGGAGCGTCCTCGGCGCACTCTCGGACCCCACCAGGGTCAGCATCTTCGACACCCTGTCGCGCGCTCCCTCGAGCATCACGACACTGTCGCGCGATCTGCCCATCACGCGTCAGGCGACGACCAAGCACCTCGCGGTCCTCGAGACGGTCGGTCTCGTCCGGTCGCACCGCGTCGGACGACAGACCGTGTACGAAGCCGTGCCCGGCCCCTTGGAGCCGGCCGTCGTCGACCTCTCCGAATCCGTCTCCACCTGGACCAGCCAGCTCGCGCTGCTGAAGCGGGTGGCCGAAGCGCAGCGGTGACGGCCCGTCACGCGTTCCGACCACCGGACTGGAGGCACGGGTCGGGCCCGCACCGAGCCTCCAGTCCGGCGGATGGCGGTGCGCTCACTGCCGGTCCCGCCGACCGGTCAGGCGCGGCCAGCGCGTCGGCGGTGGCGGGCGACGACGGTGAGTGCGGTGCCGGCGGCGAGCAGCGCTCCCGCGATCCCGAGGGGGACGGTGGGGTCGCTGCCGGTGGAGGCGAGCTCACGACCTGATCCGTTGCCGGCGCGGACGGCTGCCGCGGTCGGCGTGGACTGGGCGGGCGTCGGCGCTGCTGCCGACGGCGTGGGGGTCGCGGCGGCGCTCGGTTGCACGGTGATGGTGACCGTCTGCGTGTCGTTCGGCGCTGTCCCGTTGGACGCGGTGATCGTCACCTCCGAGGTTCCCGGCGTCGTCGGTGTCCCGCTGATGACACCGGTCGTGCTGTCGATCGTGAGCCCCGCTGGCAGCCCGGCCGCGGTGTACGTCGGGGTCGGGGTGCCCGTCGCGGTCACGGTGTACGAGTAGGGCGTTCCGGCGGTGGCCGGGGTGGGTGCGCCGGAGGAGATCACCGGCGCGGTCGTCTCCGAGGGAGTTCCCGGGGTGGGGCAGCCGCTCGAGGCGGTGATCGTGTTCGTGTCGAGCGTCACCGCACCGGTGCGGGCGAGCAGGCGTCCGACGACGGTGGCGCCGGTGGTCGCGGTCACGGACTGCTGGGCGAGGACGGTGCCCTGGAACTGTGCGCCGCTGCCGATGGTCGCGGAGCTGCCCACCTGCCAGAACACGTTGCACGCGTTCGCGCCGCCCGTGATGGTGATGCGGCTCCCGGATCCGATCGTCAGCGTCGACGCGGCTTGGAAGACCCAGACCGAGTTCGCACTGCCGGCCAGGGTGAGTGCGCCCGTGTCCGCGAGCTGCAGCGCGCCACCGGAGTACACGCCGGGTGACAGCGACAACCCGTCGAGCTCGGTGAGGCCGGTCCGGGTCGGGGTGAGGGACGCCGCGACGTCGTACGCCGTCGTCGTGTCCCGTTGTGCCTGCGCAGCTGCCGCGTCGGTCTGGTGCACGGTGCCGTTGACGACGCCGTTCGGTGCGGTGCTTAACCCGGTGATCGACGTGCCGGGGGAGACCCCGAGGTCGCCGTTGACGACGGAGGGGCCGGTGTTGGTGACGGCGCTGGCGCCGAGGACGCCGTACGTCGACGCGGTACCGAGGCCCACCGGACCGTCGATCACCGTGGCTGCCGATGCGGACGACGGTGCGGTCACCGCCAGGCACGCCGCGAGACCGAGGCCCGTGAGGACGAGGAGGACCGGTTGGAAGGAACGGGACGTTGCCATGGGAGGCCTCTGTCTGAGCGGGAGAGGCACAAGGCGAACGTCGACGACGCGAACATGATCTCCGGTCTCCGCAGTATGCGCGTCATCCGCGCCGAACGGTGGGGATACCTCGTATCGCAGGCGAACGGTCAGGAACGTCCGGAACGTCTGGTGCGGCCGTGCCAGACGGGAGGACCGGTACCCGACTCCGTACCTCCCGTCTGTCACTCGCCCGCTCGGCCATCGGCCGCGTGCGCTCCACCAGACCCGAATCCGGTGGAGGTCTCAGTGCGGGTACAGCGTGTCCCGCGTCACGATGGCGAAGTCCCGCAAGAGGTCGGTCTCCACGGTGTCCGCCCGGCGTGGCGCCGAGTCGAACACGCAGACCGCGCCGATGCGCGTTCCGTCGAGGTCCTCGAGCGGATGGCCCCCGTAGAAACGGATGGGTCCCCGTCGCACGACCTGGGGGCGATCGGGGTCCCACGCGTCACCGATGACCATCGGTCCGGAACGCAGCACCGTCGAGCGGCAGAACGAGTCCTGCAGCGCTGCGGTCCCTCGCGGCAGCCACAGGCTCGCCGCAGACCACTGCCGTCCCGCAGGCAGCAACGTGATGGCGGCTCCTTCCGTCTCGAAGAGCACCGCCATCTGCTGCACGATCCGGTCGAGCGCAGCGTCCGCTGGTGCGTCCACGATGCCGAGGCGACGGATCGCGTCGTAGCGGTGCTCGAACGGCTGCGGCTTCGAACGGAGCCATTGCGGACTGCCGGCACGGGCACGTTGTTGCTCGAGCAGGAGGTGCGTCACCTCCAGGAACAGCGCAGGGGCCGTCGTGTCCGGTGCGGTGTCGAGCACGACCAGGTCGTGCCGTGCCTGTTGCAGCGCGGTCACGAGGGCGGTCTGGTCCCCCTTGTGCGCGAGCGCGACCACGATCTCCGCGGTCGGTGCGAGATGCGGGCGCAGTTGGTCGACCAGGACGACGGCTTCTCGGGCAGCACCGACCACCGCGGTGTTCGTCGTGCGGCTGTGGACGACGCTGCCCGACAGGCAGACCACCACGACGTCGTAGTTGTCGACGTGCATCCCGACGCCCGCCGAGAGCAGCGTCTCCCCGGTCCAGCTCGACCAGGGCACCGCGGTGACGTCGGCACCCCGTCCGGTCCGTGCGCCGAGCGCCTTCGCCATCCCCAGGGCGGCGTCGTGCAGCGAGTCCTCGGCGGCGAGGACCGCGTCGCCGAAGACGAGGATCCGGTCGCGGTCCAGGCCGCTCGCGGACGCGGTCACGACACGCGGTGGCTGGGCGCGACTGCGGGGCTGCGGGGTGCCCGTCATCGTCATGGTCGACCTTCCTCTCCGAGGGAGCTGCGCTTCGATGGAAGTCGACGGTAGGCAGCCCGGTGACCTCGGACCATCCGTTGCGCGCAGGATCACTGCCGCCGAGCGCGGGATCATGGCCGGTCGGCACGGAGGCCGCCGGTAGAGTCGCGGGATGGCCAGGCCCGCGGCGGAGATGTTCGCCACGCATCGCGTCGCCGACACCACGACCGCCGACGAGGCCGCGGCCGTACTCGGCGACGTGTTCCTCCCGGTGCGGGTCGCCCCGTCCGTGTCGTCCCTTGACCTCCGGATGCAGCTGAACGCGGTCGTCGCCGGGCGGATCACCTTCGGGTACATGCGCTTCGGTGAGGCCGTCCGCATCCGCACCGCGGAGCCCACCGCCTACCACCTCGACATCCCGATCCAGTCCGAGATGACCATGCGCCCTGCCGGAGGGACCCGGGTCCGAGGAACGAAGCAGACCGCCGGGCTCTTCATGCCGGGCCGTTCCGTGGAGCTCGACTGCGGCGACTGGTTCGCGCAGGTCGCCGTCATGATCCCGGAGCGTGACCTCCAGACCGAGCTGCAGCTCCTGTTGGACGCCCCCGTCTCAGCGCCGCTCGAGTTCGACGGCGTGTTCGACCTCACGACCGACGGTGGCCGGGCGGTGTCGCAGGCCGTCCGGCTCGTCGACCAAGGCTCTCGGCAGACGGGCGGTCTCCTCGGACATCCACTCGCCCTGCGCAGCCTCGAGCAGGTGTTCCTGCACAGTCTCCTGCTCGGGCAGCCGCACAACCACTCGGTCGCACTCGCCATCCCGAGAGGCAGCTCCGGGGCTCGATCGGTGTCCCGCGCCGTCGAGATGCTCCGTCATGATCCGGCGCGAGCGTGGACCGTGGGGGAACTCGCCTCCGCCGTCTCGACGAGTGTCCGCAGTCTCCAGGAGGGCTTCCGTCGGACACTCGACACGACACCCATGGCCTACCTGCGTCGGCTCCGGTTGGAGCTGGCGCGGGAGGACCTCATCGCCGCCGGCCCGGGCGTCTCCGTGTCCGACGTCGCCGCCCGCTGGGGTTTCCTGCACGTCAGTCGTTTCGCCGCGGAGTACGCCGCACGCTTCGCTGAGCTCCCGTCTGCGACCCTCCGGGGAGCACCGACAACGGGTCGCTAGTGGACCGGTCGGCCCGGACTGCTGGACTCGGGGCGCGCGCGGCGGGACCGTGCGACGGAGACCACGGCCGAGGTCGCGACGAGCGCGGCGACGACCCCGACCGCCACGATCGTGAGCGCGTCGGGACGGAGGACCGACTGCCCGCGCAGGGCCTGCCACAACGCGATCGCGGTGACCGCGGCGTAGGCCGCTCCTGCGAGGGCGACGATGCGCAGGCGCGTCCGCTCCCGCATCGTCGCCGGCAGGACGAGCGCGACGATCGGCAGCACCTGCAGCGCGTGCATCCCGATGAAGTGGGACACGCGCAGGTCGCCGTGCACGGTGTTCCACCCGAGGAGTGGGATCCCGCCGGATGCGTCGTCACCGCCGACGGAGTGGGAGCCGTAGGTCCCCGATGACGGGTCGGCGAGCTGCGCCGCCGTCGGGACGACCATGAGGAAGCCCACGGACAGGCCGACCAGCGCGATGACGAGGCCGGTCCGGAGCGCCCAGGTCAAGGCCCGGTCGCGCACGGTCGAGGACACGGCCACCGCACCGCCGACGAACAGCGTGGCGCAGTACATCAGGGTCACCCCGCCTGCCATGAGCTGGTAGAAGAGCTGGTTCGTCGGGGTCGAGACGTTGAAGTGACTCCCCACACCTCGGACCACCTGGATCGAGATCACGACGATCTCGAGGAGGGACGCGGCCGCGCCGATCGTCCCGGCCCACCAGCCGATCCGTCGCAGGACGGGCCGCTGCAGCAGGGACAGCATCCACGCGAGCGTCAGCGCGTACAGCGCGAGCGAGACGGAGAACTTGAGCGGTTTCGCCCAGATCGGATCCGCTGCGAGCGTGCGTGGGTCGATGAGCAGTCCGGCGAGGCACACCACCGCCCACACGCACATCGCCGCGGCGAAGACGACGAGCGGGCGGTGCCACGCTCGTACCCCGCGCCGAACCGAGCGCGTGTCGTCGAGGACGATGCTCACGGGCGGGCGTCCACTGCCGTCATCTGCTCGGAGATCGACCAGAGGCGTGCCGCGGTCTCCGGGTCCTGGGCTTGCTTCGACCGGCCGATGACCTCGGCCCCGCCGCGCATGTGCATCATGCGCTGTGGTCCGACGAAGGTCCCGCCCGGCAGGTCGGCGGTCGCGGCCAGGAGGGACGGCAGCGCACCGTCCTCCGGCTCCTGCCCGAGGATCGGGACGAGACGGTCCCACAGGTTGGGGCGCTGTCCGGCCGGTCGCTGGTAGATGGCCGTCTTCACCAGGCCGGGGTGGGCGGCGAACGCGCGCACGTGGGAACCCGAGGCCAGGAGGCGCCGGTCGAGTTCGGAGGTGAACAGCAGGTTGGCGAGCTTGGAATCGGCGTACGCGCGGCCGCCGTTGTAGGTGCGCCGGTACCAGTCGAGGTCGGTGAGGTCCAGCCGGGCCATGCGTTCCGCCTGGGAGGCGACGGTGACGATCCGGTCGGTGATCCGCGGCAGGAGCAGCGTCGTCAGCAGGAAGTGCCCGAGGTGGTTCGTCCCGAACTGGAGTTCGTGCCCGTCCGCCGTCCGCTGCAGGTCCTTGGACTCGACCCCGGCGTTGTTCACGAGGATCGCGACGGGCTCGTCGACGCCACCCGCGAAGGCCTCGACCGTCTCGAGCCTGGCGAGGTCGAGGTGACGAACCCGATGGGTTCCGCGGGTGCCGGGGAGGTCGGATGCGACCGCGCGCCCCTTCTCCTCGTTGCGGACCGCGAGGATGACGCGCGCTCCTGACTCGGCCAACGCGACGGCGGTCGCTCGGCCGATGCCGCTCGTGCCGCCGGTGATGATCACGGTTTCGTCGGTCGGAGCGCGACCGGTCCTGATGTCGTCCATGTCGCCAATGTAGACAGTGACCACTTTGTTGTCAACGTCTACACTGGAGTCATGAGTGGGAAAGCACGTCCGTACCACCACGGGTCACTCCGACAGGAGCTCGTGCGGGAAGGCCGTGCGCTCCTCATCGAAGAGGGGGAGCACGCCGTGACGGTGCGGGAGCTCGCGCGACGCGTCGGCGTGAGTCACGGGGCACCGCTGCGGCACTTCCGCGACCGCGGCGCCGTCCTCGACGCGATCGCCGCAGACGGCTTCGACGAGCTGCGCGGTCACCTGGAAGTCGCTCGTGGCACCGGGGACCTCGAAGGCCGTCTCACCGAGTACGTCCGGGCACACGTCCGCTTCGCACAGCAGAACGGTCCGCTCATGCAGCTGATGTTCGCGGCGACCGACGACGGCTCGCACACCGAGCGCGACCCGGAGTCGCAGTCCGCGGCGGAGCGGTTCTTCGCGTTGGGCGCCGAACTGCTCGGTGAGCGCGACCCGGGCTCGATGGGCCCGGTTCCCTTCCTGCTCGCAGCGACGACCGAGGGCATCAGCGCACTGGCCGCGGCCGGCCGGATCCCGCCGGATCGTGTGGACGAGGTCGTCGTCACGGCCGTGCGGATGCTCCTGCCGCAGATCGAGGAGCAGCTCGGCGGCGCCACCACGGCGTGACGAGTACCCGGTCCGCCGGGGCACTCGTCACGCCGTCAGCGGGGAGTCAGACGCGGCCGAGCATCGCCTCGTTGAGGACGGTGCCGCCGAGCATCCAGCCGCCGTCGGCGACCTCGTCGAGGATCACGAGCGTCGTCGGGCGCGCTCGCTCGCCGTACACGTCGACGATGGCGTCCGTGACCGCGTCCTGCAGCTTCTTCTTCGACTCGGCGGTCAGGGTGTCAGCGGGGATCTTGATGTTGGCGAAGGGCATGGTGTTCCTCTCGGTTGGGGGGTCCCGGACGATCCGGGGGGTCAGAGTGCGGCGTTCGAGGACAGGAGGTCCTCGATGCCGACGCGTCGGTAGAACTCGGCTCGGATGCGGTCCGCGACCGCCGAGACGACCTCGCTGCCGTCACGAGACGGGTCGACGTGGACGCGGTGTGGACGACTGCCGTCCGGGAGACCGACCACGCGGACGATCTCGTCGGCGACGTCCTGCACGTCGGCTTCGGCGGGGACGATCGCGGCGAGGCGGTCGGTCAGGTCCTGTCGGAGCGCCCCGTACTCCACGTCGTGTTCGGCGAGACGGGCGGTGTCCGCCGGGGTCGCGGCGTTCGTGAAGTGGTTCGTCCCCGAGGTGAAGGCTCCGGGGACGACGATCGTGGTGTCGATGCCGAAGCGGACCAGTTCGGCGGCGTAGCTCTCGGCCAGGGCGTCCATGCCGGCCTTCGCCGCGAAGTACGGGGCGAGGAACGGCGGGTGACCGCCTCGGGTCGAGGAACTCCCGACCCACACCACCAGACCCGACCGTCGCGCGCGCATGTGGGGCAGGACCGCACGGGCGACGCGCTGTGCGCCGACGACGTTGGCGTCGTACAGAGCAGCGAACTGCTCCGGTGTGAACGCCTCGGCGGGGCCGTAGGCCATGTGACCGGCGTTCTGCACCAGCACGTCGATCCGCCCGTGGGCATCGGTCACGGCGTCGATCGCCCGGTCGACGGAGTCCTGCGCCTGGACGTCGAGCTCGACGGTGCTGAGTCGGAGGCCCTCGCGGGTGGCGAGCTCCTCGAGCGAGGCCCGGGCGGGCGCGTTCCGGCCGTCCACGGCGCGCATCCCCGCCACGACCACGTTCCCCGCCCGCGCGAGCGCCTCGGCCGTGAGCCGACCGAAGCCGCTGGAGGCACCCGTGACGAGGACGACCCGTGAGCTGGGCATCAGACCATCCCGCCGTTCGCACGGATCGTCTGGCCGTTGACCCAGTGGCCGTCGGGCCCGGCGAGGAACGCGACGACGCCGGCGATGTCCTCCGGCGTGCCGAGACGCTCGAGGGGCGGGACCTTCGCGAGCGTGTCGATCTGCTCCTGCGTCTTGCCGTCGAGGAAGAGCTCGGTCGCCGTCGGCCCCGGCGCGACCACGTTCGCGGTGACGTCCCGACCCCGGAGTTCCTTCGCCAGGATCATCGTCATGCCCTCGACGGCGCTCTTGCTCGCGGCGTACGCCCCGTAGGTCGGGAACTGCGTCCCGACGACCGAGGTCGACATGGACACGAACGCGCCACCGGACCGCAGACGACGGGCAGCCTGCTGCGCGACGACGAAGGTGCCGCGGATGTTCGTCCGGTGCAGTGCGTCGAGGACGTCGAGGTCCTGGTCGGCGATCGTCGACAGTGCGAGCCGTCCAGCGGAGTGGACGACGACGTCGACGCCGCCGTGGTCGGCCTCGATCCGGTCGAACATCGCGGCGACGGCGTGCTCGTCGGCCACGTCGGCCTGCACGGCGACGGCGCGACCGCCAGCGGCTTCGATCTCCTCGACGGTGGAGGCGGCGGCCGCTGATCCGCTGGCGTGGTTCACGACGACGGTGAAGCCGTCCGCCGCCAACCGGGTCGCGACCGCGCGACCGATGCCGCGGGAGCCGCCCGTGACCACGGCGACGCGTTGTGGAGTGCTGCTCATTGCGGTTCCTTTCAGTGATATGCGCCTGTGATTTCAGCGCTAGCGGCAGAGTAGCACGGTTACGATCACCGATAGCAACTACGCTACGATCGCTCCATGGCCCGATCTGACGAAGCACTCCGGAACGCGCTGCTCCGCGCGGCGGAGGAGCAACTCATCGCAGCTCCCGACGGCGACATCGCCACCCGTGCCGTCTGCGAAGCGGTCGGCGTGACACAACCCGTCCTCTACCGGCTCTTCGGTGACAAGCGTGGGCTGCTCGACGCCCTCGCCGACGCGGGACTGCAGCGGTACGCGGCTCGGAAGGCCGAGCTCGAGGTGTCCGACGACCCGTCAGCGGACCTGCGCCGCGGCTGGGACGACCACCTCGCGTTCGCACGCGAGCACGCAGCGCTCTACCGACTGATGTTCGCTCCCCGGCCGTGGGCGAGCAGCTCGGCGCGCGACGGCGTGACGGCGCTGCTCGAACGGACGCTGACCCGCTGCGCGGCCGCCGGCATCCTCCGTGTCGACATCGGAGTCGCGGCGACGATGCTGCTCGCCGCGAACGTCGGACTCGCGCTCGACCGGATGGACACGCAGGGCCGTGACGGCTCCGACGACGTCGCCGACGCGCTCCGGAACGCGGTCCTCGACGCGGTTCTCGTGGACTCGTCCAGCGGGGACCAGCACGACGTCGACGCGGCCTCCCGACGTCAGCTCCGCGCGCGGCTCGAAGCAGGCGGATCGAACGCGCTGCTCCCGGAGGAATCCGCGCTCATGCGGCTGTGGCTCGACCGACTCGACTCTGAGGCAGACTCCCGATGATCTCCACCTTCCTCGTCGAACACGCACCGCTCGTCCGCCCGGCGTTCTGGGTGGCCGTCGCCGTCGCGGCCGCGCTCGCATGGATCCTCCACCGCCTGCGGCTCCGCGGCGTGCTGCTGGGACTGTCCGGGGCGTCGCTCGTCGCGGTGCTCGTGCTGACGCTGCTGCCCGACGGCGCCCGGCCGGGAGGCATCACCTGTACCGTGCAGTTCTCCACGCCGTTCCAGGGCATCGACACGCTCGCCAACGTCGCGATGCTGCTGCCGCTCGTGCTCTTCCTCGGAACGGCGACGAACCGCCCCCTCGTCGTCCTCGCCGGTGCGGTCGCGCTCTCCGTCGCGATCGAGGTCGTGCAGGCACTCGCGCCGATGCTCGGTCGACGCTGCGACACGAACGACTGGTTCATGAACAGCGTCGGAGCACTGCTCGCCGCCCTCGTCGCCCTCGTCATCTGCAAGACCGATCGACGTCGCAGGAGCGCGGCGATGGCCGAGTCGCTACGGTAGGAGCGCGCGCAGCCGCTCGGCGTCGACGGACCCCGCGTCCGCGTGGTGGACCACGAGCGCCAGACCGTCCGTGCCGCTGACCTCCAGACGGTCGCGGTTCAGGGTGAGCGGCCCGACGTGGGGGTGCACGATCCGCACCGTTCCGCTGCTCTGCCCCTGCACCTCGTGCCGCGCCCACAGTTCACGGAACCGCGGGTTCCCGGCGAGCGCCGTGATCAGCTCCTCGAAGCGCCGATCCCCGTCGTTGCCGATGACCTGCCGCAGGCTCCCGACGAAGCACTCGGTCACGCTCGTCCAGTCCGGGTACATCGCCTGCTCGGACGGGTCCTCGAACAGGGCGAGCAACTGGTTACCACCGACGTCGAACCGGGTCGAGAGCGCCCGCGCCCACTCGTTCGACGCGACGACGTCGAAGTGCCGGTCCTCGATGAACGCCGGCTGGTCGATCGAGTCGAGGAGCTTCCGGACGCTGTCGGGCACCTCGGTCACTCCCTGCCGCGGACGACGGTGCGCCGGGTCGTCGCCGCCGAGGCCGAGCAGGTGCGCACGGTGGTCGTCGTCGAGCCGGAGGACGCGGGCCAGGGAGTCGAGCACCTGCACGGACGGGTTCCGGTCGCGTCCCTTCTCGAGCCGCAGGTAGTAGTCGGCACTGATGCCGGCGAGCATCGCCACTTCCTCGCGACGGAGGCCGGGCACCCGCCGGACACCGATCACGGAGATGCCGGCGACCTCCGGGGTGACGAGCTCTCGACGGGCCCGGAGGTACTCCCCGAGGGGGTTACTCCGCCCTGCAGGAGGGCGCTGGTCGAGCGGGGGCCCCGCGGGACCCCCGGGACGAGAGGGCTCTGGGAGCAGGACGTCAGCGCGCATACCGTCGACAACGGCCGACCCCGGCACAGCATTTCGAGAGGACCCACGCATGACCGTCACCCTGATCACCGGCGCCAACAAGGGCATCGGCTTCGCGACCGCCCGCCAGCTCACCGACCTGGGGCACACCGTCTACATCGGCGCACGAGATGCCGAACGCGGCGCCAGGGCGGCCGAGTCGATCGGTGCGCGGTCGGTGCAGCTCGACGTGACCGACGACGACTCGGTCCGCACCGCCCTCGCCACGATCGACGCCGCCGAGGGACGCCTCGACGTGCTCGTCCACAACGCGGGCGTGCTCGAAACCACGATCGACGGCCCGACCGCCCTCCGCTCGTTCGACACGAACGCCGTCGGGATCGTCCGGGTCACCGAGGCCGCGCTCCCGCTCCTGCAGCGCTCCGACGACCCGAACGTCGTCACGGTGTCGAGCAGCGCCGGCTCGTTCTGGGCGGTGACCAACCCGGAGCGCCTCGAGTCCACCCTGCCCTTGCCGCTGTACTCCGCGTCGAAGGCGGCGGCCACGATGCTGACCGTGCAGTACGCGAAGGCACACCCCTCGATCCGGTTCAACGCCGTCGAGCCGGGCCCGACCGCGACGGACATGACCGCGGGGTTCGGCATCGGTCGTCCGGTCGAGGAGAGCGCACGGGTCGTCGTCCGCCTCGCGACGCTCGGCGCGGACGGCCCGACGGGCACCCTCCAGGACGAAGGCGACCCGCTCGCCTGGTGACCCCGCGTGTCTCGCGGCCGCTCCGCGGGGCGGCATGCGCACGTGTCCGTGTAGCGTCGGCCGCGGAACGGGGGAACACATGGACGAGCACATCCGTCGCGGATCGAGTCTGGCCGTCGGCGACGCACTGAGGTGGCAGGTTCGCGACGCCGACGACGACGGTCCCGCCACGATCACGTTGACGCTGCGCGAGCAGATCGAGCGAGCTCCCTACGTGCACCTGACCGGTTTCGTGCTCGCGAACCCGTTCCACGGCGTCCTGCCCGACGGGTGGTCGATGACGTCGACCTACCGGGGGTCGCTCGACGACGGCAGCGAGCTCGACGTCGTCGCGCCGCTGCTCGTGGTCCCGACGCGGAACCTCACCCCCGGTGTCCCGCACACCGTCGAGATCCCGATGCCGATCGACGACCTGGTCGCACTGCGCTTCGGATCACTGACGAACCGCGCCTGGGTCGAGCGCGCCGGCGAGCACCTGTGGCTCGTGGACCACGGCCGCACCCCGCGTCTGGACGACTGGCTCACGCAGATGGGCACCAACCCCCTCGTCCGACGGGTCGAGCTGCGGACCGACGGGCCGCTGCGCATCGAGACCGTCGAAGAAGTCCTGTTGAGCGAGCTGTGGCACCGAGGGGACGAGCGCTGAGTTCCATCATCGGAGATGCATCGGATACGCGCCAGGGGCGCAGTCTCAGACGTTCGGTGCGGTAGTCGCCCTGCTTTCGGGACGCGTCGTGGCGGTCCATGTGGGCAGTATCCTGCACTCGCTTCCGCTCTCGCAGGCCGTCCCGAATCGATTCAGCCATCGAGCCCGCCGTCCCGGTCGTGCGGACAGCGCGGCCGATACGCTCCGACCATGAGCCTCAGGACTCCTCGGTGCGTGCGACGGTGAGCATCGAGTCATTCGACGTCGAACCGGTCGACCACCACAGGTTGTTCCGATGGTTGCTCGGTCTGATCGCTGCTGTCACCGGTGTTCTCGCCATCATCGGGTGGCCGTTGCCGGCGGCCCCGACGAGATACGTACCGTCCGATGCTTGGGAACGCACGACCGGCTTGATCGAAGCGTGGTGGACGCACGACGGTTGGCGGATGTCGGGGGCGTCATGGTTCTGGGGCGGGGTCGCGATCGGCGCGACGACCGGCGCGATCGCGATTCGGGCCGGGAAGGAACGGCCGTGGTGCAGGACGTGGTTGCTGACCGTGCTGCCGGGCGGAGTCATCGCAGCGCTGGGCCCGTTGGTCCAGGTCGTGTTGGGGATTCGGTGGTCGAATTACTCACAGAACCACGACGCCCGCTCCACGATCATCGTGTACGTGATCGGACTGGCGGTGGCGGTGGGCCTTCCATTCCTGCAGGGGTGGGTGATGCGCGGCCGCGAGCAGAGCGACGACGACGGCGCCTTTCGACGGTGACTCACCCAAAGGAGCCGGCCAGATTCCGGACAGGAGGCTCGGTGCGGGCCCGCACCGAGCCTCCAGTCCGGTGGGTGGTCGCGACGGTCAGCTCGTGGCGACCACCGAGTAGGCGGTGTCCCGCGCCGCCTCGTGCTCGGCGAGGCGCGCCCGGAGCGCCCCTCGGACGTCCTCGTAGGTGTCCGAACCGAGCGGCAACCGGAGCACCCTCGAGCCGGAGTCCACGTGCGCGACGATCGCGGCGGCGATCTTGTCCGGGTCGTTCGGCAGCGGGAACCCGCCGTCCGCCAGCGCGCGCCGGACGTCACCGGCAGGGGTCGCGTCGTACGCCTCCATGACGGGCGCACGGTCCAGCCCGCTCCCGAAGCCGGTCGGCGTCGCGCCGGGCTCGACGATGGTCACGGTGATGCCGAACGGGGCCACCTCGGCGGCGAGGGTCTGCGCGAAGCCCTCGATGCCCCACTTCGACGCGTGGTAGTAGCTGAAGTTCGGGTACGTGGTCTGTCCACCGGCGGTCGAGACCTGCACGATGTGCCCCGAACCCTGCGCCCGGAGGTGGGGGAGTGCCGCGCGGACGACCCGGATCGAGCCGAGCAGGTTCGTGTCGACGACGCGCTCGATCTGCTCGTCGGACGCCTCCTCCACCGAAGCGAAGACGCCGTAGCCAGCGTTGTTCACGACGACGTCGATCGCGCCGAGCTCGGCGAACGCGCGGTCGACGACCTCGCGGACCTCGCCGGGATCCGTGACGTCGAGTCGCGCGACCCAGAGGCGGTCGCCGAAGCGCGCGCGGAGGTCGTCGAGCGCTTCGGGCCGACGGAGGGTCGCCGCGACGCGGTCTCCACCGGCGAGGAGCTGTTCGGTGAGGAGCCGACCGAAACCGGTCGACGTGCCGGTGATGAACCAGGTGGTCATGGTGTCCTTCCACGCCGGGAGTCTCTCGGCGACATGAGCACGGTAGGAGTTCGAGTCGACTCGAGGTCAAGTGCTTATGCTCGGGACATGACGACGACCCAGGAGTGCACCTTCACCATCGGCGAGGTCGGCGAGCAGACCGGGCTCACCACCCACACCCTCCGCTTCTACGAGAAGGAGGGGCTCTTCCCCATGCCGGTTCGCCGCGACTCGGCCGGCCGCCGTGTGTTCTCGGTCGAGGACGTCGAGTGGCTGCGGGTCTGCACGAAACTGCGGTCGTCCGGCATGCCGTTGCCGTCGATCCGGGCGTACGTCGAACTCGTCGTCGCCGGACCCGGGAACGAGCACGAACGGCTCGCGGTCCTCCAGGAGCACGAGGAGAACGTCCGCCGGCAGGTGGCCGACCTGCAGGACGCGCTCGCGGTGATCCACCACAAGGTGGACCTCTACCAGCGGCGGCTCTCCGAGGGCACGGCGGACGGGCTGTGGCGGAACGGGCCGGAGTGCGACTGAGGCTCAGGCCGATCGGTCGGTGTCCGCGATCCCGAGTGCCGTCCGGAGATCGCGCGCGTACGCCTCGGGTTGTTCCCAAGCCGCGAAGTGACCGCCGTGCGAGTGCCTCAGGTACTCCCTGACGTTCACGAACCGTTCGGCGAACTCGCGCGGTGCGGGTTTCGTGTCGTGGCCGAACACGCTGAGGACGGTCGGCGTCGCGACGTACGGTACGGGCGGCACGAAGGATGCGTACGTGGCGAACGACGACCCGATCGTGTTGGTGAACCAGTACGCGCTGATCCACTCCAGCGCGTGCTGCGCAGACGGGGGCTCGTCGCTCCAGCTTGTCAGCTTCTCGAGGAGCCAGGCAGCGAGCCCGGCCGGTGAATCGCTCAGGCCCACGGCGAGCGTCCCCGGAGCGCTCGACTGCGCCGCGACGTACGCTCCCTCCGACCGTGACCAGCGAGCGACCAGGTCGAGGTAGTCGAGTTCGAGGTCGGACATGCCCGTTCGGTCCGCGAACACAGCGTGCAGCGGCGAGATGTTCGTCAGGTGCAGGCTGGCAACGGCAGCCGGGTGGTGGGCGGCCAGGTGCTCGGCGACGTCAGCGCCGACGTCGCCCGCAGAGACCGTGTAGGTGTCGTACCCGAGTCGGTGCATCGCTGCTGCCACTGCTGCCGCGATCGATGCGGTGTCGATGGGACCAGGAGACCACGGGGCGGCGAAGGGGAATCCCGGGAGGGCGGGGACGACGACGTGGACGTCCTCGAGGAGCGGTAGAACCCGTTCGTACCGCAGGACGGAGTCCGGCCAACCATGCAGGAGCACGACGACCGGGGCATCGGCTCGTTCCGCACGCTGGTGGACGAAGGCCAGGTCGCCGACGCGTTCCCACGGCATCGCAGCCACGCGGCGCTCCACGGCATGCCAGTCGAAACCGGATCGCCAAGCCGCGAGGAGGTCAGCCAGGGCGGTTCGGTCGACGCCCACCGACGCCGGTCCGTCGACGAGCACCGGCGGACGGTGCCGATCGAGGCGTTGCCGCAGGTCGGCGATCGCTGCATCGTCCACACGAGGGAGGTTCTCCGTCATGTGTACAAGCATACACATCATGTGTTCACCTGTACACACAGCCGTGCGACCCGGTACTGTCAGCGGATGGGCACTCCTGGGCAGGTCAAGGACGCGAGCAGGACGCGGGCGCGGATCCTGTCCGCGGCTGCTCGCGAGTTCAGCCGGGACGGCTACCAGGCGACCACCGTGCGGTCCATCGCGGCGGCCGCCGAGGTGTCGCCGAACCTCATCACCCGGTACTTCGGCGGGAAGGAGGGGCTCTTCGACGCGGTCGCGGAGATCGACCTCGGCGTCGATCGCTTCGCCAGGGGCCCGCTCGAGACCATCGGCGAGCGCCTCAGCGACTCGGTCGTGACGCGGTGGAGCCGACTCGAGGACGGAGACCCGCTGGTGGCCCTGCTGCGCGCATCCGGAGAGCACCCCCCGTCGGCCGCCAGACTCGCAGCCTTCCTCGACTCGGAGTCGTTGGCCCCGATGCGGCGCCAGCTCGAGGAACACGGCCTGCCCCCGGAAGACGCGGCCGCACGTGCACGAGCGGTCGATGTCTTCCTCCTCGGCGTCACGGCCCGCTTCCGCATGCTCCGCGACGAGTTCGAGGACACCCCGGCGACACGGACCTGGATCGCGCAGTCCGTGCAGCGACTCGTCAGCGGGCACTGAAGGTCAGGCCCACCCGCCGATCCGGGCTGCGCGGCGAGCACGTCTCTGGAGCCGGGCCGCGCCTCCCGTCCGTCATGCGGTGGCCGAGTCGGTCCGCAGCGGCGGCAGGGGGCGATCGCTGTCCGCGACCCGGATCAGTTTCGCGACCAGCGGCGCGAACGGCTTCGAGGTCATCACCGCGTCCGCGACGCGGCGCGTCGCGAGGCCCAGCCGGGTCTGCGGGTACGCGAAGTGCACGATCCCCTTCGGCAGCTGCTGGACCTGGTCGACCAGTGGCCGCATCCACTCGTCGAACGCGGCCAGCGCACTGTCTGTCGCCGCACGGTCGAGCGCACCCTCGGACTCGCGCTCTGCCAACGAGGCGGCGAGGACGTACCCACCGGTCAGCGCGAGGGATGCACCGCCACCGCCCATCGGGGTGACACACCAGGCGGCGTCCCCGACAAGGACGACGCGGCCGCGGTGCCACCGCGGCATCCGGATCTGCGTCAGCTCGTCGACGTAGACGTCCTCCGAGGTGTCGAAGCCGTCCAGGATGCGGTCCGTCTGCCAGCCCGCACCGGCGTACCGCGTCCGCACCCGCGCGAGCGCCTCCCGGCGGTCGACGTCGGCGAGTCGGTCGTCGCTGGCGTAGGCGAGGATCGCCCGGGTCGTGCCGTAGGGGTCCGGTCGCAAGTGCACCTGGCGCCCGCCGACGGCGTTGTACCAGCGCCAGCGGTCGTCGTCCGACGGGGTGCTCGGGATCGTCCCAAAGACCATCGTGACGCCGAGGTCCCGGGCCTCGACGTCGCCGTCCTCGGTGAAGAGCCGGTCGCGAGTCCGTGAGCGGACGCCCTCGGCGACGACGAACAGGTCAGCGTGCAGCACCCGGCCGCTGCTCGTCGTGAGTGTCACCGGCGCATCGGTGCTGGCGGGGTCGTCCACCTGCTCGACGGTCTCCCCGTAGACCACCGTGACATCGCCGGGGAGCGCGTCGAGGAGGACCTTCGCGAAGTCGCCGCGCAGGACCTCGAGCTCGGCGGTGGCTCCGTCGCCATCGGACGGCAGCTCGGTCCGCACCCTGCCGTTGCGGTCGACGAGCACTGCCGCGGTCTCGGTCGTGTTCCGCTCCCGGACCGCCTCGACGAGCCCCATCCGGTCGAGCACCTCCTTCGCGACGCCTCGGACGTCGACGTTCTGGCCCCCGTCGCGGAACGAGGGTGCGCGCTCGACGACGGTCACCGCCCAGCCGGTGCGGTGCAGCCACCAGGCTGTCGACAGGCCTGCGATGCTGGCTCCGGAGACGACTGCGTGCCGTGTTGTCATGTGCGTTCCTCTGCTCGGGCCCCGGGATCGCGGTTCGCGTTCCGTTTGTGCTTTACAGTAAAGCGACTACACAGTAAAGGAACCTGGATGACCGACGTCGACCCCCTGACGACGACCTGGACCGACGACGAGGTGCTGGTCATGCAGCGCCTCCGCGACTGGGCGACCGCATTCGACGAGCTCAACCGCGGCCTGTCGTCGTGGATGCGGCTGCCGGTCTCGGACGCGAACGCGCTCGGCGAGATCGTCTGGGCCGAGCGGTCGGGTGAGCCGATGTCGCCGGCCCGGCTGGCGCGGCGGATCGGCATGACCACCGGGGCGACCTCCGTCCTGCTCGACCGGCTCGAATCCGCCGGACACGTCGAGCGGCACCGCGAGAGCTCCGACCGGCGGCGGGTGACGCTCCGCCCGACCGATGACGCCAGCGCCGAGAACGACCGCTTCCTCGCCTTCGCGGGGGCCGAGATCGCCACCACCGTGCGGACGGCGGACCCGGACGAGGTCCGGACGGCGGCGGCGTTCCTCGGCCGGATGACCGCGGCGGCCGCAGCGGCGAACTCGCGGCTCACGGATCGGCAGCGGGGCGAGGACGCAGCGATTCGACGCCGAGCGTGACGGCGGACGGACCGGCAAGGAGGTCGCGAGTGCCGGGCCCTCCGATCGCCCAGCGCTCCTGTGTGGCGTCCGTTGGAGGATCTTGGGTTCAGCCGGTCGTTGCAACACCACCGTGAATCGGAGTGCTGCAGATGGGATCGAGGCTGGAACAGCGTGCCCGGGAGGCACGGTTCTGGGAGCTACTCGGACAGGGCATGAGCAGGCCCGCTGCTTGCGATGCTGTCGGGGTGCATCCACGTCAGGGGTACCGATGGTTCAAAGCCGCTCGCGGGAAGAACCCGTTCGAGCGTGCACCTCGATCCGGCCGGTACTTGAGCGAGGAGGAACGACTCCGGATCGCTGACCTGCGCCTGACTGGCGTCGGTGTCCGCCAGATCGCAGCTGAGCTCGGGCGGGCGCCTTCGACGATCAGTCGAGAGCTGGCCCGGAACAGCTCCCGCAATGGCGATTACCGGCCATACGCGGCCGAGAAGCGGTGCCGCGTCCGAGCGCGGCGCCCGAAACCGCGGAAGCTCGACCAGCTCGAGCTGGCATTGCAGGTCGAGTTGCGGTTGGTGCGGAACTGGTCCCCGGAGCAGATCCGTGATGACCTGGCCCGGACATTCCCCGACCGGCCGGAGATGCACGTGCCCCACGAGACGATCTACCAGTCCCTGTTCGTGCAGGGCCGTGGCCACTTGCGTGCTGACCTGCACAAACATCTCCGCACCGGCCGCGCGATCCGCCGGCACCGTGGCGAGCCCAGGCGGGCGTCGTGGTCGAAGATCCGCGACATGATCCTGATCAGCGAACGCCCCGCCGAAGCCGACGACCGGGCTGTTCCCGGTCACTGGGAAGGCGACCTGATCGTCGGGATCAACGCCAGGAGCGCGATCGGCACCCTCGTCGAACGCACCACCCGCTACGTGATGCTGCTGCACCTACCGAACGGGCACAGCGCCGACGCGGTCCGCGACGCGATGATCCCGACCATCCAGACCCTGCCCGAGCATCTGCGTCGGTCGTTGACGTGGGATCAGGGCACCGAGCTTGCCCGGCACAAGGACATCACCCTTGCCACGGACCTCGCGATCTACTTCTGCGACCCCCACAAGCCCTGGCAGCGCGGCTCGAACGAGAACACCAACGGCTTACTCCGGCAGTACTTCCCGAAGTCCACCGACCTCAGCGTCCACAGCCCCGACAGGCTCGTCGAGGTCGCCACCGAACTCAACGGACGACCTCGCCAAACGCTCGGCCACCGCACCCCAGCAGAAGCCTTCGAACAGCTACTGTCGGACCCGACACAACCACCTGTTGCAACGACCCCTTAAAACCGCCGATCGTCGTGTGGACGGTGCCTACGAACCCGTGCGCGGCGCGCGGGACGAGGTGGTCGATCTCTCGTCCGATCCGGACCTCGTCCCTCCCGCGCTCGACGCGCTCACTGACGCCGCCGCGCACTGAACGCTCGTCTCGACCACCTCGGTCTACGCCCGGAACGACGAACGGCAACCACGGGACCGCGTTCGCCGCGCTCTTCGATCGCCACGTCGTCGACGGACTGCTTCCTGCCCTGGGTACGACCACGTTCAGCGTCAACGCCTGCACGGGTACGAAGTAGAGGGCGACCGTGCAGTACGCGAGCGCCGTGACATCCAGTCGAGCGTGAACGCGAACGGTCGGACCTACGGCGTGAAGAACGCGTCCGGTCACCTGGAGCTCGTGCCAGCCAGGGCGGACAACGGCCGGAGGAGGTGTGCGCGCTGGGACCAGTGCTCGACGGCGGAGAAGACCGCGACCGCGGACGTGTACGAGTCCGACGCCACCGCTGGAATCAGGCATGCCGAGGTCGTCGTCGCGGTGGACGAGGTGCCGCTCGACCGTGGGCTCATCGATGATCTGGAATCGGTCCAGACCAACGAACCCGATCCTGGTCCGAACCGGTTAGTTGCGTCGCGGTGTCGGCGGGCGCGCTCACGCCCTGATGAGCGTGTCAGCTATCCAAGAGAGTCCGTCCTCGGCCGGGAGGGAGGTCATCGCGCCGCACGCCGGCCACGGCGTTCAGCGCCGGGGTCGGCCGCCGCGATCGCTTTGAAGCGGGTGCCGGCCGTTCGCAATCACGCAAGATTGACCGCCACACGCGAACAGGGGTGCTCTCGGACAGTGGGTAGGTCCTAAGGTGGAGAGGAAGCGTCAGCGTCAGGGGCTGGCGTTACGGTGCGATCGCCGTTGACACGCTGTCAGCGGGTCCGCGTTTGTTGGAGGAGATCTCATGGGCACTGCGGTGATGCGTACCCGCTCGCCGCTTCCGCTGCATCGAGACCTCAACGCGCTCCTCGATTTCCTCCCGGTGCTGTACCCCGGCGGAGACGCTTGGCTGCGACGGGTCCTCAAGGAGGTTGCGGCTGGTCGCGCGGACGCCGCGGTGGCATACAGCGGCGCGAACCTCGTCGGTGTGTTCCTCGGCTCCCCGAAGCCCGACGGTCGGTACAAGGTTCGGACGCTTTTCGTGGATGAAAGCCATCGGCGTCTTGGGATTGGCCATGAGCTGCTCGGCCATGCCCAACGGGCCGCGGCTGCTGCGGGCGCTCGTGAGTTGTTTGTAACTGCAGCGACGACGATACGGCCGCAGTTCGAACCGTTCGTCGCCGCGAACGGATTCGTGCGATTGGCAACGATGTCTGATAGGTACGGTCCCGGGCGCCATGAGGACGTGTACATCGCCGCTGTCTGCCCCGCGTAGACCACCTTCGTCGCGAGAAGAAGCCAGAGCTTGGCTTACCGAGCGATGTGGCCCTTGCCATAGCGCCACTCGTCTACCTTTTGGTAGACGCGGCGAGCCACGCCGAAAAGCTTGCCGAGCCTGGGGACGTGCCGGAGGGCCCCTATCGCCCACCCGAGCACGGCTGTGCCACTGATGGCAAGCAGCGGCGTGAAAAGCTTCGACTGGATGAAGGTGATCACGTGGGCCGTGGCGGGTTGCAAGGGAAGGTGAAACACGGTACCGAGGACCAGGGTGAGGACGACGATCGCGCCGAGCGCGGTCAACCAGGGGTGAGCTCGTCGACCCATGACGTAGTCAATGTAAACCCGGAGTGGTGCGCCATTTTGGCTTCGCCAGTACGAGACAACGAGCTGCCTGGCGTTGTACTCGCTCTTCCGGTCGAGGTAGCGGTGCCAGTGTTTGGTCTCCAAGACGCGGGCGTACCGCAGTGCCGGATATACCGTCCGGCCGTGGAGCCACGCGGGTGCCATGACGAACAGGTAAGTGGTCGCCATCGGAAGCGTGCGTGACCGGAGTTCATCGCCGTGCTCCAGAAAGGCAGCACTTCGCTGGTCGTTGACTCGGAAATCCAGAATCGCGCCCGAATGGCGTGCGTTGCGCGGTTGCCAGTGCCAGATGCGGCCGGGGTTGGTCACACGGAATCGAACTCGGAGGTACCCGCGCTGGCTGGCGGCGAGAGGCTGGTTGAATTCCAACTTCCAGACCGTCAGGTCCGCTCCGGTGAGACGCTCGTCCGGCTTCAGCCCGCCGCGCAATGAGATTGCTCGCATCCGCAGGCCGTCAACCGTAATGGTGTCCCCTGCGACGTCGACGGGAGAGTCGAAGATCAGCTCACTGGATTGCTGTTCCTTCACGTACGGCGACAGATCGGCGTAGGCATCAGCTGCAACCGGCAGCGAGAGCACGACGTTGTGGAGCGCCGCGGAGCCAGCCTCGATTCGAAGACCGACGTCGAGGTAGAAGGCGCGGCGTCGCGGAGGGAGGGTGGCGAGACACCATAGATTGATGTGGCACTCTTCGATCGTGTACTGCGCGGGGTTCTGCCCCTGGTCCTTCAAGATTGCGAAGTACGACATGGATCGACGCCCTCCACTCTCAGGTCCCTCATGCACAGTAATGCATCAGCAAGCAACGTTCACACAAATTTCGGCGCCGATGGCCGTCCTGACCCGAAGGTCGCTGCTCCTGGGGCGCGTGCCGTTCTGCTTGCCGTGCAACCACGATTCGCCGCCATGTTGATGGCCGGGACGAAGCCGATCGAGCTGCGCAAGCGCTTCCCGTCCCTGACCCGCGGGACGGTCATCTTCGTCTACGCCTCGGCACCGGTTAGGTCGGTCGTCGGGACGATCGTTCTCGACCAGGTCGAAAGATGTGGCCTTGAGCGGGTTTGGCGTGAGCTTGTTCCGTCGATCGGTGCCGATAGGCAGTACATCCGCGACTATGTGGCAGACCGCAGGGAGGTGACGTTGCTGCACCTTCGATCTCCGAAACCATTCGCCGCAGCGATCCCGCTTCGCGATCTCCGGATGCTTGTTGGAATCGAGCCACCGCAAAGTTTCCGCTACCTGGAGTTGGCCACGCAAGCCGTGATGCACCGTCTCGCAGCATCGTGATTGCGGCTGACAGCCGATCTCCCTAGCGCGCAGACGCATCCAGCGTGACGCGACCGTCAGCTTGCCCCGGCAGTTCCACAAGCCGTGGTACTTCTGCGACGGGGCATGTGGACCACAACGGACTGCTGCAGGATCGGTTGACTCGTTCGTTCAGGCCGCGAGTGCGATGCGCGGGTTGATGATCGTCTCGTACTCGATCGGGGTCAACTTCACCAGTACGCGTCGACGGCGTTTCCGCCAGTACATGCCCTCGATCCAGGTGATGATCGCCAGCCGGAGCTCCTCGCGTGTGGCCCAACGTCGCCGGTTGAGGACGTTCTTCTGCAACAGAGCAGGGCCGCGACGGCGCGCGAAGACCGCATCCGATCGCTGAGCGAGTAGCCCACGATCCGGGGAGAGCACGCCTCCTCAACCGCGCAGAGGTAGAGCTTGCCTTCCCCGGTCGGATGCTCTGTGGCGTCCGTCGACCAGAGCCGATCCAGATCCTGCGCCGTGAACGCACGTCGACCCGGTCGTCGGCCGGCACCGGGGCCCGGCCTTGCGCCTCAGGCCACGTTTCTTCGCGTGCAGCGACCCCGTCTACCGGGGCACAGCACGGCGTCTGCCCTTCGCACTTGCTTTGAGGTAACGGAGGCGGCGCTAGCGGGCAAATTCCCGCCGTGACCCCTCGTCGGTCGACCGCATGATGTTCGGTCCAGGTCAGAAGCTGTCATTGTCGTCGAGCTTCTCCTCGACGATGTGGCGTCGTGGCTCGACGAGGCCGAGAGCCGGTTCTCAGCTCGGGAGCGCGAGGAAATCGAAGCCCGACGGCTATTGGACCAAAGCCCAACCGACTACACGGCTGATCGCCAGGACTTCTGCCGATGGTGCTGTCTCCACCTGCTCTACATCTACCGACCCGACGCCAAAGAACGTATGCGCTACACGAGGCTTGACGGCTGAACTCCGGTTCGACGTGATCGTCGGAGGTCGCCGGATCGGCGCGTCATCCGTCTGACGATTGCTCGTAATCATATGGTTGGGCGAGGCCTTGTCGCGGTGCGTGTAGGCGAGGCGGCAGCGGAACGGGAAGATGGAACTGAGCTTCAACGGGAAGACGCTACGGCGTCAGCTGTTGGAGCCGAAAGCCGCCGAATGGGCTTCGGACCAAGCACTGGAGGTGACGCAGGCGTTGATCGCAGACCTCCTCGCGGCCTCTACGCTGTTGGACGTGCCAGTTGGCGTTCCGGATCTAGGTCAGGTAGAGCCTGGCAACTTCGAGTTGTCGGCCGGTGAGGGTGTCGCACTTCGATGTTCCGTGAGCCATGCCCGGCCGCCTCTCACCACAGACGGCCGCCCAGATTGGCCGCATGTACATCGTCTGAAGATCCAGAGCTTGGAGGTCCGTTGACATGACTGAGAGCACAGTACTTGACGTCGACCCGCGCTGGGCATCCGCGCCTGGTGTTACGATTCGGCGCTCGCTAGCGGCTCGAGGTCTTGACACTGAGGACCTCGCAGACAAGCTCGGAGTGAGCGACCCGGATGCGCGACGCCTGCTCACTGGCGAGACATCCATCACGGCTGAGATGGCCCCCCTCCTGGCAGAACTTCTCGGATCGACTGCTGCGTTCTGGCAGGCCCGCGAGACCCAGTACCGCGAGTCGCTGCATCTTCTGGACGCGGACGGCCTGGCGAATCGTGCCCCAGTGAAGGACATGGTGAAGCAGGGCTGGTTGCCGGAAGCCTCGTCTTGGAAAGACACGGCGAGATCTGTGCTGAGTTACTTCGATGTCGAGGACTCCGCAGAGTGGGAACGCAGGTGGGGCTCGCGTCTCCGCGAGACGAACTTCCGTGGCTCTCCGACTTATGAGTCGCAGGACGTATCGGTCGCCGCCTGGCTCCGTCAAGCTGAACTCTCAGCGCGGAGTATCCATACTGAGACCTGGTCCCCGGCCGAGCTCCGTAGCGCAGCTTCCGAACTCCGTGGGCTTAGTCGGGTTGGGAACCCAGAAGTGTTTATCCCGCGCGCCCAGCGCCTGCTCGCCGAGGCGGGGGTAGCCCTCGTGCTCGTCAAGGCGACGGCGGGGAACAGGTTGAGTGGTGCCGCGTTGAAACTCGAGGACGGCCGGAGAGCAATCGCGCTGACCGGGAGACACCTCGCGGAAGACCACCTCTGGTTCACGCTTTTCCATGAGATCGGGCACCTTCTCCTCCACGGCGGGCAGGACGATTTTCTCGACTCGCTCGACGCGAACGGCATTGGCGAATCGGCCGTTGAAGATCAAGCCAACGACTGGGCACGAACGGCCCTCATCCCCATGGGAATCGAGGCCCTCGACAACGGTCGTGTCCAGGGCCCGACTCGACGTGAGATTCTTGGGTTTTCTTCGGACATTGGGATTGCCCCTGGCATAGTCGTGGGGCAACTGCACCATGCCAGCAAGCTCAGGCCGAATCAGCATCGACCCCTCATCCGCCGCTACCGATGGATCGGTACTAGCCTTGGAATCTGACGTACCGATCCATGGACTTCTGCCAGTTGCAGACCGCATCTTCGAGGACGTCCGGCGTTATTCGCGTTTCGGCCGCCAGTAGCGTCAGCTTGGGTTGTAGTTCGCGTGCGGTGCCCGCCTTAGAGTCGTTGTTCAACAGTTGTCGAGCGCCGGTCAGCGGACCGGTCGCTCCGACAAGGTAGGTGTGTGGCGGCCGAACGTCAGCCAGCGACAGCTTGCCGAGCATCGTGAGGTAGTCGAAGCGAGCAATACGGCCAAACTGCCGAACCGCGCTCAGCGACCTGTACATCGCATCGAAGGTGTCTTCCGGAGTCGCGGCTGTCAGCGATGCGAACCTTTCTGAGTGGTCGCCGCCAGCAGCCAAGACCCATCGAACGTAACTCTCGAATGCTGCCCCGGTTCCTTGCTCGGACCAGGCGGCAAGGCTCCCGTACTTGTGATGGTTGCCAAAGCCATGCCTTCCGGGTGCCGCCCGGTAGTCGGCCTGGTGCTCGTCCAACCAGAAGCGAAATGACGTTGGGTCGCCCGCGGTGCGCTCCCACGTCCACCACTGCTGCTCGGATGATCCGAAGGCGCCGTATGTGTCTCGGATATATCGCCAGCCGGCGATCCGGTGTCGCCCGAAGTGGACGTAGAGGTACACCATCCACACCGCCTCGTCGAGGTCGCCCGTCCTGTGATGAAGCACTGCGGCCTTGAGCGGGTGGAAGGCGGTCGAGAGCGGGTTCGTCGCCTCGGGATCGAGTTCGCGAGTCAGCAAAGTGGTGGTGAAGTTCACTCGCTGCTCGGAGTCGATGATTTGCTCGATGAGTGTTTCGCGTCGTTGCGGGTCGAGGATTCCTGGCAGTGCACCGTGCGCCCGTTCGTACGCGGCGAACGCCGCATCGAGTTCAGCTGCACGTCGTATGTAGTTATTGCGCATCGAAGGCCCTTCCAAGTTCGACTTGCTTGTCGGTGAAGTACAGCTCGAAGAACGTCCCGGCAGCTGCGCTCGAGCGTCCCGTACTGCTGCAACGTCGCGCTTCTTCCATGCCGCGTACCCGACGAGGACCGTGACCAGCTCCTGCCAGTACTCGTCGAGATGCGAGATGTCAGGCAATGGCTGGCCCTGGCGCAGAGCCGCTTCGGCCGCGAGGAAGGTCCGGATGCTGGGCCACGGATCTCCTGGCGGCATGGCTGGCATCTCCCTCCCTGCCATGAGACCTTCTTCCAGGTATGCGCGCGCATCCGCCAGGCCGGTGTCTGCCTCGTAGAGATGCAAACTCCCGACCATGTGCGTATACGAGCCAAGGCTGCAACCGAGGCTGCGAGCGATGATCTCGGCGATCATGGTGAACGCGAACACGTCATGCGGGAGCCCCTTCATGATGTCGTTCGACCGCATGAACACGACCGTGTGTAACTCGTTGTCGCGAACCAAGAATTGGAGCGTGCAAGTGCACGGTGGTTCACCTCCGCTGCTGCGAAGGTCCTCGACTTTCAGGATGGGTGCGACCGCCCGTCTCGTTGTCGGGTTCTCACGAAGCGCAGCGATAAGGTTCTTCACCTGCTCGCCCATCGCATCGCCGAACAGTCGAGGCCCGTATGCGCCGCTGAAGTCCTTAACATGCTTCCGATAGCCGGGAATGTAGTACTCGATGTGGGCGGGGTCCGCCGATCCGGTGAGGTACCAGGAGAGTTCTCCCAGGGCGCTGAAGAGTCGACCGCGTGCGGCACTACGGCTCAAGCGTGCGCGCGGCGCGGTGAGTTCAAGCATTACTGCGCGGAGTTCTCGGGTGGCCCCTCGGCGCGCGACGACGACCTCACCGGCATCAAGCACGGCGGTCGATACCGCCGCAAGCAGGTCGTCAAGACTTGACTCTGTCCAGAACTGCGCCACTGACTCACCCATATTCGTAATTCGTAGTTACGCCACTGAAGAGACCTCAGGCGTCGCTTCGACCCTAGATGCTCGCGGCCCATCCACGAGGGAGCTTCAGGTAAAGTTTCGCCACATCGGACCGATTTGCCGACGTGCACCAGAAATGTCTCGCCGGTCGTGTCGAGCCGCAGCGCCGGGTTGGTCGCCTTCTTGCTTGCCCAGTTCTCGCACTCCCAGATGGGGACTTTTGGACGGTCCGACGTTGCCGGGCCGGCGAGCTTGCCCCCCCCCCCGGAGAGCCGCCGCACCAGGATGTTCCGCCTCGGGCGAGCGAAGAATCGCGAGACGCTGTTCCTCGGGCATGCCTTCGCATGTTCACCCTCTGATCATCCACCTGCAAATGCCCGGTGGGCAGCTTCCGTCGCTGCCACCAATGCGTCCGGTAGCCGGTCCATCAGTGGCTCGCGGTCTACTTGCGACGGCTTCGGACCCCTACGGCTCTGCTCAGGAGCGAACCCCGTCTCACATAAGTGGTCCGCAAACTATCTCAGTTCACGCACGCCATACGGACGCCTCGCGACGCACGAAGGCTGACCTGGGTCCTCGTCGGCGTCGGCGCTCCCTGCTGCCGAACACGTGTCCACATCCGTAGTGCAGACAAGTTAGGTGGCGGAGGACAAAAACTCGACTACTGCGGCATGTCCACGAACCGCGAGAACATCCCGTGGAACGCCACCGTGATCGTGTCCGTCGGCCCGTTACGGTGCTTCGCCACGATGAGGTCCGCCTCGCCCTGCCGCGGGTTGTCCTTCTCGTACGCGGACTCACGGTGGAGCAGGATCACCATGTCGGCGTCCTGCTCGATCGATCCCGACTCACGGAGGTCGGAGATCATCGGCTTCTTGTCTGCTCGCTGCTCGGGACCACGGTTCAGCTGCGACAGCGCGATGACGGGCACCTGGAGTTCCTTCGCCATGAGCTTCAGCGCACGCGAGAACTCGGAGACCTCTTGCTGGCGCGACTCGACCTTCTTGCCGGAGGTCATCAGCTGCAGGTAGTCGATGACCACGAGCTTGAGGTTGTGCTGCTGCTTGAGTCGGCGGCACTTCGCGCGGATCTCGACGAGGGTCATGTTGGGGGAGTCGTCGATGTAGAACGGGGCGTCATTGATGCGCCCGCGGGTCTGCGCGATGGTGGTCCAGTCGCGGGAGTCCACGGTGCCCTTGCGCATGTGCTGCAGCGGCACGCTGGTCTCGGCGGACAGCAGACGCATCGCGATCTCGGCGCGGCCCATCTCGAGCGAGAAGAACGCAGCCGTCTGGTCGTGCTTGACGGCTGCAGCGCGGCAGAGGTCGAGTGCGAGCGTTGACTTCCCGAGCGCGGGGCGGGCGGCGATGATGATGAGCTGCCCCGGGTGGAAGCCGTTCGTCAGGCCGTCGAGCTGGGCGAACCCGGTCGGGACCCCGGTCATCTGCCCGTCGCGACCCTTGGCGGCTTCGATCTCGTCGATGGCGGCACCGATGGCGTCGGTGAGCGGCACGTAGTCCTCGGTCTGGACACCGCCGGCGACGTTGTAGACCTCGGCCTGGGCACTGTTGACGAGGTCGGTGACCTCACCTTCGGACGCGTAGCCCATCTGGACGATCCGGGTGCCGGCGTCGACGAGCCGACGGAGCACCGCCTTCTCGGCGACGATGCCGGCGTAGTACCCGGCGTTCGCGGCGGTGGGCACCATGCTCGTCACGCTGTGCAGGTACTCGGCGCCACCGGCACGGGACAGCAGACCGGTCTTGGTCAGCTCGTCGGTGACGGCGATGACGTCGGTCGGCTCACCGTGGGAGTACAGCGACAGGATCGCGTCGAAGATGACCTCGTGCTTGGGGATGTAGAAGTCCACGCCCCGTGCGGTCTCGATGACGTCGGCTACGGCGTCCTTCGACAGGAGCATGCCGCCGATGGTCGACTGCTCGGCGAGGAGGTCGTGCGGCGGCGTGCGCTCCATGCCACCGCGCTCCGCGTAGTCCTGCGGTGCGGGCTCAAGATGCGCGATCGACACACGGTCTCCTCTTGTTCTGCGACCTGCCCCGGACGAAACCGGTCCAGGCAGTTCTACCCCGAGCGACCGACATCCCCGAGTCGCTGGGCCAAGCTACGGGTACGGAGTTATCCCCACAAAACATGCCTGTGGATAACTCTGTGGACGAATCGCGGAACACGCCGGGAGTTCGTGTGGACAACTGTGGACAGTGCTGTGCACAACCACCCCTCCGAACACACTTTCGACCACTTGATCTGGGCTTTTCAATTCCACACTGTGTGTGGAGAAGTGGGGTTCAACGTGCAGTTGAAGGTTCTCGATTTGACGTTTCCACTGTGTAAAACGACTTGACAAACGCGAGCCTGTGGGCAGCTTTCCCGGCTGGCTCCCAGGCACTCCCGACGCCGCGCCGGACGTAACCGGTCAGGCCAGCGCACCCGAGCCTCCAGGCCGCCGCGCAGCGGAACGGTAACCGCCCAGCGCGCACCTCGTTCCGGCCGAGACGCCGCGCCGGTGCCGAGACGCCGCCGCTTCCCACGGCGTCTCGCGGCAATGGCGGCGTCTCGACGCGACGGCGGCGCCAACCCCGGCTCAGCGCTCGGCCAACTCCCCGGCCTCGCTGCCCGTCCGCGTCGACGCGGTCACCAGCGGCACCTGCAACGTCGACGCCAGCCCCGTCCCCAGGTGCACGAACGCCGTCCCCGGCTCGATCCGCGTGGAGATCGACGAGCGGGAGATCCGGACGCCGATCAGGTCCCCGGCGAGCGTGTCCTGCGGCGAGAGCAGCGCACCACGACGATTCTTCTTGGCGTCGACCTGCCACCCACCGAACCCGGCGGCGAGCCCAGTCGTGTTGCCCCCGAGCAGCAATCCCTGCCGGTTGTCCGCAGCGGCACGGCCCCAGTCACGCAACCACTTCGCCGCCGAGCAGTCGATGAGGAGCTCCCCGTCGTCGACGACGAGCACGGTCGGTGTCCCGGAGGGCGTCAGGACGGGGGACAGCTCCTCCACAGTGACGTCGTCCCCGGTGAACACCGCGCGGACGCCGGGCAGCCCTGCCAGGTCCCGGACAGCACCCTGTCTCGGCGCGAGCACCACCAGCTGCGTCCCACTCGCGAGCAGCGATCGCGCCATCGACGCCAGCATCGTCGAGCGCCCGGACCGCGACGGCCCGGCGACGATGAACGTCCCGCCGCCGGTAGACAGGTCGACGGTCTGCAGCTCCATGTCGTCGCCACCGATCCCGGTCACGGCGACCATCGGCGTCAGGGCAGGCGCCGAGGACAGCGCGAGCGCCCCGTCGAGGTCCAGGTCCTTCGGCAGCGCGTCGACGCGGAACGGGCGCGGGCCCGGCGCGGCGCCGGCTCCAGCACCGAGCGACGCCGCCAACGCCCGGATCGCAGCCGCCTGCCCCTGCCCGGACACGTCCGGCCCGAGCGAGGCGAACTGCAGCTCGATGCCCGACTCCGCGCGGAACCCCCGTCCGGCCGGGATCGACGCCGGCAGCTTCCGGTGGTTGATGCCGCCGAGCGAGTAGTCGAGCCGGTCGGTCAGGCGCAGGACGATCTTGTCGTCGGTGAGCGTCGACATCCGCGACGACAGCAGCGTGCGGTCACCGGAGATGACGATGTGGACACCTGCGGCCGCTCCGTCGCGGAGGAGGGACTGCACCGAGTCGGTCAGGGCACCGCCGTCCACCTCGCCCAGCGACGTCGTGAAGTTCTCCCACCGGTCGATGAGCACGAGCACGTGCGGCAGCTGCTCTCCCGGCGCGGCGAGGAGCCGCTGCTCGGTGATGTCGGATGCGCTCGCGGCGGCGATGACGTCGTGCCGGCGAGCGGTCTCGCGGCTGAGCCGGTCGATGAGCCGCGTCGCACGCTCGACCTGCGTGCGCTGCACGACCGCGCCGCAGTGCGGCAGCGCCTGCAGCGACGCGAGCGCGCCGTTGCCGCAGTCGATCGCGTAGAGGTGCAGGTCGGTGGAGGGGATGGCGGACGCCGCGGACGCGGCGATCGTCCGGAGCGCCAGGGACCGCCCGGAACCGGGGGCTCCGACGATGAACAGGTGGTTGAAGCGGTCGAGGTCGATCTCCGCTGCGCGCTGCTCCTGGGTGTCCGGCAGGTCCTCGGTGCCGAAGGGGAAGCGGAGCGCGTCCTCGTCGGCGGTCAGGGCCCGCCCGGCTCCGACGGCCGCCGTGCCGACGGCGTCGAGCGGCAGCAGCTCGGGCAGCGGCGGCAACCACGGACTGTGCAGGGGGCCGATCCCGAGTCGCTCACGCGCCTCGCCCATCGCACCGACGAGCACCGACAGGTCGGTCGCGGCCGACGCGCGGTCGCTCCGCACGGGCCGGGCGGGCGGTGCGGTCGCGAAGTCGCGCCAGTCGAGCACACGGACGAACGGGAGGCTCGTGGCCGGGTCCTCGTCACCGGCCCACTTCCCGCCGACGCGAGCCGATTGGAACGGCACGACCGACGAGTGGCCGAGGCGCGCGAACGCACGCCCCGGAACGCTCTTCGGGATGCGTGCCGCATCCGCGACGTCGATGACGTCGGTGCTCTCGCCCGAGTCCGTCATGCGGAGCGCGACGCGGAGGTTCGTGTTCGCGCGGATGTCCGGGCCGACGACGCCGCCCGGGCGCTGCGTGGCGAGGATGAGGTGGACGCCGAGGGACCGACCGCGCTGGGCGATCCCGATCAGGCCGGACACGAAGTCGGGGAGCTCGGTGACCATCGCGGCGAACTCGTCGATGACGAGCACGAGTCGGGGCATCGCCTCGCCCGTGCCACCGCGTTCCAGGTGCGCCTCGTGGTCCTCGATGTCCTTGGCACCGGACGCGGCGAGGATGTGCTCGCGTCGGGTGAGCTCGGCACGGAGGGACCGGAGCGCACGCTCGACGAGGTGCTGGTCGAGGTCGGTGACGAGCCCGACGGTGTGGGGCAGGTCGGACGCCACGCTGAAGGCAGCGCCACCCTTGTAGTCGACGAGCACGAAGGTCATCTGGTCCGGACGGTTGGCGAGTGCGAGCGACGCGACGAGGGTCTGCAGGAACTCGGACTTGCCCGAACCGGTCGTGCCCGCGACGAGACCGTGCGGGCCGTCCTTCACGAGGTCCAGCGCGAACGCCCCGTCGATCCCCACGCCCACGACCGCCGACGTCGTCGCTGCGCCGCGCTGCCACCGCTCCGCGACGATCGCCCCGGACGGCTGCGGCAGGTCGACCACGTCGAGCAGCCGCGCGGCATCGGGCACCAGGCCGTCGCCGTCCGAGCCACTCGTGTCCCGCAGCGGGGACACGGCACGGGCCACGTCGTCGTACCAGTCGTCCCCGACGCGGTCGGCGAGCACGAGCTCCACCGGTGCGGAGAGCTGCCGCCGCAGGACCAGCTCGGTCTCGGTCCGGTGGGTCACCGTGGCGACGCACTCCTCGGGGAGCTGCCACTCCTCCTCGTCGATGCACACCAGTCGGATGCCGCATGCGGGACCGTCGCGGAGGAGTCCCACGACGCCGGGCATCGCACGCAGCCGACGGGCGCCGTCGAGCACGACGACGATCTCCGGCGAGAACCGCGCGCGCATCGAGCCGTTCTTGGTCCGCTCGGCCCGGCGCTCGGCGAGCACCTGGGTCAGCTCGGCGAGCCGACGACCGATCGTTTCGCCGTCGGCACCGATCAAGGCGAGTGCGTCCTGGCCACCGGTCGGTCGCAGATGGGGGAGCCACATCGTCCATGCCCATTCCGGCATGTGCTGCTGTGCGGTGAGCACGACGAACTGCACCTCGCGCGGGCTCTGCGTGACGGCGAGCTGTCCGAGCACCCACCGGCCGAGCTCACGCGGCGTCGATCCGGCCCCGGCGATGCCGAGCACGCCGACCTCTGCCAGCGGCACGGTCACCGGGACGCCCCGGGTGACCCGGTCCTCGTGCGTGAGGCCGTCGAGGTCGCGGTCGTCCTGCACGGTGACCGTCGAGGGCAGGTCGCCGATGCCGATCCGGACGTGCAGGTGGTCGGCGTCCGAGGGTCGTCGCTCCCAGAGACGACGCCCGGGCGTCGTCGCAACGACCCGCAGCGACCCGGCGTCCGATGACGACGACCTGCGCTCGTCCCGCTCGGCGAGCACCGCGGCGTCGATCGCCCGCTCGAGCGCCGCGACCCGCTCCCGGTGCTCGGCGGTCTGCTTGCGGTGGCTCTTCTTGCCCGTCCGCCGGGCGGTGACGGTCTGCCCGACGACCATGATCGGCGTCATCGCGGCGAACAGCAGGTAGAACGGCGAGTGGAACACCGTCGCCATGACGATGCCGAACATCGCCGGGACGAACACCATGATCCACGGGATCGCGGACCGCTGCGGCGGCACGGGCGGCTTCGGGATCCGGAACTGCGTGGTCAGGAACGGGGGTAGTAACCGGGGAGGCCGGTTGAAGTCCAGCTGTCCCGAGTCCGGCGGACGGAGCAGCATGCGGTCCACGACCTCGACCGGGCGCACCGTGAGCACGGTCGATCCGAGGCGCACGAGCGCGTCGGGGACCCACTCCACCCACTCGTCGCCGATCTCGTCCTGCTCGATCGTAACCGAACCTGCTGAACCGGTTACCGGCTCCTCCATCGGTGCCTGCCGGACCGTCACGGTGCCATCGAAGGCGACCCGAGCCTCCAGTCCGTGGTGGTCCGCAGCGTCCGCGCCGACCGTCGGCGACCCGTCCTCGGCGACCGCGATCCGGAACGTCCCCGGCGAGAGGCGGCGTGTCCGGCCGGCGTCGACACCACCGACGACCAGCAGGTGGACGATGCCACGCTCGGCTTCGGGGCGGTCCGCGCCGCCGACGTGCAGGACCGCGCCGTCGACCAACCCGCTCCTGGCGAAGGGGACGTCGCCGTCCGGTGCGTCCTGCGGCATCGCCGCCCCACCGGTGCGGCGAGCGAGCGCGTCGACCACACTGCGCATCGGGGTCTGGCCCGGTGCGTCGACGAGCACGTCGGAGGACTCGCCGGTGACGTCGTCGACGACGGTGACGACGACGCGCATCAGGCGTCCGCCTCCACCGCGTCGGCGAGCTCTGCCGGTTCCGGTTGCGTGGATGCCGCCAGCGGCATGGACAGTCCGACGTCCATCCATCGGACCGTGCCGAGGACGTCGGAGACGTGTGTGCCGTCACGGCGCGCCTCGATCGTCCAGCGGGCGAGCGGGTGCGGCGCGGCCGCGACACAGGCCCACCGGCCACCGGGCCGCTCGAGGAGCCGGGCGAGTTCGCGACCGTCCTCCCCGGACGGGACCTTCGCCACGACCAGGAGGCCCGGGGTCGCGTCCGCCGCGACGGCCGCGATCGCGTCGCGCACCGACACGGCCACACCGAGCGTCGACCCGGTGCCCACGCTGAGCACCGCCGTTCCCGTGGCCCACGGATCGGTGCGGACCTGGTCGACCACGCGGCGGAGCACCGCGTCGCGTGCGGCCTGCTCACCCCGGAGCGCGACGATCCCGCGCACACGACGCAGGTCGACGAGGACGTTCTCGTCGCCATCGGTGCCGAGGGAGACCACCGTGGCGAACTCGCTCGATGCCGGTGCGGTGAGCGGCATCGCCTGCAGCGCCCACATCGGTGCCGACCACGAACGACCATCGGGGGTCGCGGTCCACGGCTGCGGTGGTGCGATGGTGGGCGAAGCGAGGTCGAGCCGCACGGTCGTGCCGACCAGGATGCGGACCGCGCCGGGGAAGACGACCCCGGCGGCCGCGCACGAGGCGTCCACAGCACGGAGCACCCGATCGATACCCCACGGCGCCGCCGGATCACGTCGGACCTGGTCGGCCCACGCGAGCGCGTCGGTCGCGGTGCGGCGACGGACGGCGACGATCGTCGGGATGACGAAGGCCAGGGTCCCGAGGAACAGCACGACCGACATCGTCAGGAGCAGGTGCGACTCGGGGTGGGCGAAGGACCAGGTCACGCGGCTCCTCCGAGCTCGGCCAGGCGGCGTTCGAGGGTGGTCGGTTCGGATCCGGGGACGTCGGTCCAGCGGAACGTGGTCATGATCGCGTCGAAGAGCGAGACGAGCGCGTCGGTGAGCTGACCGTCGGCGTCGGGCAGGCTGATCGCGGAGAAGGACATCACGACCCACCGGCCGGGTCGGTGCGGGACCGGGATCGTGTACACGACCTGGCGGTCGTCCACGACGGGCAGGTCCTGGCCGAGCCCGGGGAGTTCCGCACCTGGGTCCGCGCGACGGATGGTGGTGTCGGTCCGGGCGGCGATGCCGCCGTCCACCTCACGGATGCCGGGGTCGTCCTGGTCCCGACGATCGGGCAGGGCATCGGCGAGGATCTGCGCGATCACCTGCTCCGGGGCCTCGTCGGACTCGTCGTCCACCTCGGTTTCGATGACGGACACCGGGGGCGTGAAGCCGTCGACGGGCTGCACGGGCAGGTACACCGCCGTGGCGCCGTTGTCGCCGGCCTCGACCACGGTCGCGGTCAGGCGCTTCCGCATCTCCTGACGCAGGGGTTCGGCACGGTCGCGGGGCAGGTCGTCCGGGAGCGCGGTGGCGATCACCTGCCGGACGATCGCTCCGAGTTCCTCCCGGTGGGCCACGTCCGCGGGGAGTCGCGCCCAGCCCGGCGGGACGACCATGAAGAAGGAGGCGGTCGGTTCGGTCATGCGGCCACCTCGTTCCGGATCGCGGCGAGCAGGTCGACGACCTCCGGCCCGAACACCGGGACGACGTCGAGGTCCCTGGTTCGCCAGAGGACGCGGGTGTCGACGGCGGGTCCGTCTTGGGTCGTCTCACGCCGGACCGCGCACACCGTCGCCCAGATCGCGCCGTCGTCGTCCAGGTCGTACCGGGTGACGACCGGCCCCTCGCCCCCGACGTGCTCGGGGAGCTCGTCGACCGCGGGCGGTTCCACGGGCAGGCCGCCCTCGGCACCGGCGAGCTCGAGGAGTGCGCGGGTGCCGCTTGGATCGTGTGCGCCGTCTCCGTCGGCGACCCCGACGGACACCACCACCGGGAGCGGCCACCGGTTCGGGACACCGAGACCCGCGACGAGCCGGTCCCCGCCGTCGAGCGCGGCGCGGAACTCGAGCAGGGTGTCGAGCGCCGTCTGCGGGTCGACCTCCCGCCCGTCGTCGAAGATCCGCTGCTCGCCCTCGGCCTCGCGGTCCACGTGCACGATCGCCTCGAACAGTCGGAGCACCTCGGCGCGCCACTCGGGGGTCACGTCGGCGACGTCCGGGATGACGAGCCACTGTGGGGACTCGACGTCGATGGTGGACGTGAAGGTCGGTGCTGCTGTCGTCACTGCGCTGCTCTCAGACGGCGATCGGGTGCTTGATCGCGTTCCAGTCGTCGGTCCACGGTCGCTTCTTGTCCGCGCCGTCGCCGATCGGGTTGATGACGAGTCCGGCGATGGAGTAGTTCTTGCCCCACACGGCCATCCCGCCGTTGACGTAGGTGTGCCACTTCGGAGCGTTCCCGACCAGCGTGCCGAGCCCGTTGGCGCCCCCGAACTTGCCGAGGTCGTTCCGCAGCAGCTGGAAGTCGACGCCGCCGATCCGTTCCGCCCAGCTAGTGAAGCCCTGCTTGGTGAACAGATCGGAACCGAACTGTTTCGAGATGGTGGCCCAGTCGTTCTTGATCGTCGTGCCGACCTTGGGGATGTTCCACCAGTTCGGGTTGTCCTTGAACTTGCCCATCAGGTCGTCCATGCGCTTGATCGCGATCTGCGTCACGTCGCCTTCGAGCTTGTCGGCGACCTTCAGGGTGCCGTACGCGTCGTCCAGGCTCTTCGTCTTCGTCAACCACCCACCGATGGCGTCGTTCCGGAGCTTCGAGATCTTGCCGAGATCGACCTTCAGGCCGTTCTGCACGGCTGTCTTGCCGGCGGTGATGCCCTTGCCGACCGCGACGGAGGTGGCCTTCGTGATCCCGGCACCGACCCCGAGCGTGACGACCCCGACGACCGCCATGACCAGGTCGAAGACGTTCCCCTCGCCGAGCGCGGTCAACCCGATCTGCGCGACGAGACTGACCCCGGCCGCGACGGCGCCCATGATCGCGAGCACACCGACGCCGGGGATCAGGATCGCCAGAGCGGCGAGGGCGATGCCGATGTACGTGAAGATCTTGACGATCAGCTTGAGCAGCTTCGAGAAGAACGCCTTGATCTTGTCGCCCAGGGTGTCGTGCAGGCCGTCGTCCCATGCCGCGCGGATCGTCGACGCGGCCGCCTTGCCCGCACCGTCGAGTGCCGACAACGCGTTCCGCAACTTGGTCTTCGCCGCGTCCATCGCGTCGTTCGCCCTGGTCGTCGCCGCGTGCTTCGCGTCGATCTGCCCCTGCTCGTCGTCGGTGAGCGGGGGAGCATCATCGGCGCGGTTCTCGGACGGGTCCGGCATCGCCGACGCACTCGCACCCGACTGCTGTGCGGCCTCCGCTGCCTGCAGTGCGGCTGCCGACTCGCTGAGCCCCTGCTCGAGCGACGGCAGGTACCCCGTCAGGGCGTCCCGGATCGCGTCGTACCGGCCGGACATCTTCTGCAGGGACTCGGCGACCTCCTTGCTCTTCTTCCGGACGGCATCAGCGGTCTCGCCCTTGAACTTGCTGTCGTCGCCGTCGCCGATGCTCTTCAGGACCGCCGCCTCGGAGGTGATCTCCGACGCCATGTCCTTGTAGTACGTGATCAGCTCCTGCATCACGCCGGTGTCCGCGATCACCGGGTCGGTGGATTCGCCGAGCAACCCCCAGTTGCCCTCGCGCACCGGCATCAGGCGTTCCCCGCGTCCGTCGTCTCGGTGGTGAGCTTCTCGCTGAGGTCGTGCTCGAGGTCGGTCCAGTTCTGGGTGACCTTCTGCATCTTGTCCCGCAGGTCGGCGATGGCGCCCTTCATCTTGTTCCGGTGGATCTTCCAGTCGCCGGAGAAGTCGTTCATGGCCTTGTACACGTCGTGCTGGCCGTAGACCTGGTCGAGCGCGCGGTCGTCGGACTTCTGGTGCTCCAGCTCGTCCGAGATGTGCTGCAGCTTGGTGGTCGAGTCCTCGAGGACTTCCTTCGTGATGATGAGGTCTGCCATGACTGCTCCTGGTCGTCGGTGAACGGGATCGGAACCGGATCGGCCCCGGTGCTCGTCGTCATGACGAGGACCGGGACCGATTCGCGGTCGCTACTTGATCGCGTTCGCGAGCTCCTGGTCGGTCTGCTGCAGCGCCTCGGCCGCCTTGTTCAGGTACATCGACATGCCCTCAAGGCCCTCGATGGTCTTCGTCGCACCGTCGTTGAACTCCTGGTACGAGCTGCCGAAGGCAACCGACGACTGGTCCGTGACGTACCCACCCGAGATGAGGGAGTCGACCAGCGACTTCAGCTCACGCAGCTTCGAGGTGATGTCCTGCTCACCGTTCACGAGTCGGGTCGCGGCGTCCTGCATCTCGCCGTAGGTCACGTTCAAGTTGGGCATTGCCTGCTCCTGTCGTTCGTCTGCACCCCCGATCGAGGGACAGATCAGAGGTTATTTCACGATGGAACCGGTTGCCGGGGTACGTTTCCGGACGTGTTGCGGAATGCACTTCTTCACACGATTGTGCAGATTCCAGTACATCGGCGGCGGCACACGGTCGATGCCGAGCGGTATTCGTATGTCACCCGTTATGAAATTCCAGGCTGTCCGGCGTGTCGGAACGCGCGGAGCGGACGTCGAGTCCCCCGAAAGGAGGACTCAGAAGCCGTGCACCAGCGCGCCGGAGGCCTCCTTGTACCCGGGCACCCGCTCCTGGTCCGAGCCCCACCCGGTCGGTTTGATGCCCTGGCCGTAGATGAACGTGTTCGTCCAGCTGGCGACGACGCGGCCGCCGGCGACGTACTTGTGCCACGCGGGGAGCGCGGCGATGTCCACGCCGTAGTCGCGCTTCATGGCGACCTTCATCGCGTCCATCTCGATCTGCCGGTCGACGCTGAAGAGCCGGTCCGCGCGCCAGTTGCCCTTCGAGAGGACGTCCGAGATCTTGCCCTTGTCCTCAGCCCACAGGGTCTTGTTCGGGTGCCACCAGTTCGGCTTCTCCTTGAAGCCGCCGAGGACGTTCTTCATCGTCGTGTCGAAGCGCAGGTCGGTCAGACGGTTGATCTGCCGGTCGATCGTGCCCACGGTGCGCGCGGCGTTCGGGTCGTTCAACGCGTTCTTGATGTTGTACGAACGGACGTCCTGGAGCTTCTTGATCTTGTCGAGGTTCATCTTCTCGAACCCCTTCATGCCCTTCGCGAGCCCGGCGGTCTTCGCCACCGAGGCCGCCTTCGTGACGATGCCACCGACCCCGACGAGCACGAGTCCCACGGCCGAGGTGATCACGTCGAGCCAGGAGCCCTCACCCATGCCGGCGAGGGCGATGTTCGCCACCAGGGTCACCGACGCTGCGACGGCGGCCATGAACGTGAGCATGCCGACGCCGGGGATGAGGATCGCGAGCGCTGCCAGGGCGATGCCGATGTACGTGAAGATCTTGACGATGATCTTCAGCAGCGCCGAGAAGAACGCCTTGATCTTGTCGCCGAGCGTGTCGTGCAGGCCGTCGTCCCACGCCGCCCGGATCGTCGACGCTGCCGCCTTGCCCGCGGCGTTGATCCCGTCGACGGCCCGACGCAGCCGGGCGACAGCGGCATCAGCGCCCTCTTGTGCACGGCTCGATGCGGCGTGCTTCGCGTCGATCGCCCCCTGCTCGTCCGACGTCAACGGGGGAGCGTCGTCCGCACGCCCCTGCGAGGGGTCCGGCATCGCTCCGGCGCGGGTCCCGGCAGCGTCGGCGTCCTCGGCATCGCGCAGCGCGGCCGCCGATTCCGTGAGCGCGTCCTCCAGCGACGGCACGTACCCGGTCAGGGCATCGCGGATCGCCTCGTAGCGTCCGGCCATCTTCTGCAGGGACGCGGCGACCTCCTTGCTCTTCGAGCGCACCGCGTCAGCGGACTCGCCCTTGAACTCGCTCGTGTCGCCGTCGCCGATGCGCTGCAGCACCGCGGCCTCCGAGGTGATCTCCTGGGCCATCGTCGTGTAGTAGGTGACGAGCTCGTGGACCACGGGGACGTCGGCCACGACCGGGTCCGACGACTCGTGCAACAGTTCCCAGTTGCCGGCGCGGGCGGGCATCAGGCGTTGCTCGCGTCGGTCGACTCGGTGGTGAGCTTGTCGTGCAGGTCCTGCTCGAGGGCGGACCAGTGCTCGACGGACTGCTGCATCTTGTCGTGCAGGTCCTTCACGGCACCCTTCATCTTGTTCCGGTGGATCTTCCAGTCCCCGGAGAAGTCGTGCATCGCCTTCTGCACGTCGTGCTGGCCGTACACCTCGGTGAGGGCTCGGTCGTCGGACTTCTGGTGCTCGAGCTCGTCCGAGATGTGCTGCAGCTTGGTCGCGGAGTCCTCGAGGACGGCGCGGGTGATGATGAGGTCAGCCATGGGTGCTCCCGATCGGTGTGGTGGACGCGCACGGCGCCCGGGGCCCGACCGGTTCGGCAGGGCCCCGGGCGATCCGACTACTTGATCGCGTTCGCGAGCTCCTGGTCGGTCTGCTGCAGCGCCTCAGCTGCCTTGTTCAGGTACATCGACATGCCCTCGAGGCCCTCGATGGTCTTCGTCGCACCGTCGTTGAACTCCTGGTACGAGCTCCCGAAGGCAACCGACGACTGGTCCGTGACGTACCCACCCGAGATGAGGGAGTCGACCAGCGACTTCAGCTCACGCAGCTTCGAGGTGATGTCCTGCTCACCGTTCACGAGTCGGGTCGCGGCGTCCTGCATCTCGCCGTAGGTGACGTTCAAGTTGGGCATTGCGTGCTCCTTGTTCGCGGTTTCCGGTCACCCCCGGAACGGAGGCCGGGATGACGCTACCGGCGCACGCACCCCCGAACGGGGGTGTTGGCGAGTTGTTCACCGCAATTTCGACAAGGTGACCAGCGCACCCCGCACCAGCGGGAACGACGAAAGGCGGGCCTCCCGGAGGAGACCCGCCTTTCGACGGAACAGACGCTGCCTTACTTGGCGGCGACGACCTTCAGCGAGATCGTCGCGACGATGTCCTCGCGCAGACGCACGGTGGCCTCGTGGTCACCGGTGGTCTTGATGGTCGCGGGGACCTCGACCTTGCGCTTGTCGAGCGAGCCGACGCCCTGGGCCTCGACGGCCGCGGCGACGTCCGCCGGACGCACGGAGCCGAAGAGACGGCCGTCCTGGCCGGCCTTGACGGTCAGCTGGATGGTGGCGTTCTCGAGCTTCATCTTGAGGTCCTGGGCCTCTTCGATGGTGGCGAGCTCGCGAGCGGCACGGCCGGCGCGGATCGACTCGACCTGCTTCTCGCCGCCCTTGGACCACGCGACAGCGAAGCCCTGGGGGATGAGGTAGTTGCGGGCGTAGCCGTTCTTGACGTCGACGACGTCACCGGCGGAACCGAGGCCGGAGACCTCGTGGGTGAGGATGAGCTTCGACATGTGTCGACCTCCGATCAGCGGCCGGAGCCGGCGTAGGGGAGGAGCGCCATCTCACGGGCGTTCTTCACGGCACGGGCAATGAGGCGCTGCTCCTGGACGGAGACGCCGGTGATGCGACGGGCGCGGATCTTTCCACGCTCCGAGATGAACTTGCGCAGGGTCGCAACGTCCTTGTAGTCGATGACACCGACCTTGATGGACTTCGCGGGAGCGGCGTTCTTGCCGCCCTTGCCGCGAGGCTTGCGGCGGTCGCCGCTGCTCTTTCCAGCCATTGTAATTTTCCTTAGGGAGAAGTTTGTCTACCGTGTGATCGCGAGGATCAGAACGGGGTCTCGTCGTCGTAGGTGCCACCGGGGGTCGACCAAACGTCGTTCCCCTGCTGACCACCTTGCTGGCCGCCCTGCGGTGACCACGGTGCGTCGGACTGTCCACCACCGGCAGCGTTGCCGCCACCGTTGTTGTTCCAGTTCCCACCGTTGCCACCGGCCGGGGCACCGCCGCCGACCTGTCCACGGCCGCCGCCGCCACCCGTTGCACGGGTGACCTGCGCGGTCGCGTAGCGGAGCGACGGGCCGATCTCGTCGACCTCGAGCTCGATGCTCGTACGCTGCTGGCCCTCTCGGTCCTGGTACGAGCGCTGACGGAGACGACCCTGCGCGATGACGCGCGAGCCCTTCGTCAGCGACCCCGCGACGTGCTCGGCGAATTCGCGCCACACGCTCGCACGGAGGAACAGCGCTTCGCCGTCCTTCCACTCGTTCGCCTGACGGTCGAACGTGCGAGGGGTGGATGCGATGGTGAAGTTCGCCACAGCGAGCCCGTTCTGCGTGTAGCGCAGCTCGGGGTCAGCAGTGAGGTTCCCCACCACCGTGATGACGGTTTCGCCGGCCATCGGTTACTCGGCGCTCGCGGTCGCGGCGGCCGGGGCGGCGGCAGCGTTCGCTGCCTTGCGGGCGGCACGGGCCTCGTCGCGCTGCTTCTGCGCGGCGACCTGTGCGATGCCCTCTTCGGCGCGGAGGACCTTGGTGCGGAGCACGGCCTCGGAGAGACCGAGCTGGCGGTCCAGCTCCTTGGCGGCCTCGGGCGAGGACGTGAAGTTGACGACGGCGTAGATGCCCTCGGTCTTCTTGGCGATCTCGTAGGCCAGGCGACGACGGCCCCAGACGTCCACGTTGTCGACGGTTCCACCGTCGTTGCGGATCACGGCGAGGAACTTGTCCAGGCTGGGAGCGACGGTGCGCTCATCGATCTCGGGGTCGAGGATCGCCATCAGTTCGTACTGGTGCATGCGGAACCCACCTCCTTTGGTCTCGAACGGCTCCGGGCGGTTCCCGGAACAGGAGGGTTGATGCATGTGCGCCGGATCCGCAGGTGCGGTCGGCACAACCCCGCAAGCTTAGCGGACGGCCTGGAGGCGCGCCACCGTTCCGTCGGATCGGTGCGGGCCGGTCAGGCGGTGGCGTCCCGGGCGGCCCACCAGTCGCGCAGGCGCGCTTCGGCCGCCTCGGCGCCGAGGGGACCCTCGTCCATCCGCGCCTCGAGCAGGAAGCGGTACGCCTCACCGACGGCACGCCCCGGCGGGATGTCGAGGATGCGCATGATGTCGTCGCCGGTCAGGTCCGGACGGATCGAGTCGAGTTCCTCCTGCTTGGAGAGGACCTCGATGCGGTCCTCGAGGTCGTCGTACGCGAACGCCAGGCGATCGGCCTTCCGCCGGTTCCTCGTGGTGACGTCGGAGCGGGTGAGTTCGTGCAGCCGCTCGAGCTGGGGTCCGGCGTCGCGGACGTAGCGGCGCACGGCGGAGTCCGTCCACGCACCGTCGGTGTACCCGAAGAAGCGCAGGTGCAGCTCGATCAGGCGGGCGACCGCCGCGATGGTGTCGTTGTCGAACCGGAGCGCACGGAGTCGCTTCTTCGCGAGCTTCGAGCCGACCAGGTCGTGGTGGTGGAAGCTCACGGCGCCACCTGGCTCGAGCTTCCGGGTCGCGGGCTTGCCGATGTCGTGCAGGAGCGCCGCCAGCCGCAGCACCGTGTCGGGGGCTTCCCCGGCGTGCCGCTCGGCCTCGTACCCGATCGCCTGGGTCAGGACGGTGAGCGAGTGCTCGTAGACGTCCTTGTGGTGGTGGTGCTCGTCGATCTCCAGGCGCATCGCCGGCAGCTCCGGCAAGAACCGCTCGGCGAGTCCGGTGTCGACGAGGAGTCGGATGCCCGGGACGGGGTCGCTCGTGTTCAGCAGCTTGACGAGCTCGTCGCGGACGCGTTCGGCGGAGACGATCTCGATGGAGTCGGCCAGGGACTCCATCGCGGCGGCGACGTCGTCGGACACGGTGAACCCGAGCTGCGAGGTGAACCGTGCGGCGCGCATCATCCGCAGGGGGTCGTCCCGGAACGACGTCTCGGCCGTCTGGGGCGTGCGGAGCCGCTCGGCGAGCAGGTCCTCGACGCCGCCGTGCACGTCGACGAGCTCGCGGGCCGGCAGCCGGAGCGCCATCGCGTTCACCGTGAAGTCGCGACGGAGCAGGTCGTCCTCGATGGTGTCGCCGAACGCCACCTCGGGCTTCCGGGTCTCGCCGTCGTAGACGTCGCTGCGGTAGGTCGTGATCTCGACCTGCTCGCCCTCGACCCTCGCCGCGATCGTGCCGAACTGTCGCCCGACGTCCCACGTCGCACTCGCGATGGGTTCGACGATCGCCAGGACCTGGTCGGGGAGGGCGTCCGTCGTGAAGTCCAGGTCGGTCACCGGGCGACCGAGGAAGGCGTCGCGGACCGGCCCGCCGACCAGCGCGAGTTCGTGTCCGGCGTCCGCGAAGGCGCGGGCGAGGACGGCGACGGGCGCGGTGGCGGCGAGTGCGTCGAGTCGTTCGACGGCCTGGGCTACGGACTGCATGACGTCCTCGATCATCCCAGATCGTCGCTGCCGGTTGTCCACCACCCGGGCGCGCACGCGAGGCTCTCATGGTCGCGCCTCATACACTCGTCCGAGGTCCGAACCGAAAACGGACCACCTCGCATGCACATTCTCCGCACCTCGCTCGCCGCCGCCGCGTCCGCCCTGGTCGCCCTCGGCCTCGTCGTCACGCCCGCCGCCGTGACCGCGGCGCACGCGACGACCGCCCCGACGGCGACGACCCGCCTGGCGCACCCCGCCGCCACCGAGGAAGGCAAGGCGACGATCGACATCGTCCCCGCCGACCGTGGTGTGCTGCAGCCCGACCAGGACCTCAGGCTCTCGCTGACGGTGACCAACGACACCGACTCCGACCTTCCGGCCGGCAGCGCGGAACTCGACATCTTCCGGCAGTACGCGGGCACGCGTGATGTCCTCAGCGACTGGCTAGCCGACACCAGCACGACCGGTTACCTCGGCGCCCCGATGGACTCCGTCGACGTTCCAGAGGTCCCAGCCCACCGCTCGGTCACGCTGGACGACGTCACGATCGTCTCCGGCAACGTCGCGCTCGGCGGGTACTCGTCGTTCGGTGCCCGGCGCATCGCGGCCGAGTACACGGCGGGGTCCACGAGCGCCGTCGCCCGCTCGGCGATCACCTGGTACCCGAACTACGAGCAGACCCCCGTCGGTGTCTCGGTCGCGATGCCGATCACGATGCCCGCGAATCCCGACGGCCTGATCTCCGGCAAGGACCTCGCGAGTGCCACCAGCGTCGACGGCACGCTCACCCAGCAGCTGAACGCCGCGCAGGACCACAACGTCGCGCTCGGCATCGACCCGAGGATCATCGCGTCGATCCGGATCCTCGGCGAGAACGCCCCGTCGTCCGCGACGGCGTGGCTGCAGCGACTCGAGCGGATGCGCAACGAGACCTTCGCACTCTCCTACGCGGACGCGGACGTCACGGGCCTCCGCCAGGCGGGCTCCTCCGGCATCCTCGCCCCGATCTCGCTCGACCAGTCGATCGACCCCGACGACTTCCCCGGTGCCAGCACCCCGACCCCGACGCCCACCGGGACGCCTGGCAGCACCGAGACCCCGACCCCGAGCGCCACCCCCGAGTCGAACCCCACGAACGACCCCGCCGCCGGCGAAGCGGACGCCGGGACGACCCTGCCGACGACCGCGTCCCTCCTCGACTTCCCGTACTCGATGTCGGCGATCTCGTGGCCAGCAGAGGGCACCGTCGCCACCGACGACATCGACGCGCTCGCGGACGCCGGCACCAAGTCGACGATCGTCTCGAGCGGCAACACCTCCGCGGGTGCGAACACGACCATCAGCGCGTCCGAGAAGATCGGCGACGACCAGGTCCTCGTGTCCGACTCCGGCATGTCGAAGCTGCTCCGCGACGCCGCCACCGCGACCACGCAACGGGACTGGTCGAACGCCATGAGCAAGCTCACCGCGACCCTCGCCACGGTGTCCCGCCAGGGCGCCACGAACGGCCCGGTCCTGCTCACCCTCGGCCGCGACTGGCCGACCGACTCCGGCCGGCTCAGCCAGGCGCTCGACGCCCTCGAGCGCACCGCGTGGGTCTCGCCGGCCGACCTCTCCACCGCGGCCGCGACGACCCCGGGGTCCCTCACGCTCACGAGTTCCCCGAACAGCGATGGCCGACTCGACCAGCTCCGCCGGCTCGTGCAGTCCGAACGGAACCTCACCGACTTCGCCTCCGCGATCGAGAACCCCGCCGACCTGACCGCCCCCGCGCGGCTGCAGACCCTCGCAGCCGCCTCGAACGCGTTCCGCGCGGACGACGACGCCTTCACCAAGGCCGTCGACACCCGTGTGATGCAGTCCGCCAAGACGGTCTCCAGCGTCGGGATCCTCGACGGCAGCAGCATCACCCTGCTCGGCGACCGGTCGTCCCTGCCGATCTCCATCCGGAACCGGTCCGACTTCCCGGTCACGGTGTTCCTCACCGTCGAGCCCTCGAACTCGTTCCTCCGCATCGAGAAGAACGCGGTCAAGGTCACCGTGCAGCCGGACTCGTCCAGCCGCGTGACGTTCCCCGTCCAGTCCGTCGCCAACGGCAAGGTCGAGCTGACGATGTCGCTCACCAGTGCCACCGGCGTCCGCATCGCCGATCCCGCCACGGTCGAGATCAACGTGCAGGCGCAGTGGGAGACGTTCATCACCGCGGCAGCGGCGATCGCCGTCATCGCGATCTTCGGCCTCGGGATCTACCGCAACGTCCGTCGCCGGCTGCGCCGTCGCCGGAACGGGGAGCCGGACGAGGTCGAGGAAGACCCGAACCGCCCGCTCGATGTGCAGCCGCCGGCACCGGGAGAGACCCGGCCAGGAGGCTCGTCCGCCGCTGCCAAGTCGGCTGCGGCCGTGCCGATGGCCGGTTCCACCGCCACCCTCACCGACCGCGACCCCGAGGAGCCGACCATCAGCGCCACCCAGCCCCAGCCCGCCGTCGACGCCGAGCCCGTCGCAGAGCGGAGCCTCGGGCGGGCGAGCGCGATGCTCGCGGCGGGGACGATGGCGTCGCGCATCCTGGGGTTCGCGAAGACCTTCGTGCTCGCGTTCGCCATCGGGCAGACCCACTCGCCTGCTGCTGACGCGTTCGCGGTCTCCAACCAGATCCCCAACAACATCTACGCGCTCGTCGCCGGCGGTCTGCTCTCGGCCGTGCTCATCCCGCAGATCGTGCGGGCCATGAAGCAGAACACCGACGGCGGCGCCGCGTACGTCAACAAGATCGTGACGCTCGGCGCCTCCGTCTTCCTCGTGATCACGGTCATCGCCACGGTGCTCGCCCCGCTGCTCGTCCGGCTCTACGCGTCACAGGCGACCGACGGCAAGGGGTTCTCCGCTGCCCAGACCGATCTCGCCGTCGCGCTGGCGTTCTGGTGCCTCCCGCAGATCCTCTTCTACGCGCTGTACTCACTGCTCGGCGAGGTCCTCAACGCGAAGCAGTTCTTCGGTCCGTTCACGTGGGCGCCGCTCATCAACAACGTCATCGCGATCGCAGGACTCATCGTCTTCATCGCGCTCTTCGGCGGCCGCGCCGAGAACTCCGGCGTCGACACGTGGACCCCGCTGAAGATCGCCGTCCTGGCCGGCAGCGCGTCCCTCGGCGTGCTGGCGCAGGCCGCGTTCCTCCCGCTGTTCTGGCGCCGCGCCGGTCTCCGCTTCCGGCCGGACTTCAAGTGGCGGGGAGTCGGCCTCAAGTCCACCGGGACCGCTGCGGGATGGCTCTTCGCGATGATCCTCGTGACGCAGCTCGCCGGCATCGTGCAGTCGCGGGTCGGATCGTTGGGCACGGGGAGCGCCGGCAACGCCGTGCTCCAGAACGCGTGGCTCCTCTTCATGCTCCCGCACTCGATCATCACCGTCTCGATCGCGACCGCCTACTTCACCAGGATGAGCCACGACGCCGAACGCGGCGACCTCGCGGCCGTCCGTCGGAACCTCTCGCTGTCACTCCGGATCGTCGGACTGTTCACCGTGTTCGCGACCGTCGCGCTGATCGTCGTCGCCGTCCCGTTCGGGCGGATGTTCGCGCCCGACTTCGAAGGCGCGTTGTCCGTCGGAGCGGTGCTCGTCGCCTACATGCCGGGACTCGTCCTCTTCAGCATGCTCTTCATCATCCAGCGGGTCTTCTGGGCGATGCACGACCACCGGACGCCGTTCCTGATGCAGCTCGTGCAGTCGGGGCTGTTCGTGATCGGTGCTCTCGCCGTGACCACCTTGCCGAACACGGCCATCGGCGTGGGTGTCGCAGCGTGCACGACGCTCGCCGGCACCGCCCAGACCATCGTCGCGCTGGTCCTCGTGCGCCGGCGCCTGCACGGCATCGAGGGTGCGAACGTCACCCGGTCGCACGCGCAGTTCGTCATCGCCGCACTCATCGCCGGTGTCGCCGGACTCCTCGTCGCGAACTTCTTCGGAACGTTCTCGGCCGACGGGTTCGCGATGGCCGACTTCACGAGCGCACTCATCACCGTGGTGCTCAGCGGTGCGGTGATGGTGATCGTCTACTTCGTCGCACTCGTCGTCGCGAAGAACGGCGAGATCCGCGGCGCCGTGGACATCCTGAAGGCGCGCCTGGGTCGCTGACCGTTCCCGGGTGCTGCGGAATGCCGCGCCGGTACCATGTGTTGACCCGGTCAGACGCAACGGAAGGGCATTCAGGCATGCGCCAGCTCATCATCATCGGTTCCGGCCCGGCCGGGTTCACCGCCGGCATCTACGCCGCGCGCGCCCAGCTCAAGCCACTCATCGTCGCCTCGAGCGTCGAGACGGGCGGCGAGCTCACGAAGACGACCGAGGTCGAGAACTTCCCGGGCTTCCCCGAGGGCATCCAGGGCCCCGACCTCATGATCAAGATGCAGGAACAGGCCGAGAAGTTCGGCGCAGAGGTCCTGTACGACGACGCCGTCTCCGTGGAGCTCACGGGCGACGTCAAGAAGGTCACGGTCGGCTCGGGCGAGACGTACGAGGCCCTCGCGGTCATCTACGCGACCGGCTCGGCGTACCGCCAGCTCGGCCTCGCTGACGAGGAGCGCCTGTCCGGCCACGGTGTCTCGTGGTGCGCGACCTGCGACGGCTTCTTCTTCCGGCAGAAGAACATCGCCGTGGTCGGCGGTGGCGACTCCGCGATGGAAGAAGCCACGTTCCTGACGCGCTTCGCCGACAAGGTGACGGTCATCCACCGCAAGGACACCCTGCGTGCGTCGAAGATCATGCAGGACCGCGCGATGAACGATCCGAAGATCGAGTTCGCCTGGAACAAGGAGGTCATCGGGATCACCGGTGCGTCCTCGGTCGAGGGCGTCACGCTGAAGGACACCGTCGACGGCACCGAGAGTGAGCTCGCGCTCGACGGCCTGTTCATCGCGATCGGCAACGACCCGCGCGTGCACCTCGTCCACAAGCAGCTCGAGCTCGCGCCGGAGGGCACCATCGCCGTCGAGGGTCGCACCTCGAAGGCAGTCGGCGTCCCCGGGGTGTTCGTGGCCGGCGACGTGCTCGACCACACCTACCGGCAGGCCATCACCGCCGCCGGCTCCGGTGCCGTCGCAGCGCTCGACGCCGAGAAGTACCTCGCCGACCTCGAAGACACCCTGACCGACCAGGCCGAAGGCGAGACCCCGGCCGAACCCGTCACCGTCTCCGCCTAGGGAATTGCACGGCGGTCGCCGCCGTTCACCTCACTGACCGACCACTCCGAAGGAGTACACATGTCCAACGCCAAGGCAGTCACCGACGCCACCTTCTCGGACGAGGTCCTCAAGTCCGACAAGACGATCCTCGTCGACTTCTGGGCCGAGTGGTGTGGCCCGTGCCGCGCCGTCTCCCCGATCCTCGACCAGATCGCCGAAGAGCACGCCGGCAAGATCGAGATCGTCAAGCTCAACGTCGACGACAACCCCCAGTCGGCCATGAACTACCAGATCACGTCGATCCCGGCGATGAAGGTGTTCAAGGGCGGCGAGGTCGTGAAGACCGTCATCGGCGCGAAGCCGAAGCCGGCTCTCGAGGCCGACCTCGCGGAGTTCCTCGCGTAGGTACCCGCACCCAGACCCGAACGCCCCGTCCTCCATTCCATCGGAGGGCGGGGCGTTCGCTTTGTCCGCGCAGGCCACCGGACTCGGATCGGCCTGCGTCCCGCACCCCGGGTTTCCGGGTTGCATGTCGTACTGTGGCTGAAATGCCGAGTGAACGGAGAACTCGATGACCAACGGCAACAGTCTCGATCCCTGGTACGACTCCTACGCCCAGCGCACCGCCGGGCTGAGCGCTTCCGAGGTACGAGCTCTGTTCGCCGTCGCGTCGAGGCCCGAGGTGGTCTCGCTCGCCGGCGGCATGCCGTTCGTCTCCGCGCTCCCGCGTGAGCTCGTCACGGGCTCCCTGGACCGCGTGATGGCCGAGGACGCCGCCATGGCCCTGCAGTACGGCGGGGGACAGGGTCTGCGCTCCCTGCGCGAGCACATCGTGGACATCATGTCGCTCGAGGGCATCCGTGCAAGCGCCGAGGACGTCGTGGTGACGACCGGCTCGCAGCACGCGCTCGACCTCGTCACGCGGCTGTTCATCGACCCGGGCGACGTCGTCCTCGCCGAGTCCCCGTCCTACGTCGGCGCGATCGGCGTGTTCCGCTCGTACCAGGCCGAGACGGTCCACGTGGCGACGGACGAGCACGGGCTCGTGCCGGAAGCCCTCCGCGAGACGATCGCCAACCTCCGCGCAGCAGGCAAGCGGATGAAGTTCCTGTACACGATCCCGAACTTCCACAACCCCGCGGGCGTCACCATGAGCCGCGAGCGCCGCATCGAGGTGCTCGACATCTGCCGCTCGAACAACATCCTGGTGCTCGAGGACAACCCGTACGGGCTCCTCTGGTTCGACGAGCCCGCGCCGCAGGCGATCCGCTCGATCGACGACGAGGGCGTGGTGTACCTCGGGTCCTTCTCGAAGACCCTCGCACCCGGCTTCCGCGTCGGCTGGGCCCTCGCGCCGCACGCGATCCGCGAGAAGCTCGTCCTCGCCAACGAATCCGCGGTCCTGGCGCCGAACTCATTCGGCCAGTACGTCGTGAACGCCTACCTCGACGCAGCCGACTGGAAGGGTCAGGTCGACACCTTCCGCGGCATCTACACGGAGCGCCGCAACGCGATGTTCTCTGCGCTGGGGGAGTTCCTCCCGGACCTGACGTGGACGAAGCCGAACGGTGGCTTCTTCGTCTGGCTGACGCTGCCGGAGTCGCTCGACTCCAAGGCGATGCTGCCGCGTGCCGTCAAGGAGCTCGTGGCCTACACGCCCGGTACCGCGTTCTACGCGGACGGTCGGGGTCAGCAGCACATCCGTCTGTCGTTCTGCTACCCGACGGCCGAGCAGATCCGCGTCGGCGTGAAGCGGCTCGCGAACGTCGTCAACGACGAGCTCGAACTCATCGAGACGTTCGGTCCCGCGACGCGTCCGAACACCGTCGTGCGTCAGGGCTCCTCGGTGAGCGCTCCACCGCCGAACATCTCCTGATCAGCACTTTCCACGCGCTTCACGCAGTACCCGGAGGTCTCCTCGCATGGCCGAGCTCACCCGTCGCCACGTCGTCGTCGTCGCTGGGGGCATCTCGCACGAGCGTGATGTCTCCCTGCGGTCGGGCCGGCGGGTCGCCGACTCGCTGACGGGATACGGCTGGCAGGTCGACCTCCGGGACGCCGACGCGTCCCTGCTGCCGGCCCTCGCCGAGTCCCGTCCGGACGTCGTGTGGCCGGCACTGCACGGTGCGTCCGGTGAGGACGGTGCGCTCCGCGGCATCCTGGAGGCCCTGGACATCCCGTTCGTCGGCTCACGTTCCACGTCGGCCCGGCTGGCATGGGACAAGCCCACGGCGTCATCGTTGGTCGCCAGGACCGGCGTGCACACCCCGCGCTCGGTGACACTGTCCCACGACGTCTTCCGCGAGCTCGGTGCCGTCGGGGTACTCGAGAGCATCGCGGCGGAGCACCCGGTTCCCCTCGCGGTGAAGCCGGCCCGGGGCGGGAGCGCACAAGGTGTGACGCTCGTCGAGGACACGAACGACCTCCCGCGTGCGATGGTCACGGCGTACACGTACTGCGACGACGTCGTCGTGGAGCAACTCATCCGCGGGACCGAGGTGGCCGTGGGGATCATCGACACGGGCGACGGTCCCGTTGCCCTGGCGCCGGTCGAGATCGTGCCCAGGAACGGCTTCTACGGCTTCGAGGCACGCTACAACGCGGGGGAGACGACGTTCTACACCCCCGCCCGCCTCTCGGCCGAGCACGCCGCAGCAGCAGCATCGGCCGCCGTTGATGCCCACATCGCGCTCGGTCTCCGGCACATCTCCCGGGTCGACCTGATCATCGACGGTGCCGGTACGCCGTGGTTCCTCGAAGCGAACGTGCTCCCGGGGCTCACCGAGACCTCGCTCGTCCCGCAGGCGCTCTCCGCGTCCGGGTTCGACCTCGGCTGGACCTACGCCGAACTCGCCGAGCAGGCGATCCGCGACCACGCCGTGTAGTCGCGAGTGCCCCGGTTGCGCGGCTGCCGAGTCGGTGTTCCACGTGGAACGGCCACCGCATCCGTAGTTGTCGGCGTCGCGCTCGGTGCGGTGCTCTGGTCGGAGTGGGTGCACGCCCGAGCGTCCACGCGTCGTCTCGGTACCGCACGTACCGGGCCGCGGACCCATGGCGTCGTCGTGGTACTCGGGTTCGCCGACGCGGGTCCCACCGCGAACGGCATCAACCGATGGCGAGCGCGGATGGCCGTCCGGTCGGCCGTGCCGGGATCCACGACGATCATCACCTCCGGGGGACCGGTCCGTGGACCGGTCGCTGAGGCCACCCTGCTCGCCCGGTACATCCGTTCCGATCTCGGCTGGGACGGCCTGCTGATCGAGGAGACGGCGAGTACCAGTACGTGGGAGAACGTCCGCGACGTGATCCCCGATCTCGAGTCCGCGGACTGGATCGTCTTCGCCTCGAACGCGCTGCACGCCGAGAAGGCGCGCGAGTACCTCCGGCGGCAGCGCCCCGACCTCGCAGCACGACTCGTGCGTGGGCAGGAACACCGCTTTGGCGAGATGTTCCACGTGAAACCCGCGTTCGCCGTGGTGGGGCTCGTGAAGCTGCGCGCACTGCGCTGACCGACCGCTGGTGTTCCACGTGGAACACTGACGCTGCCGTGAGCAGCGCTGCTGTCAGCAGCATGCCGTGCGGGCGGTTCCGCACTGGGAGACGCTGAGCACATGGCTGAAGCACCCACGATCCCGATGTTCGACATGCATGCGCGCCGAGAACTGCTCGAGCGGCGTGTGCTCGTCCTCGACGGGGCTCTCGACGACGACAACGGCACGCTCCTCATGACGCAGCTGCTCACCCTCAGTGCTGACGACCCCACCACTGACATCCAGCTCTGGATCCACTCACCCGGTGGCTCCGTTCCCGCGATGCTCGCGATCCGCGACCTCATGCGGGCGATCCCGAACGACGTCGGGACGCTCGTCCTCGGCATGGCGTGCAGTGCAGGACAGTTCCTGCTCTCCGCCGGGACACCGGGGAAGCGCCGTGCCTTCGCGCACTCCCGAGTGCTGATGCACCAGGGGTCAGCGGGCATCGGCGGCTCGGCCGTGGACATCGAACTCCAGGCGGACGCGCTGCGATCCACCCGCGACACCGTCCTCGGACTCATCGCGAGCGACACCGGGCAGCCACTGGACCGAGTGTTCGAGGACTCCCTGCACGATCACTGGTACTCCGCCCGGGAAGCACTCGACTACGGGTTCGTCGACGTCATCCTCACCAGCACCGAGGACATCGTTTCCACGTCGAGAGCCGGACGGCCGCGGACCGGCTTCGTCGGTACCGGAGCGGAGGTTGCGCGATGAGCAGTTACACGATCCCCAACGTCGTCGCCCGTGACGCGCGCGGCGAACGCATCATGGACGTCTACTCCCATCTGCTCACCGAGCGGATCGTCTACCTCGGTACCGCGATCGACGCCGGGGTGGCGAACACCCTCATCGCGCAGCTTCTGTACCTGGAGTCCGACAACCCGGACTCGGACGTCCAGCTCTACGTCAACTGCGACGGGGGAGACCCGAGCGCGATGCTCGGCATCTACGACACGATGCGCTTCATCAGGCCGAGCGTGGCGACTACCTGCGTCGGACAAGCGGTCGGCGTCGGTGCGGCACTCCTCGCCGCGGGCGCAGAGGGCAAACGGTCCGCGCTGCCACACGCAAGGGTTGTCCTGCACCAGCCAGCGTCACAGGGGCAGGGCACCATCCCGGACCTCATCCTCCAGGCAGACGAGCTCGTGCGCATCCGGAGCGACATGGAAGCAATCGTTGCGGAACACTCCGGACAGACGTCCGCACGACTCCGCGCCGACACCGATCACGACCGAGTGTTCTCGGCCACGCAGGCCCGCGAGTACGGGCTGATCGACCACGTCCTCGCGGCTCGCTGAGGTCAGGCCGCCAGCGCGAATTGCGATCGGACCTGCGCCTGGGCTTCGGCGCCGTTCCGAGCGCGCGCTCGGAGGCCTTCAGCGACAGCACTCGTGAGGTCGAGCAGGGAGGTGTCGAGCGCCCCGGCCACGGCGGCGAGCATCTCGCTCGACGGCTCCTTGCGACCGCGCTCCATCTCCGACAGGTACTGCGGCGATACTCCCGCACGCCGAGCAATGTCGTTGATGGTCGCGGCTCGCTCCCGCCGGAGGTCGCGAAGTCGTTCACCGACCACGTGACGCCACAGCGGTTCGGTCGAGTCAGTGTTGGACATCAGCGTCTCCTCCGGTCAGGCGTGTCCGTCCAGCCTGGCCGCTCGACGGCGGTTCCGATGTTCCACGTGGAACGCCCACAGCGAACAGCCGCAGCGCCGGGGCTCAGCGCTTTCTCTGATCCCCGAGAACGACGCGGGTGGGCGCGGTCCTGCGCGACCGCCCTCTCGGCCAGGAGACGGCCACACAGCGCCGCTCAGGAGCGGTACTGTGCGAGCACGCGACCACCGCGTGCCGGCGTGACCGTCTCCAGCGCAAGATCAAAGCGGCGCTCCCCGCCGAACAGACGCTCCCCGCTGCCGAAGACGATCGGATGCACGATGAGCAGGAGCGTGTCCACCAGCCCAGCGGAAGCAGGAGCGACCGGAGCAGCTCGCCGCTCCCCATCATCACCACGTGCCCCTCGTGTCGTTCCCGCAGATCTGCAAGGCGAGCCGTGACGTCCCCGGTGACGAGGCTGGAATTCGGACAGGGGAGGTCGGCCGGTGTTCCACGTGAAACGACGTACTTGTCAACTGCATTGAGGCCGTCCTTGAACGGCCCACCGACAGCGTTCCAATGGCCGACCATGTCGTCGTAGATGCGACGGCCGAACAGCCACGACGACGACGGTCCCATGACGGATCCCATCGCCGCCCCGAGAGCAGGATCTGGCTGCTCCACATCATCCCCGCCCGAGGCCCACCCGCTGAAGGCGAAGCCACCACGACGATCTTCGTCAGGACGACCGGGGCCCTGCATCACACCGTCGAGCGTGACGTGATTGATGACGGCGATCCCCATAGCTGCTTCGTTCCACGTGGAACATACGCCCCTGAAGGAGGAGGTCAGCCGTTGACGTCCTCAGCCCCCAGCTCGCCGAGGATGCGATTCAGGTCCGCCGCGTTGGCGAAGTCGATCGTGACACGACCCTTGCGGGCACCGACAGCGATCCGGACACGGGTGTTCAAGCGGTCCCCGAGGCGTTCCGCGACGTCCGCAAAGTGCGCGTCACGCTTGCTCGGCTGGGCCGGGGCCTTCTTGGGCGAGCCCTGCGCCAGCTGCTGCGCTGCGGCTTCTGCCTGCCGAACGGAGAGGTCCTCGTTCACGATCTTCTCGGCGAGGTACTCCATCGCTTCGGCATCGGGCGCCGCCAGGATCGCACGAGCGTGTCCCGCGGACAGGACACCGGCCGCGACACGGCGCTGCACGGGGGAGGGCAGTCGCAGCAGACGGATCGTGTTCGTGATCTGGGGGCGTGAGCGGCCGATGCGCTGCGCCAGCTGCTCCTGGGTGATACCGAAGTCCGCGAGGAGCTGCTGGTAGGCCGAGGCCTCTTCGAGCGGGTTGAGATTCGCGCGGTGGAGGTTCTCGAGCAGCGCGTCCCGGAGCATCGCGTCATCCGGCGTTTCCTTGACGATCGCCGGGATCGTAGCGAGACCGAGCTCCTTCGTCGCGCGCAGCCGGCGCTCACCCATGATGAGCTCGTACTGCGGCTCCGTTCCGGTGGCACCCGCGAGCGGTCGGACGACGATGGGCTGCAGCACGCCGATCTCGCGGATGGAGTGCACGAGCTCCTGGAGCTCCTCCTCGCGGAACTCCAGACGAGGCTGCTGCGCGTTCGGGACGATGTCGAGCGGGTTGAGGTTCGCGAGACGAGCGCCGGGAACCGCGACGAGGTCCTCCGCTGTGCCACCGTCGATGGCCGGCGCCGACGAGGGCGACCCGCCGGTCGGGAAGAACACGTCGACCGGGCGCTCCTGCTGGTCAGCCGCCGTGGGGATGAGTGCGCCGATTCCCCGGCCGAGTCCGGTCCGCTTGGGTGCCATCAGTGCTTCGCTCCTCGTGCTGCGATCTCGGCGGCCGCCTCCAGGTAGGAGAGCGAACCAGTGGAGTTGACGTCGTACGCCACGACGCTCTGACCGTAGCTCGGCGCTTCGCTCACCCGCACTGACCGAGGGATCATCGCCTTGAGCACCTGGTCACCGAAGTGCTCGCGCACGTCCGCAGCCACCTGGTTGGCGAGGTTCGTGCGGCTGTCGTACATCGTGAGCAGGATCGTCGACACCCGCAGGTTCGGGTTCAGGTGCCGCTCGATGAGCTCGATGTTACGGAGGAGCTGGCTGAGCCCTTCGAGCGCGTAGTACTCGCACTGGATCGGGATCAGGACCTCTTGTGCGGCGACGAACGCGTTGATGGTCAGCAGGCCGAGGGACGGCGGGCAGTCGATGAAGACGTAGTGGTACGGCTCGTCGAGCGACGAGAGGTACTGATCGAGGGCCGTCCGGAGTCGCTGCTCGCGCGCGACGAGCGACACGAGCTCGATCTCCGCGCCGGCCAGGTGGATGGTGGCGGGGACACACCAGAGCGTCTCGGACTCGGGGGAGCGCTGTACCGTGTCTGCGATCGGTGCCTCGTCGACGATCACGTCGTAGATGCTCGCGACCTCTGCCTGGTGGTTCACACCGAGCGCCGTCGACGCGTTGCCCTGCGGATCGAGGTCGATCACGAGCACTCGCGCACCACCGTGAGCCAGCGCGGCCGCCAGGTTCACGGTCGTCGTGGTCTTCCCGACGCCCCCCTTCTGGTTCGAGACCGTCATGATGCGGGTCTTGTCCGGCAACGGGAACTGCTCGGTGGCGATGGCTCGCCGGCGCCGGTTCAGATCGGCGATCTCACGCGCGAGCGGCGTCGACGCGTCGTAGTCGGTCGATGAACTCAACGAGTGCCTCTTCCCCGGTTCGATGTTTCACGCGGAACGCGGGGCACTGCGCCCGATCCACGAACGATCTCAGCGCCGCACGGCGTCAGTCAACTGTAGCCCGGAACACCCGCGTGGTCTCCTCGACCACACCGACTCCGAGCTCGAGCACCTCGACATCCGAGAGCCGCTTGCGCAGGATCACCTTGCGTGCCGCAGTCATCTCGTCATCGACCCGGGCACCCTTCATCAGGATGAGCTGCCCACCGGACCGAACAAGAGGCACCGTGATCGGGATCAGCTTCGAGAGCGCACTGACGGCGCGCGCTGTGACCTGGTCGAGCACGAGGTCATCCGACACGTCCTCGGCCCGCGCGCGGAGCACCGTCACGTTGCCGAGGCCCAGCCGGTCCGCCTCGGACTGCAACCAGTCCACCCGACGCTCCATCGGCTCGATGAGCGTCATGGACACATCGGGACGGGCGATTGCGAGCACGAGACCCGGCAACCCAGCACCGGAACCGACGTCGCCGACGCGACCACCAGCCTCCAGGAGAGGTGCCACCAGCGCGGAGTTGAGGATATGTCGCGTCCACAACCGCGGCAGCTCGAGCGGGCCGATGAGGCCGAGCTCCTCGCCGCGCCGAGCGAGCTCGTTCGTGAACGACCGAGCCACCTCGAGCCGGTCACCGAACAGCGTCGCGGCGACCGCCGGTTCTGCTTCGAGGACCGGGGCGTCCGTCATCGGGTGATGACCGTGTGACGGTCGCGACCCTCGCCCTCGGACTCCGAACGGAAGCCCTTCTCGGCGACGAGGTCGTGGACGAGCTTCCGCTCGTAGGACGACATCGGGGGGAGTGCCGCGGACGCCGAGCCCGCTTCGATGCGCTCGACCGCGGTGTCCACGAGCCGCTGGAGCTCGGACGCGCGGGCGTCACGCGAGCCGCCGACGTCCAGGATGAGACGGCTGAACTCGCCGGTCTCCGCCTGCACGGCGATGCGCGTGAGCTCCTGGAGCGCCGACACCGTGTCCGGCTTTGCAAGGACGCGCAGCGCGTTGCCCTCGTCGGTCACCGAGAGGTAGACGCGACCAGCACGCTCCTCGATCTCGATGTCACCGTCGAGGTCGCAGATGTCGAGGAGTTCCTCGATGTAGTCGGCGGCGATGTCCGCCTCGTCGCGGGTGTCGTCGTCGACCTCGGTGGGCTCGACGGTGGCGGCGATGTCCTGCTCGGTCACTTACTTCTTCCCGTTCTTCTTCGAGCGCTGCTTGCCGACCGGCTGCTGACGCTGGGTCGTGACGCGCACGGCTTCGATCTCGGCCGCACCCGCGCCGGCACCGGCCTCGGCCAGGACGCCCGCGGGGGTGCCGCGACGCTGGGCCTTCTTCGCCAGGCGTGCTTCACGGGCGAGGGCTGCCTCGGACCCAGGGGTCGGCATGCTGCGGATGACGAAGTACTGCTGCGCCATCGTCCAGATGTTGGAGGCGAGCCAGTAGAACATGACGCCGAGGGGGAACGAGAGACCCGAGATCACGAAGATCAGGGGGAGCACGTACAGCATCATCTTCTGCTGGCGGTACATCGGAGACTCCTTGGTCTCCGGGGACATGTTCTTCGCGACGAGCTGCAGCTGCGTGATGAACTGCGACGCCGTCATCACGACGATCATGAAGCCCGCGATGACCCGGACTTCCCAGCCGGACGCGTTCGTGAAGGTCTCGTGCAGCGGGGCACCGAAGAGCGAGGCGTTCCCGAACGACGCGGCGAGGTCGTTCGTCAGCAGGCCGATGCCCGTCTTGTTGATCTGCGCTTCGTGCAGCACCGAGTAGAGCGAGAAGAAGATCGGCATCTGCAGCAGCAGGGGCAGGCAGGAGCTCAGCGGGTTCGTCCCGGTCTCCTTGTACAGCGCCATGGTCTCGCGGCTCATGGCCTCACGCGAGAACTGGTCCTTCTTGCCCTTGTACTTGTCCTGGATCTTCTTGAGCTGCGGCGCGACCTCGAGCATGCGGCGCTGCGACTTGATCTGCCGCACGAAGATCGGGATGAGCGCGGCGCGGACCACGAAGGTCAGGAAGATGATCGACAGCACCCAGGTGATGCCGGCGCCCGGGTCCATGCCGAGGGACTCGAAGACCCAGTGGAAGCCGACCAGGATGGCGGAGACCACCCACTTGAGCGGCCAGAGGATCGTACCGATGAGGTCCATGAGGACGGTCACGCCTTTCGAGTGCGCTGGGGGAGCAGCACCGGGCGGACCATGCCGACCGAGGACTGCGATTGCTGCTGGACCGGCGCGAGCACGAAGCCGAACCGGTTCACGATGAAGGGCTTGCGCCGCTCGGGGACGTCGTCGATGCCCCCGGCGGCCCACGGGTTGCACCGGCCGATCCGCCACGCGCCCATCGCGGTACCGCGGACGACGCCGTACTGCTGGATCGCCTCCAGCGCGTAGCGGGAGCACGAGGGGTGGTACCGGCAGACGTTGCCGTACAGCGGAGAGATCACGGCACGGTAGGCCCTGAGCACGACGACGCAGGCGTTGCGGGGGAGCAACGCTGCCACCCACAGGGCCCGCATCAGGAGCGTCCGGTTCATGCTGCCTTCTCCACACCGCGCGCGAACGATCGCGAGACGTCTTCGAGCAGGGTAGGCCATCCGGCCTGCGCAGCGGCTGGCAGTGCGCGCACCACCACGTCGTGCCCGATGGGAACCGACCCGAGCAGCTCGTGCGCGATCGCCTTGAGCCGACGGCGGACGAGGTTGCGGGTCACCGCGTTCCCGACCGTCTTCGCGACGATGAAGCCGAACCGGGTGGGCGCCGACGCGTCCGACGTGCGACGGACCACCGAGACGACGACGTTCGCCGTGGCGCTCCTGCGACCACGACGCACGGTGTTCCGGTAGTCGTCCCCACGGACGATGCGGTTCCCACGGGCGAGCACGGCGTCACCGACCGATCGCAGGGCACACCGAAGCGCCGCCCGGTCGGACACGGGGTCCGACCGACGCGGCGCGGGGTGCAGCTGCGACCAGGTCCGTCTTACGCGCTGAGCTCGGTGCGACCCTTGGCACGGCGTGCGGCCAGGATGGCGCGGCCGGCGCGGGTGCGCATACGGAGACGGAAGCCGTGCTTCTTGGCGCGGCGACGGTTGTTCGGCTGGAAGGTGCGCTTGCTCATGATCTTCTCCACACGGCTGCTCGAGGCGAGCCGTCACGAATACGTTGGTTGACGCAGGTGGGCGCGACCAAGGGGGCCGCAGTCAACTGGTTAACGGTACGTGACAGCGGCGAGGAGGTCAAACGCCGATCACCCCGTTCTTCCGGACTGCCAGGACGGAGGCTGTTGTCCACATTGGGGACAACTTCCGTTCGGTGCGACCCGCTTCGGTCCTTTACAGTGGTCGGAACGATCCGCCCGCAGGCCCGGTACGACGGGGGAGCACTCCGACCTCGCGGCCCAGGGCGATCGTGGACAACACTGTGGACAACCCTGTGGGAAGCCCGCGGCACGACGGCGTCGACGAAGCCACCCGAAGCCACGGACGACTCGCCGGGAACCGACCGCCGCCGCGCCCGCCCGTGCGCCCTGGCACGTCCGCAGGAACCGACCACACGAGACCCCTGGAGACGAGCGCGACATGACGATGCCGGCCGACCCCGTCGAGGACCTCTGGTCGTCGGTCCTCGGACTCCTCGCTGAGGACGACCGGATCACCCCGCAGCTGCACGGGTTCCTCAACCTCGTCGAGCCGAAGGGCGTCCTCGCCGGCACCCTCTACCTCGAGGTCCCGAACGACCTCACCCGCGGCATGCTCGAGCAGCGCATCCGGGTCCCCATCACCGAGGCGGTCTCGCGCATCGGCGACGACACCGTGGCGAACTTCGCGATCACCGTGAACCCGGACATGGCATCGGAGCCCCGTGTCGAACCGACCGTGCCGACCTACGCCGAACCCGTCGCCGCCGACCAGGTGGTCGAGCAGAGCGCTGCACCCCGGCAGTACATCGAGGCACCGTTCGTCCCGAGCCAGATCGACGCACCGGGGACGAGCGGTCGCCCGGAGTCGCGACTGAACCCGAAGTACAACTTCGACAACTTCGTCATCGGCGCATCGAACCGGTTCGCCCACGCAGCCGCGGTCGCCGTGGCGGAAGCGCCGGCGAAGGCCTACAACCCGCTCTTCATCTACGGCGACTCCGGCCTCGGCAAGACGCACCTGCTGCACGCGATCGGCCACTACGCCGAGAGCCTCTACCCGGGGATCCGGGTGCGGTACGTGTCGAGCGAGGAGTTCACCAACGACTTCATCAACTCGATCGCGAACAACCGCTCGAACCAGTTCCAGCAGCGGTACCGCGACATCGACATCCTCCTGATCGACGACATCCAGTTCCTCCAGGGCAAGGACTCGACGCAGGAAGCCTTCTTCCACACGTTCAACACGCTGCACGACCACAACAAGCAGGTCGTCATCACGTCCGACGTCGCGCCGAAGCACCTCACCGGCTTCGAGGACCGGATGCGCAGCCGGTTCGAGTGGGGCCTGATCACCGACGTCCAGGCACCGGACCTCGAGACCCGCATCGCGATCCTCCGCAAGAAGGCGCAGTCCGACCACCTGCAGGTCCCCGACGACATCCTCGAGTTCATGGCGTCGAAGGTGTCGAGCAACATCCGTGAACTCGAGGGGACGCTCATCCGCGTGACCGCGTTCGCGAGTCTGAACCGGACGGCCGTCGACATGGCGCTCGTGCAGACGGTCCTGAAGGACCTCATCACGCTCGACGAGGACAACGTCATCGCGCCGACGGACATCATCAACCACACCGCGGAGTACTTCAAGCTCTCGGTCGACGACCTCTACGGGTCGTCCCGCTCGCAGGCGATCGCCACCGCACGCCAGATCGCGATGTACCTCTGCCGGGAGCTGACGAGCCTGTCGCTGCCGAAGATCGGGCAGCTGTTCGGCAACCGGGACCACACCACGGTGATGTACGCGAACAAGAAGATCGCGGAGCTCATGAAGGAGCGTCGGTCCATCTACAACCAGGTGACCGAGCTGACGAGCCGGATCAAGCAGGACCGCCGGTACCGCTGAGCGCATCGCTCGCGTCCGCCTGAACATCTGTTCTCAGGCCCTGGAGGCTCGACTCGCGACCGCGGATCGGCCTCCTTCGGCGCGCGTCCACCATCTGAGACGGTTCCATGCGGCGGAGTTCTCACAGTGTGGAAAGCCTGTGGATAACTGTGGATGACACGCCGGATGGTTGTTCACAGTGGATGGGCCATCTGTGGAGACTGGGGATGGAAGTGGATAGATGAGATTCATTCATCCCGTTAACGCTCACACCCCGCCCACAAGTCACACGGTTGTAGTTCCCTGTCGCTGACAGGCATGCACAGAGTTATCCACAGTGTGCACAGGCGTTAACACTCTTATTCCTGCTTAACGATCGGGATCCCTGGGCCAACCTTGTGGACGGCGGGATGACAAGAAATCCGGGTCCCGCTGGGCTGTGCCACAATGGGGCGGCCGGACAGTCCAACGATCGACAGGGGTCCCAGCTGTGAAGTTCGAGGTCAACCGGGACGTCTTCTCCGAAGCCGTCTCATTCGCGGTGAAGCTCCTCCCACAGCGCACGACCCTCCCGATCCTGTCGGGTGTCCTCATCCACGCCGAGGGCGATCGACTGACGCTCTCGTCGTTCGACTACGAGGTCTCGGCGCAGACGTCCATCGCGGCGCAGATCGACGACGCGGGCACGGTCCTCGTCTCCGGTCGCCTGCTGAACGACATCGCGAGCCGCCTGCCGAACGCACCCGTCACGTTCTCCACGGACGAGTCACGGATCACCGTCACCTGCGGATCCGCGCACTTCACGCTGCTGAGCATGCCGGTCGAGGAGTACCCGACCCTCCCCGAGGTCGGCGCCCAGACCGGTGTCATCCCGGGCGACGCCTTCTCGGAAGCCGTTTCCCAGGTCGCGGTCGCCGCCAGCCGCGACGACGTCACCCCCGTGATCACCGGCGTCCAGCTCGAGGTCGGCGACAACGACCTCTCCCTCATCGCCACGGACCGCTACCGCGTCGCCGTCCGCACCATCGCGTGGGACTCCGGCCGCGTCGGTTCCGAGCCGATGCACGCGCTCGTCCCTGCCCGCACCCTGCAGGAAGTCGGCCGCACGTTCGGCTCCGCGTCGACGGTGTCGGTCTCGATCAGCGGCACCTCGGACCGCGAGCTCATCGCGTTCCACGCCGACGACAAGACCGTGACGTCCCTGCTCATCAAGGGCAACTACCCGCCGGTCCGCCGGCTCTTCCCCGAGACCGTCCAGGACCACGCCGTGATCAACACGGCGGAGCTGGTCGAGGCGGTCCGACGGGTCTCCCTCGTCCTGGAGCGCGAAGCAGCGCTCCGGTTCTCCTTCACGGTCGACGGGCTCACGCTCGAGGCGATCGGTTCCGAACAAGCGCAGGCGTCAGAGTCGATCGATGCGTTGCTGACCGGTGAGGAAACGGTGGTCTCGCTGAAGCCCGCCTTCCTCCTGGACGGGTTGAACGCGGTGCACTCCGAGTTCGTCCGCATCTCCTTCACCAAGACGGAGAACCCCAACAAGCCGGGCCCGGTGCTCATCACCGGCCAGTCCTCCCGCGAGGAACCGGCGACGGACGGATACCGGTACCTGCTGCAGCCCAATCTCCTGCTGCGGTAAGCGCAACAGCCGAACACTGCGCTGACGCGCCACCCCTGCATCAGCGCGACGACGAACAGAAGAGGAAATCATGCACATCGGTCTTGTCGGCCTCGGTCGCATGGGCAACAACATGCGTGCCCGTCTCCGCAACGCAGGCATCGAGGTCACCGGGTACGACGCGAACCCCGCCGTCTCCGATGTCGCCAGCCTCGCCGAACTCGCAACCGCGCTCCCCGAGGGCAAGAAGCTCGTCTGGGTCATGGTCCCGCACGGCAAGATCACGGACGACGTGATCACCGAGCTCGCCGGGGTCCTCGGCGAGGGCGACCTCGTCATCGACGGCGGCAACTCGAAGTGGCTCGACGACACCAAGCACGCCGAGCAGCTCGCGGCGAACGGCATCCGCTACATGGACGCCGGCGTCTCCGGTGGTGTCTGGGGCAAGGACAACGGCTACGGCCTGATGGTCGGCGGCGACGCCGCCGATGTCGAATTCGCGATGCCGGTCTTCGACGCGCTCCGCCCCGAGGGCCCGCGCGAAGAGGGCTTCTCGCACGCCGGTGCCGTCGGCGCCGGGCACTACGCCAAGATGGTCCACAACGGCATCGAGTACGCGATCATGCAGGCGTACGGCGAGGGCTACGAGCTCCTCGAGGCGAAGGACATCATCACCGACGTCCCCGCCGTCTTCGCCGGATGGCAGCGCGGCACCGTCGTGCGCTCCTGGCTGCTCGACCTGCTCGTGCTCGCGATCAACGAGGACCCGAAGCTCGCCGAGCTCGAGGGCTACGTCGACGACTCGGGTGAGGGCCGTTGGACCCTCGAAGAGGCGATCGAGCTCGCGGTCCCGATGCCCGCGCTCTCCGCGGCCATGTTCGCGCGCTTCGTCTCGCGTCAGGGCAGCGAGTCCCCGACGATGAAGGCCGTCGCGGCGCTCCGCAACCAGTTCGGCGGTCACGCCGTCAAGAAGTCCTAGGACTTCCCGGGGAAACCCGGCATCGGCCCGCGTGCACGTCGACCATCTCCAACTGACCGACTTCCGGAACTACCGGGAGGCGGACGTCGACCTCGCACGCGGGCCGAACCTCTTCGTCGGGAGGAACGGCCAAGGCAAGACGAACCTCGTCGAGTCCATCGCCTACCTCTCCACCCTCGGCTCGCACCGCGTCCCCACCGACGCGGCACTCGTCCGGCAGGGCTGCGACGCGGCGATCGTCCGCGCACGGCTCGCCCACGAGGAACGCAGCATCCTCGCCGAGGTGCAGATCAACCGCTCCGGCTCGAACCGGGCGCAGATCAACCGGGCGCCGATCAAGCCCCGCGAGCTCCCGCGGTACTGCACGAGCGTCCTCTTCGCACCGGAGGACCTGGCACTCGTCCGCGGCGAACCGTCCGGCCGACGCCGCATGCTCGATGAGCTCCTCGTGCAGATCGCCCCGCGGATGCAGGGCGTCCTCGCCGACTACGACCGGACGCTCCGGCAGCGGAACACCCTGCTGAAGTCCGCGCGGGCGACCGGTGCGAAGTCGGGATCGCTCGCGACGCTCGACGTCTGGGACGAGCGACTCGTCGCGTTCGGCTCCGAGATCATCGCCGCGCGTGACCACCTCACCCGTCGGCTCGCGCCGTTCGTCGCAGAGGCGTACGCGACCGTCGCCGGCGAGCGGCACGAAGCGTCGATCACCGGCGTGCTGTCGGTCCGCGGCGGCGATCCGGAAGACGCGGACGCGACCGATCCGGTGCTCGGGACACCAGATGAGCCGGTTACCGTCCCGGCAGCGGCCGAGGCGTTCCGGGGTGCGCTCGAACGCCGTCGCCGCGACGAGCTCGATCGTGGTCTGACCCTCGCCGGCCCACATCGGGACGACGTGCTCTTCCAGCTCAACGGGTTACCGGCGCGCGGGTACGCGAGTCACGGCGAATCGTGGTCGTTCGCCCTCGCGATCCAGCTCGCGAGCGCATCGATCCTCCGCGCCGAGTCGACCCTCGGCGACCCGATCATCATCCTCGACGACGTGTTCGCGGAGCTCGACGAGTCGCGCCGCGAACGCCTCGGCAACGCGGTGGCGGACTACGAACAGGTCCTGATCACCGCCGCGGTGTTCGGCGATGTGCCCCAGCAGCTGGCCGCACACACGGTCCGGATCGAGCACGGCACCATCGTGACCGACGAGCCGGACCCGACCCGAGCCTCCAGTCCGGCCGAGCCGGACACGGCGGAAGCCGATCACTGATGCCGCGCCCCTGGAAGCCGACCGAACCCAGTCGGGTCTACATGCACTTCAAGCAGGTGTTCGGCGACCCGTCCAAGCGGGGCATCGACGCACGCCGCCGGCGGGCGAAGGAGTTCGAGTCCGACACGGTGCCCTACGGCCGCGGACGGGAACCGAAGGGCCTCGGCGACATCGTCGGATCCCTCGCCGCCGAACTCGGCTGGACCGAGCCCCTCGCCCGCTCGGAGCTCTTCACGGACTGGCCGAGCGTCGTCGGTGACGAGCTCGCCAAGCACTCCCGACCGGTCACGATCGAGGACGGCGCCCTCGTCATCCGATGCGACTCGACAGCCTGGGCGACGCAGCTCCGACTGATGCGCGCGAGCGTCACGACGACCATCGCGGAACGGCACCCGCAGGCAGGGGTGGAATCGATCCGGGTTTCTGGCCCGGACGCCCCCACCTGGAAACGCGGCCCCAGGACGGTCCAGGGGCGCGGTCCTCGCGACACCTACGGTTGAGCAGACGAAATCATCCTCTGGTCGCGAAATCGGCCGTCAAACGGCCGATTTCGCCTTCGAAAGAGGGGCTGCTGGGATAGACTGGGCGGTGCAGTGCGTGGGTGTTCCGCGCGCAGGCAAGGAGCACTCTCGACATGACATCAGAATCTGAAGACGACCGCCAGACCTCTCCCGAACCGTCGTACGGCGCAGACCAGATTCAGGTGCTCGAGGGGCTCGAGGCCGTCCGCAAGCGCCCCGGCATGTACATCGGCTCGACGGGCCCGCGCGGTCTGCACCACCTGGTGCAGGAGATCGTCGACAACTCCGTCGACGAGGCCCTCGCCGGCTACTGCGACACCATCGACGTCACCATCCGCGAAGACGGCGGCGTCCGCGTGGTCGACAACGGCCGCGGCATCCCGGTCGACGTCCACGCTGCAGAGGGCGTCTCGACGCTCCAGGTCGTGCTCACGGTCCTGCACGCCGGCGGCAAGTTCGGTGGCGGCGGGTACGCGGTCTCCGGTGGTCTGCACGGTGTCGGCTCCTCCGTCGTGAACGCGCTCAGCTCCGAGCTCGACGTCGAGGTCCGCCGTCAGGGACACGTCTACCGGCAGAGCTACACCGACGGCGTCCCCGTGGCCCCCGTGTCCGAGGACGAAGCCACCGATGAGACCGGCACCACGATCACGTTCTGGCCGAACGCCGAGATCTTCGAGACCGTCGTCTTCGACTACGAGACCCTCCGCGCGCGCTTCCAGCAGATGGCGTTCCTCAACAAGGGGCTCCGGATCAACCTCAAGGACGAGCGCACCCCGGACGAGGGCGAGGAGTCCCGTCACGACACGTTCCGGTACGAGCGCGGTCTGGCCGACTACGTCGAGTACCTCGGCAAGCAGAAGAAGGCCGACCTGGTCCACCCCGACGTCATCGGCTTCGAGGCAGAGGACCCGGAGCGCAAGATCGCGCTCGAGGTCGCGATGCAGTGGAACACCTCCTACCAGGAGAGCGTCCACACCTTCGCGAACACGATCAACACGCACGAGGGCGGGACCCACGAAGAAGGGTTCCGCGCCGCGCTCACCACGCTGGTGAACCGGTACGCGCGCGAAGCCAAGATCATCAAGGAGAAGGACGACAACCTCACGGGTGACGACATCCGTGAAGGGCTGACCGCCGTCATCTCCGTCAAGCTCGGCGAGCCGCAGTTCGAGGGCCAGACGAAGACGAAGCTCGGCAACACCGAGGCGAAGTCCTTCGTGCAGCGCGTCGTCGGCACCGAGCTCACGCACTGGTTCGAGAGCAACCCGACGCAGGCCCGCGACGTCGTCCGCAAGGCGATCCAGGCGTCGCAGGCCCGGCTCGCGGCGCGCAAGGCGCGTGAGACCACCCGCCGCAAGGGTCTGCTCGAGTCCGGCGGCATGCCCGGCAAGCTCAAGGACTGCCAGTCGAAGGACCCGACCCTGTCGGAGATCTTCATGGTCGAGGGTGACTCCGCCGGCGGTTCTGCCGTACAGGGCCGCAACCCGATGACCCAGGCGATCCTGCCCCTCCGCGGCAAGATCCTGAACGTCGAGAAGGCCCGCCTCGACCGCGCCCTGGCGAACCAGGAGATCCAGTCGATGATCACGGCGTTCGGCGCCGGCATCGGTGAGGACTTCGACCCGGACAAGGCCAGGTACCACAAGATCGTGCTGATGGCCGATGCCGATGTCGACGGCCAGCACATCACGACGCTGCTGCTCACGCTGCTGTTCCGCTACATGCGGCCGCTCATCGAGCGCGGCTACGTGTACCTCGCACAGCCGCCGCTGTACCGCCTGAAGTGGTCGAACTCGGCGCACGAGTACGTGTTCAGCGACCGTGAGCGGGACGCGCTGCTGCAGTCCGGCATCGCCGCGGGCAAGCGCATCCCGAAGGACAACGGGATCCAGCGCTACAAGGGTCTCGGTGAGATGGACTACAAGGAGCTCTGGGACACCACGATGAACCCGGACACCCGCACGCTCCTGCAGGTCACGCTCGAGGACGCCGCAGCCGTGGACAGCGTGTTCGCGACCCTGATGGGTGAGGACGTCGACGCCCGACGCTCCTTCATCCAGCAGAACGCCAAGGACGTCCGCTTCCTGGACATCTAAGGCCTGGAGGCGCGGTGTGAGCCGCGTCGACCAGTCCGGACCACCTGTGGTCGCGCCCGGCGCGACTGACGGAACCACGGCCTCCAGGCTGTGCAGAAAGGGAACGAAGCCACATGGCTGACGACAACGACACCGGCGCCGACGAGCAGCCCGAGATCGTGCACGGCGACAGCGGGGACATCGTCGTCTCCGGTGACCGCATCTCGCAGGTCGACCTGCAGCTCGAGATGCAGCGCTCGTACCTCGACTACGCGATGTCCGTCATCGTCGGTCGTGCGCTGCCCGAGGTGCGCGACGGCCTGAAGCCGGTGCACCGTCGCGTGATCTACGCGATGTACGACGGCGGCTACCGCCCCGACCGCGCGTTCTCGAAGTGCTCCCGCGTCGTCGGCGACGTCATGGGACAGTTCCACCCGCACGGTGACAGCGCGATCTACGACGCGCTCGTCCGCCTCGTGCAGCCGTGGTCGCTCCGGTACCCGCTCGCGCTCGGCCAGGGCAACTTCGGGTCGCCCGGCAACGACGGCGCAGCTGCTCCGCGGTACACCGAGACCAAGATGGCGCCGCTCGCCATGGAGATGGTCCGGGACATCGACGAGGAGACCGTCGACTTCCAGGACAACTACGACGGTCGCACGCAGGAGCCCGCCATCCTGCCGGCTCGGTTCCCGAACCTGCTCGTGAACGGCTCGGTCGGCATCGCGGTCGGCATGGCGACGAACATCCCGCCGCACAACCTGCGCGAGGTCGCTGCCGGCGCGAAGTGGGCGCTCGAGCACCCGGACGCCACGCGTGAGGAACTCCTCGGTGCGCTCATGCAGCGCATCAAGGGACCTGATTTCCCGACCGGCGCGCAGATCCTCGGCGTCAAGGGCATCCAGGACGCGTACCGCACCGGCCGTGGCTCGATCACGATGCGTGCCGTCGTCAGTGTCGAGGAGATCCAGGGTCGCACCTGCCTCGTCGTCACCGAGCTGCCGTACCAGGTCAACCCCGACAACCTCGCGATCAAGATCGCCGAGCTCGTCAAGGACGGCCGTCTCGCGGGCGTCGCGGACATCCGCGACGAGACCTCGGGTCGAACCGGCCAGCGCCTCGTCATCGTGCTGAAGCGCGATGCGGTCGCCAAGGTCGTGCTGAACAACCTGTACAAGCACACGCAGCTGCAGGAGAACTTCGGCGCGAACATGCTCGCGATCGTCGACGGCGTCCCGCGCACGCTGGCGCTCGACGGCTTCATCTCGGCATGGGTCGACCACCAGATCGACGTCATCGTCCGCCGGACCCAGTACCGGCTGCGCGAAGCCGAGAAGCGCGCGCACATCCTCCGCGGCTACCTGGCGGCGCTCGACGCCCTCGACGAGGTCATCGCGCTCATCCGTCGGTCGCCCGACGTGGAAGAGGCCCGCACCGGCCTGATGGACTTGCTGTCCGTCGACGAGATCCAGGCCCGGGCGATCCTCGAGCTGCAGCTCCGTCGTCTGGCCGCCCTCGAGCGTCAGAAGATCCACGAAGAGGCCGAGGCCCTCGAGCTCAAGATCGCGGACTTCAACGACATCCTGGCGTCGGAGACCCGGCAGCGCTCGATCATCGGCGAGGAGCTCGACGAGATCGTCGAGCGCTTCGGTGACGACCGTCGCAGCGAGATCATGCTCGGCTACGACGGCGACATGTCGATCGAGGACCTCATCCCCGAGGAAGAGGTCGTCGTCACGATCACCCGCGGTGGCTACGTCAAGCGCACCCGCAGCGACCAGTACCGCTCGCAGCACCGCGGTGGACGTGGCGTCCGCGGTGCCCAGCTCCGCGCCGACGACGTGGTGGAGCACTTCTTCGTCACGACGACGCACCACTGGCTGCTGTTCCTCACCGACCAGGGTCGTGTCTACCGGGCGAAGGCGTACGAGCTGCAGGAGGCCGGGCGTGACGCCAAGGGTCAGCACTCCGCGAACCTCCTCGCGATGCAGCCGGACGAGCAGATCCAGCAGGTGCTCGACATCCGCGACTACGAGGCGGCGCAGTACCTCGTGCTCGCCACCGAGCAGGGTCTCGTGAAGAAGACCGCGCTCACCGAGTACGACACGAACCGCACCGGCGGCATCATCGCGATCAACCTGCGCGACGGCGACAAGCTCCGCTCGGCGCTGCTCGTCGACGAGTCCGACGACCTGCTCCTCGTGTCCCGGCACGGCATGTCGCTCCGCTTCACCGCGACGAACGACACCCTCCGCCCGATGGGTCGCTCGACCTCCGGCGTGAAGGGCATGTCCTTCCGCGACGGCGACTCGCTGCTCGCAGCACGGGTCGTCTCCGACGACGGGTTCGTGTGGGTCATGACCGAGGGCGGCTACGCCAAGCGCACCTCCGTCGACCAGTACCGCACCCAGGGCCGCGGCGGACTCGGCATCAAGGTGGCCAAGCTGGCGGCCGACCGAGGTGACCTTGTGGGTGCTCTCATCGTGGGCGAGGACGACGAGGTGCTCGTCGTGCTCCAATCGGGCAAGGTGGTAAGGTCTGCCGTGGCCGAGGTCCCTGCCAAGGGTCGAGACACGATGGGCGTCGTCTTCGCGAGGTTCGCGGAGAACGACCGGATCATCGCGGTGGCCCGGAACAGTGAGCGGAACCTGGACGACCAGGACGACGCCGAGATCGAGCCTGCGGGCCCGGTGGAGTCGGTCAGCCCGGACGAAGCGGCCGCCGACCCCGTCGAACCCGAGGCCGGAGAGGACCAGTCAAGCAATGAGTAGTGTCGCCGAGAAGCTCCAGAAGAAGGCGAAGCGGCCCGTCGGCACCCGTCAGGTGCGGCTGCGGCTCGTGTACGTCGACTTCTGGTCGATGGTGAAGCTGTCCTTCCTCATCGCCCTGGCCGGCAGCATCGTGATCGTCGTCGCGACGGCGCTGGTGTGGGTCATCCTCAACCAGACCGGGGTGTTCACCCAGATCGACGCCCTGCTCAAGGACGTCACCGGGCAGAACAACTACTCGATCATGGACCAGTTCTCGCTGGGCCAGGTGCTCGGGTTCTCCATCGTGGTGGGCATCCTCAACGTGGTCGTCGGCACCGTGCTCGGCGCGATCGTGAGCGTGCTGTACAACCTCAGCGTGCGCATCACGGGCGGTCTGCTCGTGGGCTTCACGAACAACTGACACACCCGGTCCGGATGGGCCGCCCGCTCGATTTCGTTCCGACGGATTCGTACGGTAGGCTTTCATCCGGTCTGAGGGGCTATAGCTCAGGCGGTTAGAGCGCTTCGCTGATAACGAAGAGGTCCAAGGTTCAAGTCCTTGTAGCCCCACCATCCCCTTCCGGGGGCCTTAGCTCAGTTGGTAGAGCGCCTGCTTTGCAAGCAGGATGTCGGGAGTTCGATTCTCCCAGGCTCCACTCCCTCAGGGTGAACGCTGCTCCACTCGTTCCTCGTTCCGCCCGGCGTTCGGTCGCCGTGTTTGTCGGCGCCTTCGGCGCGCCGCTCCGCGATGGTCGGGTGGCGCGTGCCGCGGCCGGTCCGTAGGTGGTTCCGCCCGCTGTGGTCCCGTCCTTCGCCGTTCCGCTGCCTCCTGCGGTGAGATCGCGGGTTGTGTCGGATCAGCATCGGTGAGGGACGCGGGGTGCGATCTCGTGGCCGCGTCGGGCCTGGTGCGCGCCGGACGGGAGGCTCGGTGCGCGGCCGCCATGAGCCTCCCGTCCGGCGGCCCGCGCGCCGCACGCCGGCCGTTGCGGTGAGATCGCGGTTCGTG
>JASCOI010000070.1 GCA_029959665.1 Microbacteriaceae bacterium PS02333
GGCCCGGCGCCGGCCCGCCCCACCCCCCCCCCCCGCCCCCCCCCCCCCCCCCGCCCGCCGGAAGGACACCATGACCACCTGGACCGCATCGTTCATCGCGAGCGACACCGACCTGGGCAGCGCGCCGATCCTGCGCCGCGAGTTCACCCTTGACGACGGCCACGGCGCCGTCCGCCGGGCCACCCTCGACGTCAGCGCCCTCGGCGTGGTCGAGGCGTGGCTCGGGGGCGAGCGCGTCTCCGACCACCTGCTCGAACCGGGGTGGACGAGCTACGAGTGGCGCATCCGCGTCGCGTCGCACGACGTCCTGTCGCACCTGAGCTCGACCGCTCCCGGGGACGCCGCCGTGCTCGCCCTGGTCATCGGCAACGGCTGGGCGGCCGGACGCCTGGCGTGGGGCGGCGGTGGCGGCTGGTACACGGACGAACGTGCCGGGTTCGCCGAGCTCCGCATCGAGTTCGAGGACGGCCACGTCCAGACCGTCGTCACCGACACCGACTGGCAGGCGCTGTCCAGTGCGATCACCGCCGACCAGCTCTACGACGGCGAGGACATCGACGCCCGCCTCCGCGACGGGTCGTTCCTGCAGCCGGGGACGCCCACGATCCCGAGCGCCGACGGGCACCCCGGTCGGTCGGTCGGCGTCCACACCGTCGACATCGGCGACCGCGAGCTCGTCGCCGACACCGTCCCGCCGGTCCGGCCCCTCGCCGAGATCGACCCGGTCGACGTCTGGACGAGCCCGTCCGGCGCCACGCTGGTCGACTTCGGCGTGAACCTGGTCGGCTGGCTCCGCGTCGTCGCCTCCGGTCCGGCCGGCACGGTCCTGACGATCCGGCACGCCGAGGTCCTCGAGCACGACGAGCTCGGCACCCGTCCGCTCCGGACCGCGAAGGCGACGGACCACTTCACCCTGAGCGGCGACGGCACGGACACGTTCGAGCCGCGCTTCACGTTCCACGGCTTCCGGTACGCGGCCGTCGACGGGTGGCCCGGCACGCTCGAGGAACTCCGGACGGCGCTCACCGCGGTGCAGGTCGGCAGCGACCTGACCCGCACGGGCACGTTCGAGTCGAGCCACGACCTCCTCAACACCTTCCACGACAACGTCATCCGGGGCATGCAGGGGAACTTCCTCAGCGTCCCGACGGACTGCCCGCAGCGCGACGAGCGACTCGGGTGGACGGGCGACATCGCGGCGTTCGCTCCGACGGCCTCGTACCTGTTCGACACCAGGGCGTTCCTCGGCGACTGGCTCCGCGACGTGTGGCTCGAGCAGCAGCACGCCGACGGGGTCATCCCGTTCGTGGTGCCCGACGTGCTGAAGTACTCCCCCGCCGAGGACTTCGGCAAGCCGGACGCCACCGCGATCTGGTCGGACGCCGGGGTCTGGGTGCCGTGGACGCTGTACCAGGCGTACGGCGACACCGCGGTGCTCGAGGAGCAGCTGCCGTCGATGGTCGCGCACCTCCGCCGGATCCGGGACCACCTCTCGCCCCAGGGTCTCTGGGACACGGTGTTCCAGTTCGGCGACTGGCTCGACCCGGATGCCCCGCCTGAGGACGCCGCGAAGGCGAAGGCCGACCCGGGCGTCGTCGCGACGGCCTGCGCGTACCGGTCGGCGACGCTCGTCGCCCAGGCGGCGCGCTTGACCGGCCACGAGGCGGAGGCGAGCGAGGCCGAGGAACTGGCCACGAGCCTCCAGGCCGCGTTCCGGGAGCACCACGTGACGGACGGGCGGATCCTCAGCGACTGCACCACCGTCTACGCGCTGGCCATCGTGTTCGGAATCCTCTCCGACGAGGACACGGCGAAGGCCGGCGACCGGCTCGCCGAGCTGGCGGCGGAGTCCGGGTACCGGATCTCGACCGGGTTCGCCGGCACGCCGTTCATCACGGACGCGCTGACGCAAACGGGGCACCTCGACGACGCGTACCGGCTGCTGCTGCAGACGGAATGCCCGTCGTGGCTGTACCCGGTGACGATGGGGGCGACGACGGTCTGGGAGCGGTGGGACTCGATGCTGCCGGACGGCACCATCAACCCGGGCGAGATGACCTCGTTCAACCACTACGCACTCGGCGCCGTGGCGGACTGGATGCACCGGGTGGTCGGGGGTCTCGCGCCGCTGACGCCCGGCTACGGGGAAGTGCTGATCGCACCGCAGCCCGGCGGGGGCCTGACGTGGGCGTCCACCTCGCTCGACACCGTGCACGGGCACGTCGCGGTGCGGTGGGAGCTCGTCGACGGCGAGCTGCTCGTCCGGGCGACCGTGCCGGACGAGGTCACCGCGGTGGTGCGCCTGCCCGGCCTCGAGGAGCAGCGCCTCGGCGCCGGCACGCACGAGATGCGCGCGCCGGCCGCGGTGCCCGCGGCGTAGCCGCCCCGGCGGGCGGCGGCTGGCCGGCCGGCGGACCCCGCACAACCGAAAGCACAGCGCACCACGGGATCGCGCGGCGTGAACTGCTTTCGGTTGTGCGGGAGCAATCCGCGCCGGCTGTGCGGCAACGAGCCCGAGACACCGGTTGCGCGACGCGGCGCCGCCGAGTAGCGTATGAAACGATTCAATCGACCACGAGGAAGTGACACGATGACATCAGCAAGCTTCAGTTCGATCGGCGACCAGCTGGCACGGCAGGCGATCGAGCTCCCGTCCTGGGCGTTCGGCAACTCCGGCACCCGCTTCAAGGTGTTCAGCACGCCGGGCACGCCCCGAGACCCCTACGAGAAGATCGCCGACGCGGCACAGGTCCACAAGTACACGGGCCTGGCCCCGACCGTGGCGCTGCACATCCCGTGGGACCTGGTCGACGACTTCACGGACCTCAAGAACCACGCCGAGGAGCACGGCGTCCACCTGGGCACCGTGAACTCGAACACGTTCCAGGACGACGACTACAAGTTCGGTGCCCTGACCCACGTCGACGAGACGATCCGGCAGAAGGCGATCGACCACCACCTGCGCTGCATCGACGTCATGGACGCCACCGGCAGCCGCGACCTGAAGATCTGGCTCGCCGAGGGCTCGAACTACCCGGGACAGGAGGACATGCGCTCCCGCCAGGACCGCCTCCACGACAGCCTGACGACGATCTACGACCGGCTCGGGGACGACCAGCGCCTGGTCCTGGAGTACAAGTTCTTCGAGCCGTCGTTCTACCACACGGACGTCCCGGACTGGGGTACCAGCTACGTGCAGACGAGCGCACTCGGCGACAAGGCGATGGTCTGCCTCGACACCGGCCACCACGCACCGGGCACGAACATCGAGTTCATCGTCATGCAGCTGCTGCGCCTCGGCAAGCTCGGGAGCTTCGACTTCAACTCGCGCTTCTACGCCGACGACGACCTCATCGTGGGCGCAGCCGACCCGTTCCAGCTCTTCCGCATCCTGGTCGAGGTCGTCCGCGGCGGCGGCTACGACAACCCCGACGTCGCGTTCATGCTCGACCAGTGCCACAACATCGAGGACAAGATCCCCGGGCAGATCCGCTCGGTGCTGAACGTGCAGGAGATGACGGCCCGCGCGCTGCTCCTCGACCGCGTGGCGCTGACGGCAGCACAGGAAGCGCACGACGTCCTGGGCGCGAACGAGATCTTCATGGACGCGTACCAGACCGACGTCCGGAAGGACCTCGCCTCCTGGCGCGAATCGCGTGGCCTGCCGGCCGACCCGATGCGCGCGTACCTGGACTCCGGGTACCAGCGCTCGATCGCCGAGGACCGCGTCGGCGGCGTGCAGGCCGGCTGGGGCGCGTAGACAGATGACCATCAACGACCTGGAGGCTCGGGTGGACCCCGCAACGCAGGCGACCGCCGAACAGGTGGTCGCCGACCTCATCGCACGTTCCAACGCGCTCGGCTCGGACCCGCGGATCACGAACTACGCCGGCGGGAACACCTCGGCGACGGGCACCGCGACCGACCCGGTGACGGGCGAACCGGTGGAGCTGCTCTGGGTGAAGGGCTCAGGGGGCGACCTCGGCACCCTGACACCGGCCGGGCTCGCCGTGCTTCGGGTCGACCGGGTCCGGGCGTTGGAGCAGGTCTACCCGGGCGTCGATCGCGAGGACGAGATGGTCGCCGCGTTCGACCACTGTCTGTTCGGCCGGGGCGGAGCAGCTCCGAGCATCGACACGGCGATGCACGCCCTCGTCGACGCGCCGCACGTGGACCACCTGCACCCGGACGCCGGCATCGCCATCGCGACGGCAGCGGACGGCCCAGCCCTGACGGAGCGGGTCTTCGGCGGGAAGGTCGTGTGGGTTCCGTGGCGCCGACCCGGGTTCCAGCTCGGCCTCGACATCGCCGCGATCCAGCGGGACCACCCCGAGGCGATCGGCACGATCCTCGGCGGGCACGGCATCACCGCGTGGGGTGCCACCAGCGACGAGGCCGAGGCGAACTCCCGCTGGATCATCGACACCGCCGAGCAGTACATCGCCGCGAACGGCACGGCCGACCCGTTCGGCCCCGTCCGCCCGGGCTTCGCGGCGCTCCCCGTCGACGATCGGCGAGCCCGTGCCGCCGCCCTCGCCCCGACGATCCGAGGCATCGCGGGCCAGGACAAGCCCGTCGTCGGACACGTCACCGACAGCGACGTCGTGCTCGACTTCCTCGCGAGCGAGAAGGCGCCGGGACTCGCGGCGCTCGGCACCAGCTGCCCGGACCACTTCCTCCGCACCAAGGTCAAGCCGCTCATCCTCGACCTGCCCGCGACGGCCACCGCCGAGGAGCAGATCGCACGCCTGCACGAGCTGCACGCGACCTACCGCGAGGACTACCAGGCGTACTACGACCGGCACGCGACGCCCGAGTCCCCCGCCATCCGCGGCGCCGACCCGCTCATCGTGCTCGTCCCCGGCGTCGGCATGTTCTCCTACGGCAAGGACGCCCAGACCGCCCGCGTCGCCGGCGAGTTCTTCGTCAACGCGATCAACGTCATGCGCGGCGCCGAAGCGCTCTCCACCTACGCCCCGATCGACGAGGCGGAGAAGTTCCGCATCGAGTACTGGGCCCTCGAAGAGGCCAAGCTCCAGCGGATGCCGAAGCCTGCGAAGCTCGCGACCCGCATCGCGCTCGTCACCGGGGCCGCGTCCGGCATCGGCAAGGCGATCGCGAAGCGCCTGGCATCGGAGGGCGCCGCGGTCGTCATCGCCGACCTCGACGAGACGAAGGCGCAGGAGGCCGCCGCCGAGATCGGGGACACCGATCGGGCGATCGGCGTCGCGGCGAACGTGACCTCCGCCGAGGACATCGAGCGTGCCGTCCAGGAGACCCTGCTGCACTTCGGCGGGCTCGACCTCGTCGTCAACAACGCGGGACTGAGCCTGAGCAAGTCGCTGCTCGACACCACCGAACAGGACTGGGACCTGCAGCACGACGTCATGGCGAAGGGCTCGTTCCTGGTGTCGAAGGCCGCGGCGAAGGTCCTCATCGAGCAGGGCCTCGGCGGCGACATCGTGTACATCTCGAGCAAGAACTCGGTGTTCGCGGGCCCGAACAACATCGCCTACTCCGCCACGAAGGCCGACCAGGCCCACCAGGTGCGGCTCCTGGCGGCCGAGCTCGGCGAGCACGGCGTCCGGGTGAACGGCATCAACCCCGACGGCGTCGTCCGCGGCTCGGGCATCTTCGCGTCCGGCTGGGGTGCGAACCGCGCGAAGACGTACGGCATCGAGGAGCAGGACCTCGGGAAGTTCTACGCCCAGCGCACGATCCTGAAGCGCGAGGTCGTGCCGGAGAACGTCGCGAACGCCGTCTACGCGATCTGCACGGACGACTTCTCGCACACCACGGGCCTGCACGTGCCGGTGGACGCGGGTGTCGCCGCGGCCTTCCTGAGGTAGCGGGACATGCGCAGCAGCGGCAGCCGGACCCATGCCGGCGGCAGCGTGGCAGCGGTCGACCTCGGAGCCACGAGTGGCCGGGTGATCGTCGGGCACGTCGACGCGGACGGCGTCCAGACGGAGCACGTCGCTCGATTCCCGAACGGCCCCGTCACGCTCCATGAGCACGACCGCGAGGCCCTGCACTGGGACGTGGTCGAGCTGTACCGGCAGGTCACCGCGGGGCTCCGCGACGCGTTCGGCCGGCATCCGGACATCGCGAGCATCGGGATCGACTCGTGGGCGGTCGACTACGGACTCCTCCGCGATGGACGCCTGCTCGGCCTGCCGTCCCACTACCGGGACGACCGGCACGAGCACGGCGTCGCCCCGGTGCACGCACGGCTCGACGCCGCCGAGGTGTACAGCCGCAACGGCCTGCAGCACCTCCCCTTCAACACGCTGTTCCAGTGGGCGGCGGACCCGTCGCTGCACCTCGCCGATCGCGCCCTGCTGGTCCCCGACCTGCTCGGGTACTGGCTCACCGGCGTCGAGGCGGCCGAGCGCACCAACGCCTCGACGACCGGGGCACTGAACGCGACCACCCGTGGGTGGGACCCGGCGTTGCGGGCTGCTGCGGGCCTCCCGTCCGGACTCCTGCCCACACTCCGTGACCCGGGAGACCGACTCGGTCCCCTCCTACCGGCCGTCGCCGACCTGGTCGGTGGCAGCGCACCGGTCACGCTGGTCGGGTCGCACGACACGGCCTCGGCCGTCGTCGCGGTCCCCGCGACGACCGGCGACTTCGCCTACATCTCGAGCGGTACTTGGTCGCTCGTCGGCGTCGAGCTCGAGGCACCCGTTCTGTCGGACGCGGCCCGCGACGCGAACTGCACCAACGAGGGCGGCGTCGACGGGCGCGTCCGGTTCCTCAAGAACGTGTCAGGACTGTGGTTGCTCTCCGAGAGCGTCCGGACCTGGGAGCGTGGTGGCGACCGGATCGACCTGGAGGCCCTGCTCGCCTCCGCCGCGGCCGTCACCGCCCCGGTCCCCGTCTTCGACGTCGCGGACGAGTCGTTCACGCCGCCCGGCGACATGCCCGCCCGGATCGCCTCGTGGTGCTCCGAGCACGGTCTCTCGGCGCCCGCGACGCGTGCGGAGTTCGTCCGGTCGATCCTGGAGTCGTTGGCCGTCGCCTACGCCCGGGCGCTGACGACGATCGCCTCGATCACCGGCAAGGACATCCCACAGGTCCACATCGTCGGCGGCGGATCCCAGAACCGGTTGCTGTGCCAGCTGACGGCCGACCGCACCGGACTGCCGGTCCTGGCGGGTCCGGTCGAGGCGACCGCACTCGGCAACATCCTGGTGCAGGCCCGGGCTGCCGGGCTTGCCGGCCTCGGCGGGGCATCCCTCGAAGCGCTGCGCACCGTGGTCGCTCGCACGGTCGACCCCGTCCGGTACACCCCGACGACGGATCGTACCCACACCCCATCCACCCCGAGACGTAGGATGTCTGTATGACTTCGACCGATGACCAGCGACGCGTCGACCCGGCGACGGGAGCACCGGCACCGACCGCGGGAACCGCGTCGACGGCGCGGACCAGGATGCGGCGGCAGCTGCCGACCGTGCACGACCTGGCGCCGCTGATGCAGTTCAAGAAGCCCGACCTGAACGCCCGACGGCGTCGGCTGGAGTCGGCGCTGACGATCTGGGACCTCCGGGACATCGCCGCTCGCCGGACCCCTCGTGCCGCGTTCGACTACACCGAGGGTGCCGCCGAGGCCGAGATCTCGCTGGCGCGGGCACGGCAGGCGTTCGAGGACATCGAGTTCACGCCGTCGATCCTCCGGGACGTCTCCACGGTGTCGACGTCGCGCGAGGTGCTCGGCGCCCCGGTGTCGTACCCGTTCGGCATCGCACCGACGGGGTTCACCCGGATGATGCAGACCGAGGGCGAGCGTGCAGGAGCCCGGGCCGCCGGACGCGCCGGCATCCCGTTCTCGCTGTCCACGATGGGGACCACCGCGATCGAGGACGTCCGCGACGCCAACCCCCACGGGCGCAACTGGTTCCAGCTCTACATGTGGAAGGACCGCGAGAAGTCGATGGCGCTGGTGTCCCGCGCCGAGAAGGCGGGGTTCGACACGCTGCTCGTGACCGTGGACGTCCCCGTCGCGGGCGCACGGCTCCGGGACAAGCGCAACGGGTTCTCGATCCCGCCACAGCTCGGTGCCAAGACCATCGTGAACGCGATCCCGCGGCCGTGGTGGTGGTTCGACTTCCTCACCACCGAACCCCTGGCGTTCGCGTCCCTCGACCGCTGGTCCGGTACGGTCGGCGAGCTCCTCGACCACATGTTCGACCCGACCGTCACCTACGAGGACCTGGCGTGGATCCGTGACCAGTGGAAGGGCAAGGTCGTCGTCAAGGGCGTGCAGTCCCTCGCGGACGCGAAGCGCCTGGCGTCCATGGGCGTCGACGGGATCACGCTGTCGAACCACGGCGGACGCCAACTCGACCGTGCCCCGATCCCGTTCCACCTGCTGCCGTCGGTGGTGAAGGAGGTCGGGAACGACACCGAGGTGCACCTCGACACGGGCATCATGTCCGGCGCGGACATCGTCGCGGCCGTCGCGCTCGGGGCGAGGTTCACGATGGTCGGTCGGGCGTACCTGTACGGCCTGATGGCGGGTGGCGAGGCCGGGGTGGACCGGATGATCCAGATCCTCTCCGAGCAGATCGAGCGGACCATGCGGCTGCTCGGGGTCACCTCGCTCGACGAGCTCGAGCCCGGTCACGTCACCCAGCTCGCCCGCCTGGTGCCCCTCGGCCGCTGACGCGTCATCGGTCCATGCGCGCCCGGTAGGGTCGGCAGCACGAGAAGGGGGCTGCATGGCCGGGGCGAGCATCAGCGTGCAGGACTTCGTCATGCGCTTCGGGGACCGTGCCGTCGTGGACGGGTTGTCGTTCGACGTCGCACCCGGTGAGACCTTCGGGCTCCTCGGCAGCAACGGGTCCGGCAAGACCACTACGATCCGGGCACTCCTCGGCATCACGTCGCCGTCGGCCGGCACCCTGACGATCGACGGACGGCAGTACAAGCCGGCGACCGGCGGGATCGGGTACCTGCCCGAAGAGCGCGGGCTGTACCGGAAGGAGTCCGTCATCGACGTGATGACGTACTTCGCGGCACTCCGCGGCATGCCGCGCTCGGCCTCCACCGCGTGGTCGATGGAGTACCTGGCGCGAGTCGGGCTCGCGGACAAGGCGAAGCTCCGGATCGACAAACTCTCGGGTGGCCAGCAGCAGAAGGTCCAGCTCGGGATCACGATCATGGACCGGCCGCGCCTGCTCATCCTCGACGAGCCGACGAAGGGCCTCGACCCGGTCAACCGTCGGCTCCTGCTCGACCTGGTCGACGAGCGGAAGGCCGACGGCGCCACGGTGATCCTCGTCACGCACCACATGGACGAGGTCGAACGGCTGTGCGACCGGATCCTGCTCCTCAAGGACGGCACCGCGGCCGCGTACGGCACGATCCCGGAGGTCCAGGACGCCTTCGGCGGTGCCGTCGCGAAGGTCTCGCTCGACGGAGCGGTGCCGGCGTCGTCCCTCTACAAGCTCGCACGGCACGAGGGCCACGTCGCGTACCTGGTGCCGTCGTCCTCGGCAGCCGCGGACGGGTCGGACATCCTGGCGTCGCTCGTCGGAGCCGGTGTGCACGTCACGGGGTTCGAGATGCGCAGGATCCCGCTCGACGAGATCTTCGTGCAGGTGTACGGCCACGACGCCGGCGCGGACGAACGCGCCGCAGGGGGAACGCGATGAGCCGTCTGGGAACCGTCATCCGGTTCGAGTTCGTCCGCGCGGTGAACAAGCCCGCGTTCTGGATCGGCACCCTCGCGCTGCCGTTCGTCATCGTCGTGGTGTCCCTGCTCGTCGGGGTCGGGCAGGCTGCGGGGACGAACTCGGTCGTGTCGAGCTCGTCCGCCGAGAAGACGCCGTTCCACTACGTCGACCACTCCGGGCTCGTCTCCGAGTCCGTGGCGGCGCGCTGGGGCGGGACCCCGACCACGGACGAGGCCGCCGACCGTGCCGACGTCGTCGCCGGACGGCTCGACGCGCTCGTCGTGTTCCCGGAGTCTCCGTCAGAGGACCCGATCGAGGTCACCGCGAAGGACAAGGGGCTCTTCGAGAACGGTGGGTACTCGTCGCTCGCCGAGCGGGTGCTCGAACAGAGCGTCGCCGCGAACGTGGACGACGCGGAAGCGGTGCACATCCTGCGGTCCCCGCCGGCAGCGGACGTCACGGCGTACGCCGACGGGAAGGTCGCTCCGGGGTGGCTGTCGATCCTGCCGCCGATGGTCTACCTGGCGGCGTTCTTCGGGCTCGTGCTGCTGCTCGCCGCACGCATGGTCACCGTGGTCGTCGAGGAGAAGGAGAACCGGATCTCCGAGATGATCCTGACGACCGTCACCGCCGGGGACCTCATCCGCGGCAAGGTCATCGCGATGCTGCTCGTCGGGCTCGTGCAGATCGGCGTGTTCCTGGTCCCAGGACTCCTGTCGCTCGTCGTCGTCATCCCGCTCGTCGCCAGTCGGGTCGGGCACGTGGTCGTCGATCCGTGGCGGATGGTGGTCGGCGCCCTGCTGCTCGTCGGCGGGGTCCTGCTCGCATCCGCGCTGTTCGTCGCCGTCGGCGCCGCCGTCCCGACGATCAAGGACGCCTCCGCGCTGCAGTCCGCGGCGATCTTCTCGCTGATCATCCCGATCTACGCGGCGTTCTTCGTGATGACGAGCCCCTCGTCGCCCGTCGTCGCGGTCTTCACGTACTTCCCGACGTTCACCCCGATCACCGCGATGGTCCGGAACGCCGTCGGGTCCCTGTCGCCGCTCGAGTCGGTGGTCTGCATCGTCGAGGTGTTCGTCGTCGCGGGGCTGCTGCTGTGGTTCGCGCAGTACCTCTTCCGGCACTCGGTCGCGCAGTACGGGTCGAAGGTGACCGTCCGGCAGATCCTCTCCTGGCGGCGGTCCCGGTGACGTCCGCGCAGCAGGACGTCGGAACGGGCACGCTGGTCGCACTCGCCGTCGCCAGGACGATCACGGTGCTGTTCGCGGTGCTCGTGATCGGGTCCGGCATCCTGCGGTCCACCGTCGACGACATCGCGTTCTCCGAGTCCCCGGGACCGATCAGTTCGCTCGTGGTCATCGGGATCGCCCTGAGCTCGCGGGACACCCGCTGGGCGATCGGGCACCCCGCTCGCGGCTGGGCATCGCTCGCGTGGATCGCCGTGCTGGCCACGACACCGCTCGTCTTCCACGGCGAGTTCTTCCTCTGGGTGTGCTCGCTGGCGGCACTGAGCCTGCCACTCCTCGCCGTGACGCTGCTCGCACGACGCGCAGGGGAACGGATCTTCCCGGGGTGGCCGACGGCAGCCGAGGTCAGGTCGCGCTGACCGACCGACCCGTCAGGGACAACGCCAGCGGGTTGGCCCGGACGAGGTCGAGCCCACGCTGCGCGGCGCCGATCAGGACGACGTCGGGCCCGAGCGCGGACGCGACGACCTCCGGCACCGGAAGGAACGCGCCGCTGCCGAGCACCGCGTTCGCGCGCGCGATGACCGCGGCCGCCGGCTGCGCGATCGCCCCGGCGACGTAGACGCGCTCGATGTCGAGCAGGCTCGCGAGCACGATGGTCGCCTTCGCCAGCCGTTCGCCGAGCTGGTCGACGATCTGCAGGGCGACCAGGTCACCGTCCCGGGCGGCCGCGAACACCGCCTGGGAGTCGAGCACACTCCGCGCCGCGATCTCGGCCAGGACCGAACCCGGCGCGATCCGCCCGGCGGCGAGCGCCTCGGCCGCGAGCGTCCGGCACGCAGCACCGATGCCCTCCGGAGTCCCGACGCCCTCGACGAGGTTGAGGACGCGCATCTCGCCGGCCCCGCCGTGTGCGCCGCGGAGCAGGACCCCGTCGACGATGAGGCCGGTGCCGAAGCGCTCCCCGGACAGCAGTGCGGCGAACGAGTCACCAGCACCCCTTGCGCGCTCCGCGATCGCGGCGAGGTTCGCGTCGTTCTCGACGACGATCGCACCGTGACCGGCGAGGACGTCCTCGAAGCCGGGGTTCATGCGGTGCCAGAACCCGTCGTCCTCGTTCGGTGACCGCCCGTGTGCGTCGACCGGTGCGGCGACACCGATCGTCGTGACGAGCACGTCCGAGGCGGCGTGCTCGGCGTCGGCGAGTGCGCGCGTGACGCACCGGAGGACCGCGGCGCGACGATCACGGGCGTCGCGGTCGGCATCGTCGAAGTCGGGGCGGACGGGCTCCTCCGCGTGGGCGAGAACGGCTCCCCGCAGGTCCGCGACGACCGCCTCGACGCGGGACTGCCCGACGTCCGCCCCGACGACCACGCCGGCGGTCCTCCGCAGCTCGTAGCGCTTCGCCGGGCGGCCCATCCGGTACTCCCCCGCGGCCCTGGCGTCGTCGAGCTCCGCGATCCACCCGAGTCGGACGAGCTCGTCGCAGGCCGTCAGCACGGTGGAGCGCGTGTGCCCGGTCCGTGCCATCACCGTGCTCGCGGTGAACACCTGCTCGGCGAACGCCACGTCGAGCACCGTCTCGAGGCTCGAGCGTCGCAGCAGGTCGGGGAGCATGGTCACTGGCTGAAGATACCGCGTCACGAGTTCCTTGCTTTCCTAAATATTCTCGCTAGATTATGTGCACCGACCGCATCGGAGCAGTCGGGGGGACGGGACGGCAAGGGCGCCGAGACCCGTCGGACGGAGTTCACGTGCACGCACGAACCGCTTCACCGCTGAGCCGATCGGCGCTCAGTCGTCGGTCCTTCCTCCTCGGCACCGGCGCAGTCGGCGCGAGCCTGGCCCTCGCCGGGTGCGCTCCCGCCTCGTCCGGGTCCGGTCGGGAGACGATCACGTTCTACGTCTCGAAGCCCGAGGTCATCGGGTACTTCGACGACGTCATCGCGAAGTTCCACGACAGCCAGTCGAAGATCCGGGTCATCCGCGACTCGACGTCGTCGCTGCCGGCGGACTTCGTGCGGAGCTCGCCTCCTGATCTCGGCTGCCTGAACTACAACTACGCGATGGTGTCGTTCGTCGAGCACGGGGCGTTGACGGACCTGTCCGACATGGACGAGGCGAAGGCAATCAACCCGGACCTCTGGACGCTCATGGAGCAGACGGCGTCCTACCCGGGTGAGCGGAACGCGCTGCCCTACTCGGTCACCGCGGCGTCGGTGATCTACAACAAGGAGATCTTCGCCCAGCAGGGCATCGAGGTCCCGACCACGTGGTCCGAGCTGACCGCGGTCTGCGAGAAGCTCCTCGCCGCCGACGTCACGCCGTTCTACAACACCTACAAGGACACCTGGACCCTGGCGCAGGGGATGTTCGACTACTCGATCGGCGGCATGCTCGACGTCGGGAAGACCTTCTCGGCGCTCGAGAAGGAGGGCACGTCGCTCACGCCGTCGTCCCCCGTGTCGTTCTCGAAGGACTTCGCGCCGCCGATGGACCGGATGGCGCAGCTCGCGAAGTGGTCGAACAAGAACGCCGCGAGCCGTGCGTACGGCGACGGCAACCTCGCGTTCGCGAAGGGCGAGTCGGCGATGTACCTGCAGGGCCCGTGGGCGCTCATCGAGATCGCGAAGACGAACCCGGACATGGACCTCGGCACGTTCCCGATGCCCGCGACCGACGACCCCGCCGACCTGAAGGTCCGGGTCAACGTCGACCTGGCGCTCTGGATCCCGAAGGCGTCGAAGAAGCAGGAAGCTGCGCGCGAGTTCCTCCGCTTCCTGATGTCCCCCGAGGTCGCGGACAAGTACAACGCGGACAACAACGGCTTCGGCACCCGCAAGGACTCGCCCCCGGTCGCCAACCCGACGCTCAAGGGCATGCAGCAGTACTACGACGACGCGGCCTTCTACCTCGGCCCGTCGCAGCTCGTGCCGGCCGAGATCCCGGTGGCCAACTACGCGCAGTCCATCGCCCTCGGCGGCGACCCGGCTCCGCAGCTCCGCACACTCGATGCCGACTGGGCGCGCGTGGCGCGCCGGAAGGCCTGACCCGGTCTCGGACCGAGGAGACGATCACCATGGCAATCGCCACGACGTCCTCCGGCGGCAGCCGCCGGAACAGCCCCACCGACAGCCCCGATCCGGACCGGGGCGGCTCCCCCACCGCGACCGGCCGGGCACCGCGAACCGCACGGTTCCGGGTGCACCGCATCCAGCCGGTGTTCCTCGCCTTCCTCCTGCCCACGCTCGTCGTCTTCACACTGGCGATCACGGTGCCGGCCGTGATGGGCATCGTCCTGAGCTTCACCGACTCGGTCGGGTTCGGGGAGTTCGGGTTCACCGGCCTGACGAACTACCTCGCGATCTTCTCCGACCCGGCGATCCTGCACGCCTACCTGTTCACGATGGGTTTCTCGCTCGTCACCGTGCTCGTCGTGAACGCACTGGCGCTCCTGCTGGCGATCGCCCTGACGAGCCGCATCCGTGCCAAGGTCGCCCTCCGCGCGGTCTTCGTGCTGCCGATGGTCATCTCGGGCATCGTCATCGCGTACGTGTTCTCGTTCCTGTTCTCGAACAGCCTGCCCGCACTGGCGACGACGCTCGGGATCGCGCCGCTCGAGACGAGCATCCTCGCGAACCCCGACCTCGCCTGGATCGCGATCGTCGTCGTCACGACGTGGCAGGCGATCCCCGGCACGCTGCTCATCTACATCGCGGGTGTCCTCGCGATCCCCGGTGAGGTGTACGAGGCCGCGGCCATCGACGGTGCGTCGTCGTGGCGGCAGCTCGTCTCGATCACGATGCCGCTCACCGCCGGCTACATCGTCATCAACCTGATCCTCGGGTTCAAGAACTTCCTCAACGCCTACGACGTGATCGTCGGTCTCACCGCCGGAGGCCCCGGCACCGCGACCACGAGTGTCGCGATGTCGATCTTCAACGGCTTCAACAGCGGCGACTACTCCTACCAGATGGCGAACGCGACGATCTTCTTCGTCATCACCGTCATCCTCGCGCTCGTCCAGCTGCGGCTCAGCCGCGGGAAGGCCCTCTTCTCATGACGCTCCCTGCACCGCTCCAGCCGTCCACCACCCGCACCGGCAGCATGCGGTCGGTCGACGCGGACTCCGCCCGCGGCCGTCGCTCGAAGAGCGGCTGGAACTGGCCGCTGACGATCATCCTGGCGATCTGCTCGCTGACGGTCTTCGTCCCGCTGTACGTCACGGTCGTGATGGCGTTCAAGACCACGAGCCAGGCGCTCGACGGCAACGCGTTCTCGCTGCCGGCGCCGTTCAGCATGGACGGGTTCGTCCGGGCCTGGCAGCTGACCGACTTCCCGCGGGCGTTCGGCGTCTCCGTGCTCGTCGCCGCGATCTCCGTCACCGGGACGATCCTCCTGGCGTCGTTCGCCGCGTACGCGATCTCGCACAACTGGCAGCACCGGCTGTTCCGCTGGTCGTTCTTCTACCTGCTCGCCGCGATGTTCCTGCCGTTCCCGGTCCTGGCGCTGTCGCAGGTCAAGCTCACCGGCATGGTCGGCCTCGACAACCCGATCGGTGTCGCGATCCTGCACATCATGTTCCAGCTGTCGTTCAGCGTGCTGCTGTTCACCGCGTTCCTCCGCTCGATCCCCGGGGAGCTCGAGGAGAGCGCGCGCATCGACGGCGCGAGCGTCGGGCAGGTGTTCTGGCGCCTGCTGTTCCCGCTCCTGGCACCGATGAGCGCGACCGTCGGGATCTTCGCGTTCCTGGCGTCCTGGAACGACTACATGATGCCGGCGCTCATCACGGCCGACCCGGCGCTGCAGACGCTCCCCGTGCTGCAGCAGATCTTCCAGAGCCAGTTCAGCAACAACTACAACGTCTCGTTCGCCTCGTACCTCATGGCGATGGCACCGTCCATCATCGTGTACGTCCTCACCCAGCGATGGGTGATGTCCGGTGTGACGCAGGGCGCCATCAAGTGATCGACACGAGCACCACCGAAAGGACACCACCCCTCATGACGGATGTGCTGACCGCACAGGACCCGACGGCCACCGACGAGACCTGGTGGCGCCAGGCGAGCGTCTACCAGATCTACCCGCGGTCCTTCGCGGACGCGAACGGCGACGGGATCGGCGACCTCGCCGGCATCACCGACCGCGTGCCCTACCTGGCGTCACTCGGCGTCGAGGCCGTCTGGCTCAGCCCCTTCTACCCGTCCGCCCTCGCCGACGGCGGCTACGACGTGGACGACTACCGCGACGTCGACCCGAAGCTCGGCACGCTCGAGGACTTCGACGCGATGGTCGCCGCCCTGCACGGCGCCGGCATCCGGGTGATCGTCGACATCGTCCCGAACCACACGAGCGACCGGCACGAGTGGTTCCGCGAGGCCCTCGCCGCGCCCGCCGGCAGCCCGGCCCGCGACCGGTACGTGTTCCGCGACGGCACCGGGCCCGCCGCCGAGAACCCGCCGGCCGACTGGGTCTCGATCTTCGGCGGCCCGGCCTGGACCGCAGCGGGCGACGGCCAGTGGTACCTGCACAGCTTCGCGAAGGAGCAGCCGGACCTGAACTGGGCGAACCGGGAGGTCCGCGACGACTTCCTGCACACCCTGCGCTTCTGGTCCGACCGCGGGGTCGACGGCTTCCGCATCGACGTCGCGCACGGGCTCTCGAAGGACCTCGGCGAGATCCTGCCGACCTGGGCCGAGCTGTCCGCCATGCCGAAGGACGGCACGCACCCGCTGTGGGACCGTGACGACGTCCACGAGATCTACGCGGAGTGGCGGAAGGTCTTCGACGAGTACACCCCGGCCCGCACCGCGGTCGCCGAGGCGTGGGTCGCCGCCGACCGCCGTGCCCGCTACGCGAGCGCCGACGGACTGGGACAGGCGTTCAACTTCGACCTGCTCGAGGCCGACTTCGACGCGCCGTCGTTCCGGTCGATCATCGAGTTCAACCTCGGTCTCGCCGAGCAGTCCGGCTCGTCGACCACGTGGGTCTTCTCGAACCACGACGTCGTCCGGCACGCCACCCGCTACGCCCTCCCGCCGCGGAACGGCGCGTCCGAGAAGCAGGGCGGTGCGTGGCTGCTCGCCGGCGGCTCGCAGGACGCACTCGACCAGGAGCTCGGGCTCCGGCGCGCGCAGGCGGCGACCCTGCTGGAGCTCGCGCTGCCCGGCTCGGCGTACATGTACCAAGGCGAGGAGCTCGGCCTGCAAGAGGTCGGCGACATCCCCGCCGCCGATCGTCAGGACCCGGCCTTCTTCCGGAACCCGGGCGTCGACGTCGGCCGTGACGGCTGCCGTGTCCCGATCCCCTGGACCAGGGACGGGTCGTCGTTCGGCTTCGGCGCCAGCGGGTCGCACCTGCCGCAGCCGGCGTGGTTCGGCGCGTTCTCGGTCGAGACGGAGGACGACGACCCCGACTCCACACTGAACCTCTACCGGAAGGCGCTCGGCCTCCGTGGCCAGCTGCAGTCCGAGGAGCACCTCGAGTGGCTCGACACCGGTCGCGACGACGTGCTCGCCTTCCGTCGGCCGAACGGCTGGACCAGCGTCACGGTGTTCGGAGACGAGCCGTACGAACTCCCCGCGGGTGCACTGCTGCTCGCCTCGGCGCCGGTGGCAGACGGCGCCCTGACGGGCGTGGGGACCGCCTGGTTGCGCGCGTAACGCGAGCAGGCAACCGACAGGAGGCACGGTGCGGGCAGGCACCGTGCCTCCCGTCCGTCCCGGGGTGCGTCCAAGACGTCAGCCGGCCGGCAGGACGGGTGACGTCGGGACGCCGTCGAGGTCCCACTCCGGGACGTGACGGTGCTGCCAGCCCGCGCGGAGCGCGCGCACCGCGTGGTCGTACTCGGCGAGCGCGTCGAGGCCAGGTCGGACGAGGAGCTGGATCTGGAGTCCCTGGTACAGGGCGAGCAGCTGCGTGGCCGCGTGCTCGGCGGAGACCACCGCGTCCTCCGTGCCCGCGTCGAAGTCGCGCTGGAACCCCGCCGTCAGCGCACCGACGTACTCGGCGTACCGCTTCCGGAACAGCTCCGCGAAGGTGGTGTCGGCGCCCGCGATGTTGATCACGCCGGCGAGGACCCGGACGAGACCGGGGTCAGCGACGTCCTCGGCGAGGGTCATCCGGACGTAGTCGATCGTCGTCGCCGGCTTCTGGCGTCTGGTCGATCCGCGGAGGTCGGTCCACGCGTCGTAGGTGACCAGCAGCAGGGCGTCCCACGTCGGGAACGCCCGGGCGACGGCGTCGAGGGGCACACCGGCGATGTCCGCGACGACCGCCGCGTCGACCTCGGTGAACGGGTGCAGGCGGTAGGCGCGGATGGCCGCCCGGATGAGGCGCTCCGCGATCGTCTGTTCGTCGACGATCGTGTCGTCGTTCAAGGTCTCCACTCGGACATCTCACCGCATCGACGAGGACCTGTCGTGTCCCAGACCGGGGGCCGTGCGCTCAGTCGTCCGGCAGCCCGAGCTTCGACCCGCGCGGGTCGGCGTTCCGCGGAGCCGGTCCGGGTGGTGGTGTCCACGGCGGCGTCGCCTCGACCCGGCGCCGGGTCAGCTCAGCACGTCCGAGCCACACGATCGTGGCGGCGGCGCTCCCGCCCTGCAGGAGCAGGAACACCGGTGGCATGAGCAGGACGACGAGGCTCTCCGTCGACGCCAGCCCGCTGACGAGCGCGCCGACCCACACCGCGAGCCACCCGAACGGGATCCAGCGCAACCGATCGGCGCTGGCGATCGCGGGCTCGACCATCCTCGACGCCTGGGCGAGGACCTCGTCGCGGTCCTCGGGGAGGAGCTCCGGCGGTCGTGCGGAGAACTGCTGGCCGACGCGCTCGGAGCGACGCCATCCGCCGGGGAACGGTTGCCACCGCTGGGGCTGGAGCTTCCGTGCGGTCCGGAAGAAGACCGCGGCGAAGCACCCGACCGCAGCGGCGAAGGCGACCGCCGTGACGATGGTGTGCGGGAGGGGCGTCCCGAGCCATTCCGTCAGCGCGTCCGAGACGATCGACGCCGCGCCCACGATGACGGCGACGAGGCCGCAGACGATCGTCCGACGTCGGGTGCGCCTCGGCTCGAGGAACTCGTGCCGCCTGGCACGGAACACCCGCAGGCCGGTCAGGAACGCGCCGTCACTCATGCCCCCAGCATGCCGTCCGGTCGTCGGTGGCGCTCAGCCGACGGTGACGGGAGCCGCCGGTGGCTTCGTGCGCTGCCGCATCCAGACGAAGAAGCCGGTCAGGGTGAAGACGCCGTAGAAGACGTACATCAGCCCGGAGGCGTAGTACCCGGCGGAGAACAGCAACGGCACGCCGACCAGGTCCACGGCGACCCAGATGAGCCAGAACTCGACCCACCCCTTCGCCATGCCGTAGGTCGCGAGCAGGGACCCGACGAAGATCCAGGCGTCGCTCCACACCGGCTCGTACGACCCCAGCGCGCGGAACACCGGCGTCAGCACGAGCGTCCCGCCGACCATGCCGACGACGAGCAGCCCACGGGTCCGCCACGACGCCCACTTCGGGTCGATGACGGTCGTCGACTCGGCGGGGCGATGGGTCCAGCGGTACCAGCCGTAGACGCTGACGATGATGAACATCACCTGGCGTCCGGCCTGGCCGAGCAGGTTGACCGGGTTCGGGGTGTCGAAGAGCGCACCCATGAAGACCGTGAAGAGCAGCACGTTGCCGACGATGCCGACGGGCCACGCCCACACCTTGCGGCGCATGCCACCGAGGGCGCTGAGCAGCCCGAAGACGTTGCCGATCACCTCGCGCCAGAGCACGGTCTGGTCGCCGATGACGATCTGCGCGTCGAACAGCCAGCGCACGATGCCCATGGGCCCTCCTCGTTTCCGGTCCGTGCAACCGTATTGGGGGCGCGCGCATTCCGTCGCGGTCCTCGTGGATCGGGGTACAGGCACTGTCCGCACTGTCGGGGACGAAAATGCCCCCTGTACTGGGTCCATTCAGACGCATGTTCCCTCTTGTCGGCACTTTGGGGGACCGGTAGTTTCGATACCGGAACGGATCCTGCCCGCCCGGGTCGTCAGCAGTCGCTCACGACCCCGGAGCCCGGCGATCCGCTCTCGGCACAGGTCAGCCGCGGCCCCCGATCCCCGGGGCCGATGACACCGTCCTGCCGGCGCGCCTACCCGAACCCGCGTGCCGGTGGCCTTCCGCGCCCCTGCGTGCGCAGAAACGGACTCCTCATGCACAAGATCGTCACCGGCGCCATCGCCGGCGCCGCCGGCGTCGCGCTCCTCCTCGGCGGAGCGGGCACCTTCGCCCTCTGGAACGCCAGCGCCTCCACCGCCGCCAGCGCTGTCAGCTCGGGCACGCTCACGCTCAGCGCGGCGAACGACGGTGTCTGGACCGACATCACCAACGGTCGCTCGACGACCATCAACCCCGCGAACGTGCTCATGGTGCCCGGCAACAAGTACCAGTTCACGCAGACGCTGAACATCGGCGCGACCGGCCAGGACCTCAAGGCCAACCTGACCTACGCGAGCCAGAGCATCACGGGCGACTCGGCCCTGGTCGCTGCGACCACGAAGACCCTCGCCGTGACCTCGACGAGCGCGTCGGTCGTGCAGTCCACCGCGAACGCGAACACCTTCGTGGTGTCGCCGTCGAGCACCACGTCGCCCGTCAAGGTCGTCTTCACGATCGAGCTGCCGTCCTCGGCGACGACCGGCCAGAACGGCACCGTGAACGTCGGTGCGCTCGCCTTCACGCTGACGCAGACCGCGATCGGCTCCTGATCCGCGGCGGGGGGGGGGGCCCGGGCCCCCGCCCCCCCCCCCCCCCCCCCCCCCCCCCGGGGGGGCCCCCGGGC
>JASCOI010000071.1 GCA_029959665.1 Microbacteriaceae bacterium PS02333
GTTGACTGTCTACTGACAATCTTCAATCCAAAAGGAATTGTCTCCGTACCTCCACAAGTGAAGGCAACGGGGTCAATAAATTGGCATTGACAATGTGCACGCTGTTGAGTTCTCAAGGACCAGACGCGCCGAGCTTCTTCTCCCTGGAGGGAATGCCCGCTCGGGCAACTTCGGTACTGTACCACTACTTCAGTGGCGATCTTTCGACCGGCTTCATTGGAGTGGGTGGTCCCGCTTGAGGTCGGCTCGGCTGGACTGCATCACCGGGGCTTTCGCTCCGGGTGACCGTCTCGGCTTCTCCGCCGCACCTTTGGGGTGACGAGTAAGAACTCTACGCAGGATCCGCGGATCGGGCAAACCGGGGCTGCACGACGGCGTGTCGCCCGGAACGACGGGGAACAGGTGTCGTCGAACGACGAAGGGCCCCACATCCTGCGGATGCGGGGCCCTTCGGTTGGTCGTCACTTGCGAGCGATGACCGGGTTCTTCAACGTGCCGATGCCGGAGATGGTCACCTCGACGACCTCGCCGTCACGGATCTCCCCCACGCCGGCGGGGGTGCCGGTGAGGATGACGTCCCCGGGCAGGAGCGTCCAGATCGACGACACGAACTCGATGAGCGACGGGATGTCGTGCACCATCTCGCTCGTCGACGCCACCTGGCGCAGGTCGCCGTCGACGCGGGTCTCGAGACGGATGTCCGACGGGTCGATCTCGGTCTCGATCACCGGGCCGAGCGGGCAGAACGTGTCGAACCCCTTCGCCCGGGTCCACTGGCCGTCGCGAGCCTGGAGGTCACGGGCGGTCACGTCGTTCGCGATCGTGTACCCGAGGATGACGCTCGCGAAGTCCTCTCGCGTGACGTTCTTGGCGAGGGACCCGATCACGATGGCGAGTTCGCCCTCGTGGTCGACGCGGCCGACGCCCTCCGGCAGGCGGATGGGGTCGTCCGGGCCGATGACCGAGGTGTTCGGCTTGAGGAACACCACGGGGTCGTCCCCCGACACGTCGTCCATCTCGTCGGCGTGCTCGGCGTAGTTGAGCCCGACGCCGATCACCTTGGAGCGCGGGATCACCGGTGCGAGGAGCTTCGCTTCCGACAGGGGCACCCGCTCCCCCGTGGTCTCGAAGCCCTGGTACATCGGGTCTCCCGCGAGCACCACCAGAGCGCGCTCGTCGAGGATGCCGTACCGGGGGTCTTCACCCTTGCTGCTGAACCGTGCGATCTTCACCGTTCGACCTTACCGACGCCGAGCCCGGGATCAGGACGCGTCGGTCAGCTTGGTCATCCACCCGTGCGGGTCGGGACGACGGCCGGACTGGATGTCGGTGAGCTCCTCACGGAGGGACATCGTCAGTTCGCCGGCACCGACGGTGGGCGAGCCGATCGTGAAGCCGTCGCCGCGGAGTTCGGCGATCGGGGTCACCACGGCGGCGGTGCCGCACGCGAAGGCCTCGGTGATGGAGCCGTCCGCGACGCCGTCACGCCACTCGTCGAGGGTCACCCGTCGCCGCTCGACCCGCAGGCCGCGGTCTTCCGCGAGCTGCAGGATCGAGTCGCGCGTGATCCCTTCGAGGATGGAGTCCGAGTCGGGCGTCACGAGCGTGCCGTCGGACCGCACCAGCACGACGTTCATGCCGCCGAGCTCTTCGAGGTACTTGCCCTCTTCGGAGTCGAGGAACATCACCTGCTGGCAGCCGTGCTCGTACGCCTCTTGCTGGGGCAGCAGCGACGCGGCGTAGTTGCCGCCGGTCTTGGCGGCACCGGTGCCACCACGGCCCGCTCGGGCGTAGTTCGACGACAGCCAGATGGACACCGGCTTCGGCCCGGACGTGAAGTACGCGCCGGCCGGGCTCGCGATGCAGTGGTACGACACCGCCTGGGCCGCACGGACCCCGAGGAACGACTCGGTGGCGATCATGAACGGCCGCAGGTACAGGCTCGTCTCCGGGGCACCCGGCACCCAGTCGACGTCGGTCCGGACCAGCTGTCGGATCGACTCGACGAACACCTCGACGGGCAGCTCCGGCAGCGCGAGACGGCGGGCCGAGCGCTGGAACCGCTTTGCGTTCGCTTCCGGACGGAACGTCCACACCGAGCCGTCGGCGTGCCGGTACGCCTTCAGGCCCTCGAAGATCTCCTGCGCGTAGTGCAGCACGCTGGCGCTGGGGTCGAGCGACAGCGGTCCGTACGGGTGGATCGACGCGTCGCGCCAGCCGGCATCGAGCGTCCACTCGACGGTGGCCATGTGGTCGGTGAAGTGCTTGCCGAACCCGGGGTCTGCCAGGATCGTCTCGCGCTCCGCCTCGGCGCGGCGTTCGGCGGACGGGGTGGTGGAGAACTCGAGTCCGAAGACTGTCTCGGTGCTCATCGGTGTGGCTCCCTTTCAGGCGGTGGTGGTGCGCGCTGTGGCCGAGGCGGCGATGGCGTCGCCGATCTCGGCCGTGCGACGCTGCGTGGTGCCCCGATCAGCCAGGTCCGCTTCCACCGCCCGTGTCACCGCCGTCGCCAGGTCACCCCGACCGATGTGGTCGAGGAGGAGTGCGACGGAGAGGATGGCGGCCGTGGGATCGGCCTTCTGCTGACCCGCGATGTCCGGCGCGGATCCGTGCACCGGCTCGAACATGCTGGGGAAGGTGCCGTCCGGGTTGATGTTGCCCGAGGCCGCCAGACCGATGCCGCCGCTGATCGCGCCGGCCAGGTCGGTGATGATGTCGCCGAAGAGGTTGTCGGTGACGATGACGTCGAACCTAGCAGGCTCCCGCACCATGTGGATGGTGACGGCGTCGACGTGCTGGTAGTCCACGGTGACGTCCGGGTACTCCTGCCCCACCGCTGCCACCGTGCGCTGCCAGAGCGCCCCGGCGTTCACGAGCACGTTGCTCTTGTGCACGAGCGTCAGGTGCTTGCGGGGACGACGGTCAGCCAGGTCGAACGCGTAGCGCACGGTGCGCTCGACGCCGTACGCCGTGTTCACCGAGACCTCGGTCGCGATCTCGTGCGGTGTGCCGACGCGGATCGCTCCCCCGTTGCCGACGTACGGTCCCTCGGTTCCTTCGCGGACCACGACGAAGTCGACGTCCCCCGGGGAGGCCAGCGGTGTGACGACCGAGTCGTAGACCTTCGTCGGACGCAGGTTGACGTAGTGGTCGAAGGCGAACCGCAACTTCAGCAGCAGCCCACGCTCGATGATGCCGCCGGCCAGGCGGGGATCACGGGGATCCCCGCCGACCGCGCCGAGCAGGATCGCGTCGTGCGACGCGACGGCAGCCATGTCGTCGTCCGTCAGGATGTCGCCGGTTTCGAGGAACCGGGTGGCTCCGAGCGAGAACGGGGTCTCCTCGATGACGAGGTCGTCCGGGGTGACCGCGTGCAGGACCTTGAGGGCCTCGTCCACGACCTCCGGGCCGATCCCGTCCCCACGGATGACAGCGAGCTTGAGCGTCTGCGTCATGAGTGCTCTCCTACAGCGTGATGTCGATCTCGCGGAGCGAGGAGGCGTCGATCGTCGAACGGACGTGCTCGAGGATCTCCGCCGGCACGGGTGAGTCGACGGTCAGGACGCTGAGCGCTTGACCACCGGCCGAGTGCCGGGCGATCTGCATGGCGGCGATGTTGATGCCCGCCTCGCCGAACTCCTTGCCGTACACCGCGACGATGCCGGGCCGGTCCGTGTAGTCCATGACCACGTGGTGCTTGTCGAGGGCGACCTCGACGTCGTAGCCGTTGATCTCCACGAGCTTCTCGACCTGCTTCGGGCCGGTGAGCGTGCCGGAGACGCTGATCGCCGGGCCGTCGGACTGGGCGCCGCGGATCGTCAGCACGTTGCGGTACTCCGGGCTGTCCTTGTCGGTGATGAGCCGGACGCTGACCCCGCGCTGCTCCGCGATGAGCGGGGCGTTGACGTAGGACACCTGGTCGCTCACGACGTCGGTGAAGACGCCCTTGAGCGCCGCCAGCTTGAGGACGCTGACGTCGAACTCGGCGAGCTCGCCGTGGACCTCGACGTCGATGCTGGTGACCGGCGAGGTGGCGAGGGCCGTGAAGACCTGGCCGAGCTTCTCGACGAGCGGGATGCCGGGGCGCACGTACGGGTCGATGACGCCGCCGGCGACGTTCACCGCGTCGGGGACGAGCTCTCCGCCAAGGGCGAGTCGCACCGACTTGGCGACCGAGACGCCCGCCTTCTCCTGCGCTTCGTCGGTGGACGCGCCGAGGTGCGGCGTGACGACGACGTTCGGCAGCGCGAGGAGCGGCGAGTCCGTCGGCGGCTCCGACACGAAGACGTCGAGGCCCGCGCCGGCGATCTGGTTCGACGTGAGCGCACGGTGCAGCGCTTCTTCGTCGACGAGGCCACCGCGGGCGACGTTCACCACGAAGGCCGTCGGCTTCATGATCGCGAACTGGTCGTCCGAGATCATGCCGAGGGTCTCCGGCGTCTTCGGCATGTGGATCGTCACGAAGTCGGCGCGCCGCAGCAGGTCGTCGAGGGAGACGAGCTCCACCCCGAGCTGCTGCGCACGAGCGGTCGTGACGTAGGGGTCGTACGCGATGACCGAGACGCCGAAGGCCTGCAGGCGCTGGGTGATCAGCGCGCCGATGCGGCCGAGGCCGATGATGCCGACGGTCTTCTCGTAGAGCTCGACACCGGTGTACGCGGAACGCTTCCACGCGCCGGCCGCGAGCGACGCGTGCGCCGCCGGGATGTGCCGCGCGAGCGACAGGATGTGCCCGACCGTCAGCTCGGCGGCCGAGATGATGTTCGACGTCGGGGCGTTGACGACCATCACGCCGGCCGTGGTGGCCGCCTTGATGTCGACGTTGTCGAGGCCGACACCCGCACGGGCGACGACCTTGAGGTTCGGGGCTGCGGCGATCGCTTCGGCGTCGACCTTGGTGGCGGAGCGCACCAGGATGGCGTGCGCGTCGGCGAGGGAGGCCAGGAGTGCGGAGCGGTCGGTGCCGTCCACGTTCCGGATCTCGAAGTCGGGCCCGAGGGCGTCGACTGTGGCGGGCGAGAGTTCTTCGGCGATCAGGACGACCGGCTTCGGCACAGCTGCTGTTTCCTCACACGAGACGGGCGGTATCCCACCATCGTATCGACGCGAGCAGGCCGTTACGACCGCGGCAGGAGCCCTGTGGAGAACCACGAGACGGACTGGAGGCTCGTGGCGGCCCCCCCCCGGGCCTCCAGTCCGGTGTCAGGAACCGATGCGGAGCGTCGAGGACACGTACTGCAGGAGCGTGAACCAGAGCGCGGAGACCGCGCAGAGCGCGGCGACGAAGACGACGACGGTGCGGACCAGGTCCATCCGGCGCGACACCAGCCAGGCGGCGACGAACGCGGCCGGCGCGATCAGCACGTCGAGGACGAGCGCCACCCAGGGCGTCGACGTCTCGAGGCCGGTGCCGCCGTTCTTCCGGACGAACTCGTTGAAGTCCGACACGGACTTCGAGACGCCGACGAGGTTGCCGACGGCCTGCCAGGTGACGTACGCCAGGCACACGGCCGCGACGCCCCAGACGACGGCCTTGCCGACGGTGACCGTGCGCTGCCGCTCGGTGACGGCGGCGCTCACCCGAAGCTCCTGGTCATGATGAACGGCCACGGGATGAGGACGACCGCCCCGATGAGGAGCCAGACGAACTTGGTGCGGTTCCTGCTCCCCTGCCCGAGCCAGAGCGTGGCGGCGAACCAGAACGCCGGAGCCATGATCGCGAGGACGCGCATGACCTCGGACACGATGCCCGCGACACCGGAACCCGTGACGGTGAGGAGGCTCGCGCTGACGAGCCACGCGACCGTGTAGAGCAGGTAGATGCCACCGAAGACGCCCATGCCGACGAGTGCGCTCGAACCGAGTGGTTCCTCGGGGTCGTGCTCGCGGCGCGCCTTGACGCGGACCGGGTTGCGCGCGGCGTCGACGTGGGTGGCGTCGTCCGCGTCGCCCCACTGCAGGGCTGCGTCGTCGTCGTGGTCGAGCGCGCCGTCCGGCGGGGACGCCGCGGCGTCGTCGTGTGCTGGAGGTGCCGGGGTCATGCCCACGATTCTACGAGAGACGGCGCGATCTCGGGACCGGACGGCCGCTTCACGACATCGGTCAGGCGTCGGCGGCCTGGGACTCGAGCACCTCGGCGACGACGTCCCGGACGGACGGGAACAGCGGGTGGCTCTCCATGAGACCGGTGAGGATCTCGGTGAGCGCGTGCGCCGTGGCCCCGGATCGGAGCAGCGCGTGCAGCTCGATCGACTCCGGGTCGTTCTCGTCGTCGAACTCGAGCGCGACGCGGACGGCGCCGAGCAGGTGCTCGACGGGGAGGCCGCGCTCGGCGAGCTGCGCCGCCGGACCGACGAAGCGTTCGCGGCGCCCGAGCTTCCGGAGCGGGTTCCGACCGACGCGGACGGTGGTGTCCGGCAGGTGCGGGTTCGCGATGCGGGAGAGGTTCGCGGCCACGTAGCGCGCGTGTTCCTCGGGGTCGAAGCCGTGCTTCGCGATGAGGAGCGCCGTGGTCTCCGCGAGGACGCCGTCGACCTCGGCCTTCACGGCGCTGTCCTCGAGCGCTTCACGGATGAGCCGGATCCCGCGGACGTAGCCGTGGTAGGCAGCCGTCGCGTGGGCGGTGTTCACGGTGTAGAGCTTGCGCTCGACGAACGGCTGCAGGTCGTCGACCCAGGTCACGCCCTCGATCTCCGGGGGCTCGGCGTCCGAGCTCGCGAAGGGCATGCGCTCGATGACCCACTCGTAGAACGGCTCGAGCACGACGTCGAGGCCGCCGGACTGCCCGAGGACGCCGGACTGGTCGGGGACGATGCGGTCGATCGCGCAGTTCGCGAAGACGGCGGCGATGTCGCGGTCCTCGAGGATCGGAGCGCGACGGATGCTGGCGTGCAGGGAGTCCGTGGCGTTGAAGGCGTTCTCGCACGCGACGATCGTGACGTCACCGCGCTCGAGCCCTCGCGCCGCGAGCCCCTCGGCGATGACCGGTGCGACGAGCGGCAGCGTGCGGGCTCCGACGGCCGTGGTGACGACGTCGGCCTCGGCGATCGCCCGGACCACGGCATCGCGGTCGGTCTTGCTGCTGAGCGCTCGGAAGCCGTAGACGAGGTGCTCGACCGGCATCTCGCCGACCTCGTGCACCACGAAGCGACCGGCTTCGTTGAGGGCCTGGACGACCCGCTCGTCGACGTCGACGAAGGTCAGCTCGTAGCCGCTGGCCACGAGGAACTGGCCCACGAATCCGCGCCCGATCTTGCCGGCGCCGATGTGGACCGCTCGCTTCGTCACCGCCATCCGTCGATCATCCCATGCCGATCGGTACGGTTCTGCCACCGTGCGGGCGCCACGGACGACGCATGTCGCGCAACGCGCTGAGCGTCGCCTGAGGGACGCCGGTCGGCGGCGTCGGAGCTGTTGGAGTGCTGCTGCATAACGTTCGGGTCACATCGAGAGGCGGCGGTGCACGGGTGCACACCGCCGCCTCGTCGTCGAGTGGTCTGGGGAAGACTACCGCGCTGCGGAACCGTCGACGTAGTCGGAGTCCGACTGCTTCCACGCGAACAGCTTGCGCAGCTCGCGACCGGTCGCCTCGATCGGGTGGCCCTCGCCCTTCTCGCGGAGCGCCTTGAACTCCGGCGCACCGGCGTCCTGGTCGTCGATGAAGCGCTTGGCGAAGGTGCCGTCCTGGATGTCGGCGAGCACCGCCTTCATGTTCTCCTTGACCTCGGGCGAGATCACGCGGGGGCCGGAGACGTAGTCACCGAACTCGGCGGTGTCGGAGATCGACCAGCGCTGCTTGGTGAGGCCGCCCTCCCAGATGAGGTCGACGATGAGCTTGAGCTCGTGGAGCACCTCGAAGTAGGCGATCTGCGGCTGGTAGCCCGCCTCGACGAGGGTCTCGAAGCCGTACTGGATGAGCTGCGACGTGCCACCGCAGAGGACGGCCTGCTCACCGAACAGGTCGGTCTCGGTCTCCTCGGTGAAGGTGGTCTTGATGCCGCCGGAGCGGAGGCCACCGATCGCCTTGGAGTACGACCACGCGAGGTCCCAGGCGGAGCCGGACGCGTCGACCTCGACGGCGACGATCACGGGGACGCCGCGGCCGGCCTCGTACTCGCGGCGCACGGTGTGGCCGGGGCCCTTCGGCGCGACGAGCGACACGTCGACGCCCTCCGGTGCCTGGATGTAGCCGTAGCGGATGTTGAAGCCGTGGCCGAAGACGAGGGTCGCGCCCTGCTTGAGGTTCGGCTCGATGTCGTCCTTGTAGACGATGCGCTGGACCTGGTCCGGCGCGAGGATCACGACGACGTCGGCCCACTTGGTGACCTCGGCAGGGGTGAGGACCTCGAAGCCCGCCTCCTCGGCCTTCTGGCGGCTCTTCGAGCCCTCCTTCAGACCGATCTTCACCTCGACGCCGGAGTCGCGGAGGTTGAGGGCGTGGGCGTGGCCCTGCGAGCCGTAGCCGATGACCGCGACCTTCTTGCCCTGGATGAGGGTCAGGTCGGCGTCGGCGTCGTACACGATGTCAGTCACGGTGCGTGATCTCCTTGGTTGTGGTTCGTTCGGGGCCGGGTGGCGCTCAGCGCACCCGGTCGGTGATGCTCTTCGGTCCGCGGCCCATGCCGAGGAGGCCCGCCCGGGCGAGCTCCTTGATGCCGTAGGGCTCGAGCACGCGGAGGATCGCCTGGATCTTGCCGGGGTCGCCGGTCACCTCGACGATGAGCGAGTCGTTCGCGACGTCGACGACCTGGGCGCGGAACAGGTTCACTGCTTCGAGCACGGCCGAGCGCGTCTGGTTGTCGACACGGACCTTCACGAGCATGTGCTCGCGCTGGACCGACTGCGAGAAGTCGAGTTCGACGATCTTGATGACGTTGACGAGCTTGTTGAGCTGCTTGGTCACCTGTTCGAGCGGCAGGTCCTCGACGTCGACGACGACCGTGATGCGGGACAGGCCGGCGACCTCGGTGTTGCCCACGGCGAGGGACTCGATGTTGAAACCGCGGCGGGCGAAGAGCCCGGCGACGCGGGTCAGCAGACCCGGCTTGTCCTCGACCAGGAGGGACAGGACGTGGCTCATGCGGTCTCCCCCGTCATGTCGGCGTCTTCCTCGTCCCAGGTGGGAGCGAGGGCCTGGGCGTACTCGATGGACGAGTTGCTGACGCCCTGCGGGACCATCGGCCAGACCATCGAGTCACGGCTCACGACGAAGTCGATCACCACGGGGCGGTCGTTCGTCTCGAGGGCCAGCTTGATCGCCGCGTCGACCTCGTCGGCCTTCTCGACGCGGATGCCGAGGGCACCGTAGGCGTCGGCGAGCTTGACGAAGTCCGGCACGCGACGCGACGAGTGTCCGGTCTCCAGGTCGGTGAACGAGTGACGGCCGTCGTAGAACAGCGTCTGCCACTGCCGCACCATGCCGAGCGACGAGTTGTTGATGATCGCGACCTTGATCGGGATGTCGTTGATGACGCAGGTCGCGAGTTCCTGGTTCGTCATCTGGAAGCAGCCGTCGCCGTCGATCGCCCACACCACCCGGTCGGGCTCGGCGACCTTCGCGCCCATCGCGGCTGGGACCGAGTAGCCCATCGTCCCGGCGCCGCCGGAGTTCAGCCACGCGTTCGGACGCTCGTACTGGATGAACTGCGCCGACCACATCTGGTGCTGGCCGACCCCGGAGGCGTAGATCCCCTCGGGTCCGGTGAGCTCGCCGATGCGCCGGATGATCGCCTGCGGGGCGAGCAGTCCGTCGGTGGGCTCGGCGTACCCGAGCGGGAAGTCGACCTTGAGCTGGCGGAGCTTCGTCCACCAGTCGGCCGTCGACGCGCGGTCCTCGACGGGGATGCCGCCCCACGCGTCGAGGAGGTCGATGAGCACCTCGCGCGCGTCGCCCACGATCGGGACGTCGGCGAAGCGGATCTTCGAGATCTCGGCGGGGTCGATGTCGACGTGCACGACCTTGGCATCGGGCGCGAACTCGTCTGCCTTGCCCGTCACGCGGTCGTCGAACCGGGCACCGAGCGCGACGATCAGGTCGCTGTCCTGCAGGCCGAGCACCGCGGGGACGGTGCCGTGCATGCCGGGCATGCCGAGGTGCTGCGGGTGCGAGTCCGGGAAGGCCCCGCGAGCCATCAGCGTCGTGACGACGGGCGCACCCGTGGCCTCGGCGAACGCGCGCAGCTCGGCCGTCGCGCGGGAGCGGACGACGCCACCGCCGACGTACAGCACCGGACGCTCGGCCCCGGCGAGGAGCTGCGCGGCCGCGGTGATCTGCTTGCCGTGCGCCTTGGTGACCGGCCGGTAGCCGGGCAGGTCGATCTTGGGCGGCCAGACGTACGGCGCCGACTTCTGCTGGGCGTCCTTGGTGATGTCCACCAGCACGGGACCGGGGCGTCCGGTCGTCGCGATGAGGTGTGCGGCGGCCAGGGTCGCCGGCACGTCGGCCGGGTCGGTCACGAGGAACGAGTGCTTCGTGATCGGCATGGTGATGCCGACGATGTCCGCTTCCTGGAAGGCGTCGGTGCCCATCAGCGTCGAGAACACCTGGCCGGTGATCGCGATGAACGGCACCGAGTCCATGTAGGCGTCGGCGATCGCGGTGACGAGGTTCGTCGCGCCGGGACCGGACGTCGCGATCGCGACGCCGACCTTGCCGGACGCGGACGCGTAGCCCTCGGCGGCGTGGCCGGCGCCCTGCTCGTGGCGGACCAGGATGTGGCGGATCGTCTTCGACGCCATGAGCTCGTCGTAGAACGGGATGATCGCGCCGCCGGGCAGCCCGAAGACGTCGGTGATCCCGAGGTGCTCGAGGGTCCGGAGGACGGCTCCCGAGCCGGTCAGGACCTCTGGAGTGCGACGCGCTCCGGTGGCCGCGGACAGCGGTGTGGCTTCCGTGGGCATGAAGGGTTCCTTGCCTGGAGAGATGGCGGTGGTGCGGGTGTCGAACGCTAGCCCGTGACCGCGCCCTTGGCGGCGGACTGCACGAGCTTGGCGTACTTCGCGAGGACTCCGCGGGTGTAGCGCGGGGGCAGCGGAGCCCAGCCGTCACGGCGGGCTTCCAGCTCGGCAGGCTCGACCAGTAGGTCGAGCGAGCGAGCCGCGATGTCGACACGGATGCGGTCGCCATCGCGCACGAATGCAACTGGACCTGCGTCCACTGCTTCCGGTGCGATGTGGCCGATGCACAGGCCGGTTGTGCCGCCTGAGAATCGTCCGTCGGTCAAGAGTAGTACATCCTTGCCGAGGCCAGCGCCCTTGATGGCAGCGGTGATTGCGAGCATCTCGCGCATGCCGGGGCCGCCCTTCGGGCCCTCGTACCGGATGACGACGACGTCGCCCTTCTGGATCCTGCCCTCGGTGAGGGCGTCCATCGCGGAGCGCTCCCGGTCGAACACGCGTGCCGGGCCCTCGAACACCGATGCGTCGAAGCCCGCGGTCTTCACCACGGCGCCCTCCGGCGCGAAGGAGCCCTGCAGGATCGTCAGGCCACCGGTCTCGTGGATCGGGTTGTCGAGCTTGCGGAACACCTCGCCGTCGAGCTCCGGCGGGTCGATCTCAGCGAGGTTCTCGGCGACGGTCTTGCCCGTCACGGTCATGCAGTCGCCGTGCAGCAGCCCGGCGTCGAGCAGCGCCTTCATGATCACGGGGATGCCGCCGTTGCGGTCGACGTCGACCATGACGTACTTGCCGAAGGGCTTCATGTCCGCCAGGTGCGGGACCTTCGAGCCGATGCGGTTGAAGTCGTCGAGGCTCAGTTCGACCTCGGCCTCGTGCGCGATCGCCAGCAGGTGCAGCACGACGTTGGTCGAGCCACCGAGCGCCATCGCGACGGCGATGGCGTTCTCGAACGCCTCGCGCGTCAGGATCTGCCGAGCGGTGATGCCGTGCTTGAGCATGTTCACGACGGCCTCGCCGGAGCGGTGCGCGTAGTAGTCACGGCGGCGGTCGGCGCTGGGCGGCGCGGCGGAGCCCGGGAGCGACATCCCGAGCGCTTCCGCGACCGAGGCCATGGTGTTCGCCGTGTACATCCCGCCACAGGCGCCTTCGCCGGGGACGATCGCGCACTCGATCTTCTTGAGCTCTTCTTCGCTCATGGTGCCGGCCTTGCACGCGCCGACGCCCTCGAAGGAGTCGATGATCGTGACTTCCTTCATCGTGCCGTCGGCCTGCTTCACGTAGCCGGGCATGACCGACCCCGCGTAGAGGAAGACGCTCGCGAGGTCGAGTCGCGCGGCGGCCATGAGCATCCCGGGGAGCGACTTGTCGCACCCGGCGAGCAGGACGGTGCCGTCGAGGCGCTCGGCGTTCACGACGGTCTCGACGCTGTCGGCGATGACCTCACGCGAGACGAGGGAGAAGTGCATCCCCTCGTGGCCCATCGAGATGCCGTCCGAGACGGAAATGGTGCCGAACTGCAGGGGGTACCCGCCCCCACCGTGGACGCCTTCCTTGGCGCCCTGGGCGAGACGGTCGAGGCTCAGGTTGCACGGGGTGATCTCGTTCCAGGACGAGGCGATGCCGATCTGCGGCTTCTCCCAGTCCTCGTCTCCCATCCCGACGGCACGCAGCATGCCACGCGAGGTGGTTGCTTCGATCCCGTCGGTGACGACCCGGCTCCGCGGCTTGACGTCGATATCAGGCATGGAGTGAGTCTAGGACCGATTGGGATACCAGTGGCGCACTTCGATGCGTACGCATCGGCCTGGAGGTGGTGCTCACGTCCTCAGCGCACCGCACGCAGGCGCGCGAGCTGCTTCAGGACGTCGGTCAGGGCCGCCGGATCGGCGACCCGGTGGCCGGCGAGCGTGTCGCCCTCCCCCACCTTCACACCGACGTCGCCGTCACGGAGGACCCGGAAGGCGTCCTCGTCGGTGACGTCGTCCCCGGCGAAGAACACCGCGTCGGCGCCACGGAGCTCGCGGAGCCGGTCGATGGCGTCACCCTTCGTGACGTGTCGCACCGCGAACTCGAGGATGTCCTTGCCGCCGCGTTCGAGGACGTCGGCGTCCGCCTCGTGCGCCGCCGCACTCGCGGCGGCGTTCGCCTCGGCTGCGACCTCGGCGCTCACCCGGCGCGTGTGCACGCCGTGCCCGGCCGGCTTGTGCTCGATGACGACCCCGGGGAAGCGCTCCCCGACGGCGTCGAGCGCGGCACCGATCCGCGCGACGCGGTCGTGCTCCTCGGCGGTCAGTGCTTCTTGGTCGTGGCCGTCGACGCGCCACTCGACGCCGTGCGAGCCGACGAGCGACATGTCCTCCGGCGCCTGCGTGACCCGGGCGAGCGAGTCGAGCGGGCGACCGGAGACGAGCACCACCTCGGTGTCCTTCGCGCGCTGCAGCGTCAGGACCGCCGCCCAGCTCCCCGGCAGGGCACCGACCTGACCGGGGTCGTCGGCGAAGGGCGCCAACGTGCCGTCGAAGTCCAGCGCGACCAGCAGCGTGCCGGACGCCGCCAGGTCCGCGAGGGCCGTGTCGAGCTCTGGAGCCGCCGTCTCGTCGACGTTCGTGGACTGGTCACGCATCACGGGCCTCCCGGGTGTCCTCTGCGGCACGCGCGGTCTGCGCGTCCTGGTCGAAGATCGACATGTTGTCGGTCTGGGCCTCGCGGTGCCGTTCCGCACCGGTCGGGTCGATCCGCGCGTCGCGCGGGGCGTGCCGGTCGAGTGCCTCGAGGAACGAGCGCGACCAGCGGGCGACGTCGTTGTCGCGGACGCGCTTCCGGAGCGCACGCATCCGCGTCGAGCGCTCGCGCTTGGGCATCTCGATGGCGCGCTGGATCGAGTCCTTCAGTGCGCCGATGTCGTGCGGGTTGATGATCACCGCCTGCTTCAGCTCGTCGGCCGCGCCGGCGAACTCGGAGAGGATCAGCACGCCGTCGTTGTCGAAACGCGTGGCGACGTACTCCTTCGCGACGAGGTTCATGCCGTCACGGAGCGCCGTCACGAGCATGATGTCGGCCGCCAGGTAGAGCGCCACCATCTCCTCGCGCGGGTAGCCGTGGTGCAGGTACGAGATCGGCTGGTGCGTGATCGTGCCGAGGTCGCCGTTCAGCCGCCCGACGCTCAGCTCGATCTCGTCGCGGAGCATCCGGTACGTGTCGACGCGCTCGCGGCTCGGGCTCGCGACCTGCACGAGCGTGGCGTCCTCGACCTTGATCCGACCGTCCTGGATGAGCTCGCCGAAGGCCTTGATGCGGTGCCGGATGCCCTTGGTGTAGTCGAGCCGGTCCACGCCGAGCAGCACGGTCTTCGGGTTGCCCAGCCCCTGTCGGATCTCGCGGGCGCGCTCCTGCACCTCGGGGCGGCGGGCGATCTCCTCGAAGCTCTCGGCGTCGATCGAGATCGGGAAGTGCCGTGCCTCGACGTGGCGGACGGTGACGCCCTTGCGGCTCCTCGGGGCGTTCGGGTCGTCGACGGGGACGTCGATCGTCGAGCCCTTCGTCGTGTAGCCCTTGATGTGCCGCACCGCGCGGAGGAAGTCGCTGGCGTCGTCGTGCCGCTGGAACCCGATCACGTCGGCGCCGAGCAGACCGTCGAGGATCTGCGCACGCCAGGGCAGCTGCGCGTAGATGCCGACCGGCGGGAACGGGATGTGGTTGAAGAAGCCGATCGTCAGGTCCGGGCGGAGCTCGCGGAGGAGCGCCGGGACGAGCTGCAGCTGGTAGTCCTGCACCCAGACGATGCCGTCCTGCTCGACGATCTCGGCGATCTGCTCGGCGAAGCGCTTGTTGACGCCCTTGTACGAGTTCCACCAGTCACGGTGGTAGCTCGGGTGCTCGATGACGTCGTGGTAGAGCGGCCAGAGCGTGTCGTTGCTGAAGCCCTCGTAGTACTCCTCGACCTCGCTCGTGCTCAGCGGCACCGGGACGATGTGGATGCCCTCGTTGTCGAAGGGGTCCACCTCGACGTCCGGCTGCCCCACCCAGCCGACCCATGCACCGTCGTTCGCGCGCATCACCGGCTCGAGCGCCGTCACGAGCCCGCCGGGCGAGTGCCGCCAGCCCTCGTTGCCCTCGTCGTCCACGACGCGGTCGACGGGCAGGCGGTTGGAGGCGACGACGAAGGAGTACTTGGCGGAAGCGCTGTGGGGTGCTGGCACGGGTCCGAAGTTACCAGCGTGCCGACAGCTGATTCCCGGAGGATCCGCGGCTTCCGATATGCTGCATCCCGTGTCGGGGGGACACGGCGTGCCGGAGGGGCTGGTACGCGGCCGCCCGGCCGGAGAGGACTCCCGCCGTGAGCGACAACCCACCCGTCCCCCCTCGAGAGCCCGACGCTTAGCGTGAGCCCGGCGCTCCTCGTGAGCCCGACGCGCTGGGCCGACTCCTCCGCTCGATCGGCGGTCGGGACTGGCTGGCCGCGGCGATCGCCGGTGCCGGCGCCTGGGTCGCGGCGTACGTCGTCGCGGGGATCTCGCTGCTGCTGACCGTGGCGATCGTCGCCGTCGGGTCCGGGTCGTCCGGAAGCGCGTCGATCGACGGCGGGTTCGTGCCCGACTCGGGGGCGGCGTCCTCCGCTCCCGACCTGCAGAGCCTGCTGTCCGGCATCAGCGTGCTGCTCGGGGCTCCTGCGCAGCTCGTCGCCCTCGCCGACTTCGGACGTCTGCACGTGTCCGGGTCCGTGCCGCTGTTCGGCCTCGCCGGCTCCGCGTCGCTCGGCGTCGTGCCGGCGCTCGTGCTCGCGGCGCAGGTCGTCATCGCCGTCGTGCTCACCCGCCGGATCCGCAGCCGCACGCTGGGCGTGCCGCAGCTCCTCGTCACCTCGGTGGTGACCGGGCTGGTGCTCACCGCGTTCACGACGCTGGCCGGACTCGTCCTCGCCATCCGGTTCCCGGCGTCGTCCGGGGTGTCGATCAGCGCCGTGCACGCGATCGGCATCGGCAGCATCCTCGGCGCGTTCGTCATCGGCGCGGTGTCCGCGCTCCTGGCCCGTCCGTCCGTGCTCGCACGAGGCCGGGTGCTCGCCGTCCGCACGCTCGGCACCGCTCGCGTCGCCGTCGGGCAGGTCGGGTTCCTCGTGGTGCTCGTCACGGTCGTCCTGGTGGTCGTCGCACTCGTCGTCCAGCCGTCGTGGGGCTCGGCGCTGCCGCTCGTCGTCGGGAACCTGGCGTCGGCGATCGTGTCGCTCGGGTTCCTCGGCGGTGTCGGGGTGTCCGGCTTCGGCAGCGGCGCACAGACCGCCTCCGCGTTCGGCGGCGCGTCCGGCTGGCTCTGGCTGCTCGTGCTGTTGGTCGCCCTGACCGCGGTCGCCGCCGGACTCGCACTCGCCGTCCGACGGAACGACCGCGTCCGGACCACCCTCGACTGGGTCGTCTCACCAGCGGTCTGGCTCGTCGTCGGCGTGGTCGTGTTCGTGCTCGGCACCGGGGTGTCCTCGTACTCGGCGACCGGGTCGAGCGTCGTCGGCGGCTCCGGGTCGATGGGCGTCGCGCCGTGGACCCCGGTCGTGTTCGCCGCGTGGGGTGCGGCGATCGAGGTCGTCGCGCGGTACCTGGCGCCGGTGCTCGTCCCCCGCCTGGGATCGCGGATCGTCCTGTTCACCTCGCGCCTGGTCGGTGCAGACCCGCGACCGGTGGCACCCGGTCGGGCTGCGCCAGCAGCTGGCGCGGCGCCGGCGACCGGCACGGTGCCATCGGCGGGCACGTCGGGTCCCGATGCTGCACCCGCCGACACCACGTCGGCCGCCGGGTGGTCGGGTGTCCCGGCCGCCGCGGACCAGCCGACCGCTGATGCCGCGCAGCCGTTCGTCGGCGCGCCGCAGCCCTTCGTCGGGCCAGATGCGGCGAGCGCCGCCGCCCCCATGTCGCCGCGTGCCAAGAAGGTCCTGATCCGGTCGCTCGTCGCCGGCGGTGCCGTCGTGGTGGTGGTCGTGGCCGGCGCCGTGACCACCGGGATCCTGCGCTCGAACGTGTGGGGCCCTGCGCCGACGGTCCACAGCTACGTCGACGCGATCGCCCGCGGCGACGCCGCGACCGCCGAGCGGATGAGCGAGGTCCCCGAGCACGCCGCGATGCTCGACGCCGCCGTGCTGAAGAGCGCCACGAACCGTCCGAGCGACGTCCGTGTGGGGCGGGTCTCGACGAGCGGCGACCGTGCCGTGGCCACCGTGAGCTACACGCAGGGTGGCAAGAACCGCTCCGGTCAGGTGGAGCTCCGTCGGACCGGCACGAGCTGGCTCGTGAAGGACGAGTGGCGTGTCACCGCTCCCCTGGCGGAGTCCGTGTCGATCACCGCCGCGTCCGCGCTCGAGGGTGCCCCGGTCACGATCGGCGGCAAGCGGGTCGGGAAGATCTCGGACGGGACCTTCCGGTCGCTCGCCTACCCGGGCACCTACCGGGTCGAGGTCGGCGGGACGAAGTACTTCACCGGGGGTACGAAGACGCTGGCGATCGGCGGCTCGTCGAGCCCGTACGTCGACTTCACCCCGAAGCCGACGAAGCAGCTCACGACCGACGCGGAGAAGTTCGTCACGGACGAGATCACGACGTGCGCCGCGAAGACCGACGTCGACGCGCTGAGCGGCTGCCCCTGGTACGGGCCGTACGACGCCGACGGTGCGGTCAGGTACGAGGTGAAGACGATGCCGGAGCTCAAGGTGGAGACCTCGGGTTCCGGCAGCATCCAGGTGACGAGCACCTCGGACGGCGTGATCGGGTACGACTACACGTCGTACTTCGGGGACAGCGGGCACCAGGAGGACACCTTCGACGTCTACGAGTTCCTGAAGGTCGAGGACGGCAAGCTGGTCTCGGCGTACTGAAGGCGTACTGAACCGGACCTGTACGGACTGCGCGCTCGGCGGGGCTTCCCTGCCGGGCGCGCAGTCGTCCCGTCACTAGGCTGGCGCGCATGGTCAGCACTCGCTCGTGGCGGAACGGATCGGCAGCCGAGCGGGACTTCCCCGTCGAGCGCATCTCGGACCTCGTCGCCGAGGACGACACGTTCGTCTGGATCGACTACACGGACCCGAACGCGGCCGACCTCGAGCACGTCGAGGTCGAACTCGGCATCCACGCGCTCGCCGTCGAGGACGCGGTCGAACGCGGGCAGCGCCCGAAGCTCGACCGCTACCGCGACAGCCTGTTCCTGGTCGTCTACGACATCGCCGGGCGGAACCCGGACGGCTCGGTCGTCGTGCACGAGGTCAAGGCGTTCGTCACCCCCCGTGCCCTCGTCACGATCCACGGTGCCGACTTCGACATCGGGGAGGTCTCGAGTCGTCTCGACGCGAACGCCGACCAGGCCGACCACGGGGTGCCGTGGCTGGTGTGGGGGCTGCTCGACGCGGTGGTGGACCACGCGTCCGCGGTGGTCGAGGACATCGAGCAGGACATCGACGAGCTCGAGGACGACCTGTTCGAACGCGGCAACCCCCGTGAGCAGCAGATCCAGCGCCGGTCGTTCGCGCTCCGGAAGGGTCTCGGGGTGATCCGTCGGCTGGTCGTCCCGACGAAGGACAGCGTCGCGTCCCTGCTCCACGGGGACGCCGAGACGATCGCCGACGGCATCCGCCCGTACTTCCGCGACGTCGAGGACCACCTGGTGTCGATCGCCGACTCCGCCGACCAGCTGCGGGACGCCGTGTCGAGCGTGTTGGACACGAACCTCAACCTGGCGTCGAACCGGCAGAACACCGTCATGAAGAAGGTGACGAGCTGGGCGGCGATCATCGCGATCCCGACCGCCATCACGGGGTTCTTCGGGCAGAACGTGACGTTCCCCGGCGAGGGGCAGTGGGGCGGCCTCTTCGTCTCCGTGGCGCTCATCGTCGTGTCGAGCCTGGTGCTCTACCGCGTCTTCAGGCACCGCGACTGGCTGTAGCGCCGCAAGCGGACACCGGGCGGGGCGCGACACCCCCGCGCTACACCCCCAAGGCGAGCACGCCCGCGACGACCGTCAGCGGTGCGACGACGCAGCCGAGCGCCATGTACTTGCCCCACGACAACCGGATGCCCTCGGCGGACAGCCGGGCGTGCCAGAGCAGCGTCGCGAGGGACGCCCACGGCGTGATGAGGCACCCGGCGTTCACCCCGATCAGCAGTGCTGCGTAGCGGAGGGCCTCGTGTCCGGCGGCCGGCTCGAGCACCAGGTACGCGGGCAGGTTGTCCATCACGTTCGCGGCGACCCCGCCGGCACCGGCGAGGAGGAGCAGCGACCCGGTGTCGGTGCCGCCGGAGAGCGCGCGCACGATCGGGTCGGTCACCCCGGTGGCGTGCAGCGTCTCGACGACGACGAACAGCCCGGCGGCGAACACCAGCGTCGACCACGGCACCCGGGACGGCCGCAGCTCGCCCGGTGCGCGGAACGCCGCGACGACCAGGAGCACCACCGCAGCCGCGAGGGCCGCGATCCAGACGGTGACCCCGGCGGTGAGCGCGACGACGAGCGCGACGAGCACGACCGATGCGGCGGTGAAGAACACCGGGTCGGCCGGACGACGGACGTCGACCGGCGTGTAGCGACCGAACAACCGCCCGCGGAACACGACCAGCAGCACGGCACACGGCACGACGACCCCGGCGAGCGCCGCCCACACCATGAGGCCGGCGAACGGGATCGGCCCGTCGAGCCCGATGCGGTCGACGGCGAGCAGGTTCGTCAGGTTCGAGACGGGGAGCAGGAGTGACGCGGTGTTCGCGAGCCACACGGTGGTCAGCGCGAACGGCATCGGCGGGAGCCCGACCCGACGGGCCAGGGCGATCACGATCGGGGTGAGCAGCACGGCGGTGGTGTCGATCGACAGGAACACCGTGCACAGGACGGCGAGGACGACGACCGCTCCCCACAGCCCGATGGTCCGTCCGCCGCCGATGCGTGCGGCGACGTCGGCGAGGCGGTCGAACACGCCGGCGTCGGCGGCGAGCTCGGACACGATCGTGAGCCCGAGCACGAACCCGAGCACGGGCACGACCCGGTCGGCGAGCTCGGCGAGTTCGGGCAACGGGAGCAGCCCGAGGGCGACGCACACGGCGCCGACGACCAACAAACCTGCCCCGATGACGGCTTGACGCACGATGACTCCTCCATGAGCGGCCGCGATCGGCGGCGCTCCAATGTACAGACCAGTAGCGTGGATGCCGACGACGACAGGAGGAATCCGTGCGCAAGTTCTTGTTCAACGGTGCGGTGTGGAGTTCGATCATCAGTGGCTACAGCGTGCTGCAGACCACCAGGCAGGGGCCGCGCGACTGGCGCCTCGCCCTGACGTGGGTTGCCTGGTTGGCCACCACGATCGTGGCGATCGGCACGGTCGTCGAGGACGACCGCGCCGTCCGGGCGCGTCAGCCGTGAGCTGAACGCACCATCAGCCGGACGGCCCGCCCGGGCCGTCTGACGGACGGGCGGGGCCCGGGGGGCCCGGGGCCCGGCGCCCCCCCGGGCGCGGCCCCC
>JASCOI010000072.1 GCA_029959665.1 Microbacteriaceae bacterium PS02333
ACGCCCACCACAACGGCCACCCACGGGAGAACGTCTCGGAGGGGGTTCGGTCGTAGGGTTCGGAAGCGACGCGGTGTTCCGGTCGTTTCGTCCTCGTCTGTCATCCGACCAGCATCCTCCTGCTCGACGGCGTCCGCCGGACCATCCCCACCGGGTCGGTTCGGTTGTGTGGGTAGCGTCGAGACATGCCCGACGGATGGTCTGATGCTGCGGCTGCTTACGACAGGTCTTTCGCGCAACTCTGCGCGGGTGCCATCGACGGGTTGCTCGGGAACCGTGTGAGCGTCGGTGACGACCCGGCCCTAGATGTCGGAACAGGGACGGGATCCGTCGTGGGTGCCCTCATCCAACGCGGATTCGCGGTCGCCGCATGCGAGAAGAACGTTCTCAACCGGCGACGATGGGCCACCAGGGAGGAACTCCGGCTGGCGATCATCACCTGGATCGAAGCGACCTACCACCGGAAACGGCGGCAACGTGGTCTGGGAAAGTTGACCCCGATCGAGTACGAGACGATCATCAACCCACAGTTCGCACTCGCGGCCTAAACGAACGAGTCAACCAAACCTGCAGCAGTCCCTGAGTGCCGTACCTTCCGGTGAACCACGTGTTCGCCGGGTTCGAAGGCTCGGCTGCGGCTTCGCGCGGCTCCCTCGTCGAGCGCAGTCGCGAGGGTTGCGATGAGCTGTCCGAGGAGGGCTGACCAGCTGTGAACCCGAGAGTCGAGGACGGTGCTCGCCATTGCTTCGGGGAGGCGCCGCTTCGCGCTGGGACCGAGGGCGAACCCATGCGCCGATGCGTCTGGTGCGTCGACGATGTCGTTGGGCCGATCTCGATCCTCACGCTCAAGGAGACCGCGGGATGTTCACTCAAGGGCGACGTCGTCCCAAGCACCGAGGGTAACGCTCGCCTCGAACGGGGTGAACACCTCTTCGGCGCGAAGGTGCAATGACCAGGTCTCCACACCGAGAAGGCCCTGTCCGCTCACTGCGGGCAGGGCCTTCTCGCGTTGCGCCCCGATGCCACGGCCACAGCAGAGCGCACAGTTTCATGTCATCCGACCGTTGTTACCGCGGAAGGGGCTTCATCCGACGGGCGGAATGTGCCGGTCCAGCCCGGTCGCACTCATGGTTCGCAGCAGCACCGCGTCGCAGTCGCCGACGTTGCGCACCCGGTGTGGCATCTCGGCTTCAAAATCAGCCGCTTGTCGCGCGACCAAGCGCGTCACGCGCCGTTCCCGTCCGGTGATGAGCTCGACCTCGCCGGACTGCACGTACAAGCGCTCCACGCCGTCGTGCTGATACGGCCAGTGGTCAGCTGTCCCGGTCGGCAGCGTCTGCTCGACGAAACCCGGCGCGATCGCACCTCGGTCCACCATCCTCCACACGCCATCAGCTGTCGTAACCGTCGCACCACGCTCGTCGGGTCGCCCGACGGCGAACCTGCCGAACAACTCCGTCAATGGCACGCCGAGTTCATCCGCAATCAGGACCAGTTCGTCGGCTTTCAGCGACTGCTTCCCGAGTTCGATGCGCGCGAGCGCACTGACCTGCATGCCGATACGTGCCGCGAGTCGCGATCGCGCTCCACGAGCTTCCCGGCGAAGCCGCAGATGTTCCCGGATGCCGTCGACCAAGTCTCGGGCAGCTTCTGCTCGAGCGTCGCTATTGCCGTCGTGATCTGCGGACACAGTGCCATCAAGCCGCTGACATGTCCGAACTGCCTCGTGACACGCCGGACAGCAGGTCGAAACAGCTACCAACGGTGCTTACTATCACCGCATGGGCGAGTACACGTTCCAACCGAGAATCGATCCAACCCACTGGGACGCGATCCGCGATTTCGTCCGTGCGACCACTGACCGCGTCGACGGCCGAGTCCCGTACCCGATGAAAGCCGTCCAGCCCGCAATCGCGGAGCTCGCACTCTGGGGGTGGCAGTCCGCAGGGTTGCCGCTCGACGCCGAGGAGTTGTTCGACCGCAGCGTCATCGGCTACTACATCCAAGTCGGGTGCGGTCAGTTGACCGCCGCCGCGCGTGGCAACCGGCGGTCGGTACTCCTGCGGATCTCAGAGGTGCTGACCGAGACGGCGCCGCAACGACTGCCGCCCCTTCCCTCGAGTAACCCGTCGGCACCCTACAAGCCGAAAGACATCGTCTCGATGGTCAGCTGGGCGCGCGGGCAGTCCACGGCAGAGCGACGCGTGAACGCGCACCTGCTGATCGCGCTCGGCCTCGGCGCCGGACTTTCAGCGCAAGAGATCATTGCCCTCCGCGGAAGAGACCTCACCAACCACGGACGGCAGTACGACGTGCACGTGCGAGCGGGCCGCCCTCGAACGGTCCCGATCCTGCAGGCCCTCGCTGACATCATGCCCACCGAGCAGCGGCAGCCCGGACAATACCTGTTCCGTCCCGGCCGGCGCCAGCCCTCGGTCAATGCCATCACGAACTTCGTCAACCGCGGCTACAGCGGGGGTCTGCGCCCCAGTTCCCAACGAATGCGCGCGACATGGATCGTCTGTCACCTGAACGCGTGCACACCCCTCAACGTGCTGTCCGAGGCAGCCGGCCTCGAGTCCATCGACGCGCTAGCCCGGTTCCAACCATTCATGCGCCCCGTTCCCGACGACGACGCCCGCCGACTGCTGCGAAACGCGCGGATGTCGTAACACGCGCGACGTCAGCGGGGCGCGGCACAATCGTAAGTGCGACCAGAGTCCCCCGCTCCGATCGTTCGATGACCTTTGGCCAGGACGACTGGTCGAATTTTGAAGACTTTGTGGGTATCGAGTCCAAGCACGGGAAGGAGAACCGCAGTGGTACAGGAACCGCGACCGCGTACAGCAAGCGCTTCGGTGCCCTTCACCGGCCAAGGAGCCGCTAGCATCGACGCAACACAGCTGCCGGACCGTGCATGGCACGTCCGGTGGCAGCGACCTGATGATCAGCGTCAGCTCGCGATTGCGCAGGGCGACCGTTTCCAGACCGTCACCGTGCGATGGAGCGCCGAGCGTTACTCGCGCCCTCCTGGTGCTGCGTTGCCCGCAGTTCATGTCGGATCTCGGGACTTCGTCCCCGGCCCGCTCATCCTCCTCACTGCACGTCGATGCGTGACTCACCCTGGCACACCCGCCCCGCGCTGTCAGGCAGTCACGCCGCGAACAAATCGACGTGAGGACATCCCGTGAACGACTTCGATCTGGATCCGATCCTTGAGATCCGCTACGCGATGCGCCGGCAGTTCGACGACGCACGGCGCCTGCGCGCGATGCTGCTCGAACAGGTCGATGCCGGCATGAAACAGAGTGTCCTTGCACGCCGTATCGGCATGAACCAGCGCACGCTCAGCAACTGGCTCGAAATGGCACGCAAGGAGCAGCGGGACCAGACCGACCACGCCGAGCGTCTGCCCTACGGCCCGCGCTCCTAGTTCGACACCGCAGCGCCTCCAGGCGACTCACTGCCGCGTCAGCGGGACGATCGCTGAGTGCAGCCCGCGTGGGGTGAGAGGCAGCGATGCGTCGCCCCGCCGCGACGACTCCAGTACCGGCGCGCCCTGCGCACGGTTGCCCGCATGGCAAGGGCCTGTGTCCGCGACCGAGACCGCGACGCACTCAACGCCCACGCCATTGAGCGAACCCCCTTCCACCCCTCGCTCGGCCTTTCTTTGCCAATTTTTCGTAAGGCCGTAGACAGAACTACAGCGGTGTGATTCACTCACCGACATGGAAAATCGGCAGATTTTGGCTGAAACTTGGTCGGTGAGCTGCGGCATGCCGAGCGCGGCTGCCTGCGACACCATCTCGGGCCGAACACTGCGCAACAGCGCGACATCAGTCGCGAGCCGCCGCTCGGGTTGGGGGATGGCGCTGGCGGCATCCGCTCCCCCCACAAAGCTTGCCGGCGACTGCTCGCTACGGCACATCCTGATGCGCCGATCAGATCGACCACCGCTCCGACGCCTCCCACGCCAGCTACGACCGCTGCGCTCCGCCAGGGCTACGCGACACAGCGCAGCCCTCTCCATCAATCGCATCGCCGGCGATGTCAACGGCGGTGCCGGCATCCAGCATTCACCGGGCCTGACCGTCCACCACGGATCCCGCCGTGGACCCTGACGCTGCGTCCTGCATCGACAGGTTCACGCCGCGACGAGACGTCACGTCCTGGCCGATGTCCGCTGAGTTCGTGCGCCGCTGGGTGCGCACCGTGCAGCCACCGACCGACCGGAAAGCGAGGGAGTTCATGGTCATCGTCAGTCGCTACGTCGACTGGGCAGTCATCGAGCAAGGGTTCGCGCTCGATGAGTCCCTCGCAGATTTCGGCCTCGTTGACGCGTTCCTCAGCCAATGGGCCGACGGGCGCTCACCGCGAACGCTCGCGTCAACGGGTCGGCAGCTCCACGACTTCATGCGCCGCTACGTCGACGTGCGAGAACGACTCAGTGAGGGTGAGCACTACGTCACCCGAGCCAGAGCTCCATACAGCGACGCGGAGATCGCGGCGCTGTTCAGCTGGGCGACGCAGCGCTCCACAGCTCATTCCCGCTACACAGCAACCCTGGTGGTCACGCTCGGGCTCGGCTTCGGCCTCACTCCGGACGAGATGGTCTCAGTGCGCCGCTCTGACTTCATCGACCACGCCCATGACGGCGTCACGCTCGACATCAACGGCCGAACAATCTGGTGCGACGCCGACTGTGAGATGCGGCTCCGGTCCCTCCTCGCCGATGTGACACCCGATCGGCTGCTCCTCACGCAACGAACCGGCAGGACTCTCGTTTCCTCGGTCAAATCACTGAAGAGCGCCTCCCAACCTCCAGCAAGCAATCACCCGAACTTCCGACGACTGCGCACCACCTGGTTCGCACGTCGGGCCACGCATCTGCAGCTACTGCGCCCGCTCATGCGCGCCTACGGCATCAGTCACCTAAACACGCTGCAGTCCCTCCTCGACTACATCCCCGACGCCGACGCCCGGCTCACACGCGACCTGCACCGAACCGTCGCTCACCGTTAGCCCAGCCAGCGGCACCACCTATCGAAGACGAAGGAAGAGACCATGCTGCAACCGGCACCACCGAGCCCCATCGACGACCACGGCCCACGACTCACCGGCAACACCGGCATGGTGCCCCACCCCCGGGTACAACTCGTCGTCACGCTCCTGAACCTCTCCCCCATGGTGCCGCAGCTGGAGTACTGGGAGACGATCTGGCGAGGCCGCAAAGGCGGCCGTCCAGCATCGATGACCTTCCGCCAAGTACTCGCCATCAAGCTGCTCCTCGCACTAGAACACTCGCCGATGCAGTTCCTCCTCGGCGCGCAGATGATCACCCACCGCCTCGAACCGCAGTCCCTCGAGCTACTCGGCATCACGCCCCTCGAACCACGGAGGCACGTTCCGGCGCAGATGCAGCGCGTCATCTCCAACCGCATCTGGGACGACCGGCTGAAGAACGGCTTCAAGCGCATGGTCGCGCTCATGAACCCCTACCCGGGGATGCAGTGGAAGCGCATGCGCACCTCCGACTGGGAAGCCGAAGTCGCCCGTCGAGACCCCGACAACATGGCCGAGATGTGGCGCCGACTCGACTGGTTCTGCAACCAGCTCACCGCGCTGGCCGTGCTCGGTGAACCGGGTGCTCTCGCCGATTGGCACGGCAACCGTGTCATCGACGGGACCGCGTTCGCTGTGTTCAGCAAGAAGGGCCACAACAAGAAGAGCCAGTACCGCTCCAGCTACGCCGAAGCCAGCTGGTACCTCCGAACAGCGAACCACCAGATCCCCAGCCGACGCAGCCAACGCATCGTCAAAGCGTTCTTCGGCTTCGAGATTCACCTCGTCGCAGCGACAAGCAACGTTGGCTCCGCCGCGGTCGACAAGTTCCCACACCTCGTCATCGGCATCTCATTCGGTCGGCCCGCGGAGCAACCAGCAAGCCTCGGACTCAAAGCCATCACTGCGTCCCATCAGAACTACACGCCCAGCAAGCCCAACGGACTCGTCGTCGGCGACCGCGGATACTTCGCCAACGCTAAACCGGAAACCCTGCAGATCCCCGTCCGCGAGCTCGGATTCCGCATCATGACGGACTACCGCGACAAGCAACTCGGCAAGCAAGCCGGTTGGGCCGGCTCGATCCTCGTCGAGGGCGCCTTCTACTGCCCAGCGATGCCAGTCGACCTGCAAACTGCAACCATCGACCGACGCGCTGGCACCATCGACTACGCCACGTGGCGGAAGCGCATCCAGTCCCGGAAGCCCTACCTCCTGCGGGCGAAGACACTCGAGAACGAAGACGGCATGGTCCGGATGATGTGCCCGGCCCTCGGCCGCAGCAACACGGTCCGGTGCCCTCTCCGTCAACAGGCCCGGCCAAAAGCGTGGGACGAGAACCGGCGGGACAAGAAGGGCAAGCGCTTCGTCCCCATCCCGATCCTCAAGCGGAACCTGCCACAGCCACTCGAACGAGACCGTATCTGCACCAACAAAGCAGACGTGTCCTTCCCCCGCGAAGCTGCAGCCAAACTGTTCCAGCACATCCGATTTGGCACCGACCTCTGGAAGAAGCTCTACAGCCACGCACGGCAGGTCATCGAATCGATGAACCAGTACGTCAAAGACGAAAGCCACGAAGCGCTCGCCTCCCCCGGCCGGCGACGCGTGCGCGGCGCCGCACAGCAGTACGTCACCGTCTCAATGCTGATCTTCTCCGCAAACATGCGACGCATCGAGACCTGGAAGTACGGACACCCCACGCGCGGCATGCGACGGCCCACCAACACCAACAGCAGACGCGACATCACCAACGGCTACCGATTCGACCCCACCACCGGTGAAGGCCTCGCACCAAGGCAGGGCGAAACCAGCTGGGATTTCGACACGCCCTTCAACGGAGACGTGCAAGGCGCTTCGATCGACTGGGAGCAGCTGCAAGACCCACAAGACGAGACCGAGTCAGTCGACGTCCTCACGCAAGACGAGGAAGAGGCGGACGAAGAACTCGACTGACCAGCCCCAATAGCCGCTCACACGAAGAAGAGGCACCACCCGAACCGGGTGGTGCCTCTTCTTCTGCTGGAGTTTTCCACTTAGAACCCGAGGGTTTTCCGCTCACTCCCTGGTGCGCGAGGGGGGACTTGAACCCCCACGCCGTTTCCAGCACACGGACCTGAACCGTGCGCGTCTACCAATTCCGCCACTCGCGCCAGCCCGAAAACACTACCATGCACAGAGCCCCCCAGGTGCCACCTACTACCATGCAGGGGTCGACGACCGAGAACGTGGAGACCCATGGGACTGCTGGACAACTTCGAGCGAGGGCTGGAGCGCGCCGTCAACGGTGCGTTCGCGAAGACCTTCCGCTCCGGTGTGCAGCCGGTCGAGATATCGAGCGCGCTCCGGCGAGAGCTCGACACCAAGGCAGCGGTGGTCTCGCGGGACCGCATCCTCGTGCCGAACGAGTTCACCGTTCGTCTGGCGCCGCCGGACTGCACGCGCATGAACGACGTCGGCCGTCCACTGATCGACGAGCTGACGCAGATGGTGCAGCAGCACGCCGTCGCGCAGAACTACTCCTTCTCCGGTCCGGTGACGATCCGCCTGCAGCAGGACGGCACCCTGTCGACCGGGATCCTGCAGATCGACTCCACGACCGTGCAGCGGGACGTCGCGTGGGTCGCGGTGCTCGACATCGGCTCGCAGCGCCACAAGCTGCAGCGCGGACGCACCGTGATCGGCCGCGGGACGGATGCCGACATCACCGTCGCGGACACCGGCACGAGCCGCAAGCACGTCGAGATCGTGTGGGACGGCAAGCACGCGCAGGCCAACGACCTGGGCTCGACGAACGGCTCGAAGCTGAACGGTGAGCGCTTCCAGCAGGCGATCGTGGAGCCGGACTCCACCATCGAGATCGGTCGTACCCGTATGGTGTTCCGGGTGATCCCGGAGAACGGAGGTGCGCGATGACCACAGGACTGACACTGCTCGTCCTGCGTTTCGCGTTCCTCGCGGTGCTGTGGCTGTTCGTCTTCGTGATCGTGTTCGCGCTGCGGAGCGACCTCTTCGGCCAGCGCGTCCGCACGATCCCGACCGACCCGAAGGGCGCCCCGTCCGGCCCGACGACACCGACGATCCCCGCTGCGAACACAGCAGCGGCGGCAGGTGGCGGAGCCTTCACGGACATCATCAACCAGGCGCAGTCGGGCGGCTCGGCGCAGCCGGCGGCGGACGTCGCCACCCGACTCGTCATCACCGAGGGCGCACGAGAGGGCATGGAGATGCCGCTCGGTCGCGGCCCCATCACCATCGGACGCTCCAGCGAGAGCAACGTCGTGATCCGCGACGACTACACGTCCACCAACCACGCCCGGCTCGAACTGCAGCCGTCGGGATGGGTCGTCATCGACCTCGAGTCCACGAACGGCACCTTCGTCAACGGTCAGAAGGTGAGCGCTCCCGTGACCGTGGCGGAGCGCACGCCGATCACGATCGGGACGACGACGTTCGAGCTGCGGCGGTAACCCCCAGATGACGGCTCGTACGCTGAGCGCCGCTGTGTCCCACGTCGGACGCATCCGCGCGAACAACCAGGACTCCGGCTACGCCGGGGCGCACCTGTTCGCCGTCGCGGACGGCATGGGCGGGCACGCTGGCGGCGACGTCGCCTCCGCGATCGCGATCCGTCGCATCCGAGAGGTCGACCGTGAGTTCCCCTCGGCGCACGATGCCGAGTTCGCGCTGCAGTCCGCGCTGATCGCCGCGAACCAGCTCATCACCGAGACGGTGTTCGAGCACCAGGAACTCACCGGCATGGGCACCACGGTGAGCGCGATGATCCGCGTGGGCGACCAGCTCGCGATCGCCCACATCGGCGACTCCCGCATCTACCGCCACCGCGACGGCGAGCTGCAGCAGATCACGTCCGACCACACGTTCGTGCAACGCCTCGTCGACAGCGGCCGCATCACGCCGGAAGAAGCCGCGGTCCACCCCCGCCGCTCCGTCCTGATGCGCGTGCTCGGCGACGTCGACGCCGCTCCAGAGGTCGACACGGCGATCATGGACATCCGACCGGGCGACCGCTGGCTGCTCTGCTCCGACGGCCTGTCGTCGTACCTGGCCGAAGAGCGCATCCGGCACGCGCTCGCGTCGAACATGGACGCGAACCAGGTCACGCAGCGCCTCGTCAAGGAGACGCTCGACCACGGCGCCCCCGACAACGTGACGGTCGTCGTGATGGACGTCACCGACGCCGTCCCGACCGAGGACGACGACGACGCGGCCACGACGGTCGGATCAGCCGCAGCGCCCCTGACGTTCGAGGCGTCGACCGGCCGCAAGCCGATCCGCCTCCCCACGATCCTGCTGCACCCGCTCAAGGTCACGTCGGCACCGGAGGACTCGCACTTCGAGCCGGAGAGCGACCAGTACTTCGCCGAGCTCATCGCCGAGGACCGTCGGCGCCGGGTGCGCCGCCGGATCTCGTGGACGATCGCGCTCGTCCTCGCCGTCGCAGCGCTCGTCGGCGCGGTGTTCCTCGGCTGGCGCATCGTGCAGGACCACTACTACGTCGGCACCGATCGCGGCACGGTCGCGATCTACAAGGGCGTGCAACAGCAGATCGGCCCGATCAAGCTCTCCGACGTGTACGAGGACTCCGACATCAGCGTGTCGGACCTGCCGGAGTACACCAGGGAGAACGTCCGGTCCACGATCAACGCGCAGTCCCTGTCCGACGCGCGCGACATCGTCGACCGCCTGCGGACCGCGGCCAGGACCGGCCAGGACCAGAGCGGAACCGGCGGCTCCGGTGGCGCGTCGTCCTCGCCGACCCCGACACCCGGTCGCAGCGGGACTCCGTCGCCGTCCCCCTCGGGTGATGCCCGATGACCGCGACCACCCCGCAGTCCTTCACCCAGGCGATCACGATCAAGCTCCGGGAGCCCGCGCGCGCCCGGAACCTCGAGCTGGTGCTCCTCGTCATCGCGTGCGGCATCTGCGCCGGCGCGATGGTCCTGGTGCAGCTCGGCACGAAGGGGAAGCTGTTCGACACGTCGGTGCTCTGGGTCGGTTCGACGATCCTCGGCCTCGCGCTGATCATGCACATCGTGCTGCGGATCGTCGCGAAGAACGCCGACCCGTTCATCCTGCCGGTCGCCCTCGTGCTGAACGGCATCGGGATCGCGGAGATCTACCGCATCGACATCCACAACGGCCTGTCCGGGTGGAACGCGATCGGCGTCAAGCAGATCGTCTGGACGCTGCTCGCGATGGTGCTCGCCCTCGTGACGCTCATCGTGGTGCGGAACCACCGGTTCCTGCAGCGGTACCGGTACATCTTCATGTTCCTGACGATCGTGCTGCTGCTCCTGCCGATGCTGCCCGGCATCGGCTACGCACCCGGCGGCGCGCGCGTCTGGATCCGCTTCGGGCCGTTCTCGTTCCAGCCCGGTGAGCTCGCGAAGATCACGATGGCGCTGTTCTTCGCCGGGTACCTCGTCACCGCGCGCGACAGCCTGTCGATCGTCGGCAAGAAGTTCCTCGGCATGACGTTCCCGCGTGCCCGTGACCTCGGCCCGATCCTCATCGTCTGGGGTGCGGCGATGAGCGTCCTCGTGTTCCAGCGCGACCTCGGCACCGCGCTGCTGTACTTCGGCCTGTTCCTCGTGATGATCTACGTCGCCACGGCGCGGCTCAGCTGGGTGATCATCGGTCTGGTGCTGTTCGTCGGTGGTGCGCTCATCGCGGCGAGCGCGCTCGTGTACGTGCACGGACGGTTCGAGCAGTGGCTGAACCCGTTCGACCCGACAATCTACAACGCGAGCACCCAGGCGAGCTACCAGCTCGTGCAGGGCCTGTTCGGGTTCGCGAACGGCGGGATCACCGGTACCGGACTGGGGCAGGGCCGCCCGTACATCACCCCGGTCGCCAACGCGGACTACATCATCGCGTCGCTCGGCGAGGAACTCGGGTTGATCGGGGTCTTCGCGATCCTCGCGCTCTTCATCGTCCTCGCCTCCCGCGGCATCCGCGTCGGCTTCATGGCGCAGGACGACTTCGGCAAGCTCCTCGGCATCGGGTTCGGCTTCACGATCGCCCTGCAGGTGTTCGTCGTCGTCGGCGGCATCACCCGGATCATCCCGGTGACCGGCCTGACGACACCGTTCATGGCCGCAGGTGGTTCCTCCCTGGTGGCGAACTGGATCATCGCGGCGATGCTGCTGCGCCTGACCGACTCCATCCCCGCGGAACAACGGGTCTTGTCCGAGCGCGGCGACGCCCTCGGCCGGACCAGGAAGGGGCGTCGATGAAACGGCAGCTCCGCGGCGTCTCCACGGTCGTCGTGCTCATGTTCGTCGCCCTCTTCGTGTCGACGACCTCGATCCAGTTCTTCTCGGCGGAGTCCCTCCGCGCCGACCCCCGGAACTCCCGCACCATCCTCGACAGCTACTCGACGAAGCGCGGCGCGATCCTGGTCAACGGGACGCCCATCGCGGAGTCCACCGCGGTCGACGACCAGTACCAGTACCAGCGGAAGTACTCGAACGGCGCGCTCTACTCGGCGGTGACCGGCTACTTCACGATCGGTCAGGGCAACACCGGCATCGAGAGCGCGGAGAACACCGTGCTGTCCGGCAACTCGGACGACTCGTTCTTCCAGAACCTCAACTCGATCCTCACCGGCCAGGACGTCCAGGGCGACAACGTCAACCTGACGATCGACCCCGACGTCCAGCAGGCGGCGTACGACGCGCTCGGGTCCAACACGGGCGCCGTCGTCGCGATCCAGCCGAAGACCGGCAAGATCCTCGCGATGGTGTCGAAGCCGGACTACGACCCGAACTCGTTGACCTCGCACGACACCGCGAACGTCAAGGCGCAGTACAACGCACTGCTGAACCAGTCCCCGACGCCGCTGCAGAACCGCGCGATCGGCGGTGACCTGTACACGCCGGGATCGGTGTTCAAGCTCGTCGTCGCGTCCGCCGCACTCGAGGGCGGCAAGTACGACCTCGACTCCGAGTTCCCGAACCCCTCGCGACTGCAGTTGCCGGGGACGAGCACGTACATCAACAACGCCGAGGGTGGCTCGTGCGGCGGCGGCGACACCGTCAAGCTCCGCACGGCGATCCAGTACTCGTGCAACATCCCGTTCGCGGAACTCGGGCAGAAGCTCGGGTACGACACGATCAAGGCGATGGCCGACAAGTACGGTTTCGGCGACGCGATCGAGGTCCCGATGAAGGCGACGGCGAGCCAGTACCCCGACGTCGACTCGACGGCGCAGCTCATGCTGAGCTCGTTCGGGCAGGCGAGCGTCCGCGTGTCGCCCCTGCAGATGGCGATGGTCTCCGCCGGCATCGCGAACGGCGGTAAGGTCATGCAGCCGTCGCTGGTCGACTCGATCACGACGAGCGACCTCAAGCAGGTCGAGTCCTTCTCGGCGAAGCAGTACAGCGACCCGCTGTCCTCGTCGGAGGCGTCGGACCTCACCGAGGCGATGCAGAGCGTCGTCAACGCGGGGACCGGCACGAATGCGAAGATCGACGGGGTCGACGTCGCCGGGAAGACCGGGACGGCCGAAGGCGGAACGGGCGACCCGTACACCCTGTGGTTCACCGGGTTCGCGCCCGCGAAGGACCCCGAGGTCGCGGTGGCCGTCGTCGTCGGGAACGGTGGCGGACTCGGACAGTCCGGCGTCGGCAACACGGTCGCGGCCCCGGTCGCGAAGAAAGTCATGGAGGCGGTGCTGAACAAATGAGACCCACCAGCGGACTCACCTTCGGTGGGCGGTACCAGCTCTCGTCCCGGGTCGCCATCGGCGGCATGGGAGAGGTGTGGCAGGCGACCGACCTCGTCATCGGCCGGACCGTCGCCCTGAAGATCCTCAAGGACGAGTACCTCGGCGACCCCGGGTTCCTCGAGCGCTTCCGCGCGGAGGCCCGGCACGCGGCGCTCGTCAACCACGAGGGCATCGCCAACGTGTTCGACTACGGCGAGGAGGACGGCAGCGCCTACCTCGTCATGGAGCTCGTCCCCGGCGAGGCGCTCTCGACGATGATCGAGCGCGAGCACACCCTGCCCGTGGACAAGGTCCTCGACATCGTCGCGCAGACGGCCAACGCGCTCCAGGCAGCGCACGCCGTCGGCCTCGTGCACCGCGACATCAAGCCGGGCAACCTGCTCATCACCCCGGACGGCCGCGTCAAGATCACCGACTTCGGGATCGCACGCATCGCCGACCAGGTGCCGCTCACCGCGACCGGCCAGGTGATGGGAACCGTCCAGTACCTGTCGCCCGAGCAGGCGAGCGGTCACCCGGCATCCCCGTCGACCGACATCTACTCGCTCGGCATCGTCGCGTACGAGTGCCTGGCCGGACGCCGTCCCTTCACGGGCGAGTCGCAGGTCGCGATCGCGATGGCGCACATCAACGAGCAGCCGCCGGCGCTCCCCGGTGACATCCCGGAGCCGGTCGCCGCCCTCGTGATGTCCTGCATCGCGAAGAAGCCGGCCGACCGTCCCGCCACCGCCGCGAACCTGGCCCGTGCGGCACAGGCACTCCGTCGCGGTGACGTCGCAGCGGCCACCGTCGCCGTGCCCGCCCTCGGTGGCGCCGGCACCGTCGCGTTCAACCCCCCGCAGGGGAACGACGCGGCGACCGCGCTGATCGGGACGCAGTCGGCGGGTGCCGTCGGTGGCAGTCCCCGGACGCCCGGCTCGCCCACGGGCACCGAGGACGAGGAACCGAAGAAGAAGCGCGCCTGGATCTGGTGGGTCGTCGCGGCAGCGGTCGTGCTGATCGCCGGCGGCGTCATCGCGGCGTTCGCGTTCGCGAACGGTGCGGCCGAACCCACCCCGTCCCCGTCGTCGTCGAGCGCCAAGCCGCGCCCGACCCAGTCCCGGACGCCGAGTGCACCGCCGACCCAGGCGCGCATCACGGTGAACCAGAGCGACTACGTCGGCCAGCCGACCGATCAGGCCGCGGCGGACCTCCGGAACCAGGGGTTCGAGGTCACGATCGAGGACGGCGACCCGGCCCCGACCGCGGACCAGGCGAACACCGTGCAGTCCATCACCCCGACGGGGAGCGTCGTCGCCGGCACGCTCATCACCCTCCGCGAGTACACCGCACCGCCGACGGTCAACAAGCCGAACACGCCGAGCGCCGGCACGGTGTCGGCAACCGGCGCGGTCACCTTCAGCTGGTCGGCAGCAACGTGCCCGACCGGCTACACGGTGAGCAAGTACTCGTGGACCGTGACCGGTGGCAAGGACTCCTCCGGAGCGACCTCCGGTGACACGTCGTCGACGGCGGTGGACATCCAGGCGGACTCGATCAACAACCCGCTCTCCTTCACGTACACCGTCACCTGTGGCAACCTCGCTGCGTCGGCGGCCTCTGATGCCGCGACGGCCACGTGGCAGGCGTCCGACGAGCCGACCGGAAGCCCGAGCAACGGCACGAACCCCACCCCGGGCGCGAAGCGCTGAGTCGTGCGGCTGGGCCGCCGACACCGTTCCGGTAACGGTTCGCGCGGCGGCCCCGCAGCCAGCGTCTCACCAGGGTGGGCTGTCGTACACTTGCCCCGACGGACATTCGGAGGAGTACGTGCCAGAAGGTGTGACCGCGGGGATCACGCTCCTCGCAAATCGCTACGAGATCGGTGATGTCATCGGTCGTGGCGGCATGGCCACCGTGCACGTGGGCCAGGACACGCGGCTCGGCCGCCGTGTCGCCGTCAAGCTCCTGAAGCCGAGCCTCGCCAACGACCCGGCGTTCCGCACGCGGTTCCGGCAGGAAGCACAGGCTGCCGCGCGCATGGCGCACCCGACGATCGTCCGCGTCTACGACGCCGGCGAGGAGACCGTGACCGAGCAGTCCGGCGCCGAGGTGCAGGTCCCGTTCATCGTCATGGAGTACGTCGAGGGCCGCCCGCTCAGCGAGGTCATCGACGACGGACCCGTCGAGCCGGACGAGGCCGTCCGCCTCACGAGCGGCATCCTCACCGCGCTCGAGTACTCCCACCGCGCCGGCGTCGTGCACCGCGACATCAAGCCCGCCAACGTCATGGTGACGGCCACCGGGCAGGTCAAGGTGATGGACTTCGGCATCGCCCGAGCCATCACCGACACGTCCGCCACGGTCGCGCAGACCACGTCGATCCTCGGCACCGCGTCGTACTTCTCGCCGGAGCAGGCCCGCGGCGAGACCGTCGACGCGCGCACCGACCTCTACTCGACCGGCATCGTCCTCTTCGAGCTCCTGACCGGCCGTCCGCCGTTCCTCGGGGACTCACCCGTCGCGGTCGCCTACCAGCACGTCAGCGAGCAGCCCGTCGCCCCGTCGACGATCACCCCCGCGGTGTCGCCGGCGCTCGACGCGGTCACGCTGCACGCACTGGTCAAGGACCGCACGCGTCGGTTCCAGAACGCCGCCGAGTTCCGCCGCGACCTCGAGCAGGCCGCCGCCGGACAGGTCCCCGCGTCGACGAAGAAGCTGCAGCAGAGCGCGAACGACGCCTCGACCGTGCTGTTCGGTGTGAACCCGCGGACGACCTCCAACCCGGAGGTGGCGTTCCGCGAGCTCGACGACACGCAGGAGCACCGTCCGCAGCGCACACAGAACCGTCCGCCGGTGGCGTGGATCTGGGTCGGCATCGTCCTGACGATCGCCGTGATCGCCGGCGTGATCTTCTGGGTCGCGAACCTGCAGCCGGGTCAGGCCCCGGTGTCGTCGTCGGTGAGCGTGCCGAACGTCGTCGGCGCCACCTACGACTCCGCCGCCAAGGCGCTCGACAAGCGGGACCTCGTGCCCGTCAAGGTGGAGGAGAACTCCGACAAGGTCGACAAGGGGTCGGTCATCCGCACCGAACCCGGATCCGGCACGAACGTCGCGAGACAGCAGAACGTCCGTGTGGTCGTCTCACTGGGGCCGGAGCAGATCGCGGTCCCCGACGTCGCCAACCAGGCCCAGGACGCCGCACAGCAGGCGCTCGAGGCCGCCGGGTTCGCGGTCGGAGCGGTCAACTCGACCTACTCGCCGACCGTGCCGCAGGGCACCGTCATGTCCACCGACCCCGCGGCGAACTCCACGCACACCAAGGGCACGGTCGTGAACCTCACGGTGTCCAACGGCCTGGTGCAGCTCCCGGACGTCACGCAGCAGCCGTTCTCGACCGCCAACTCGACGCTCGCGAACCTCGGGCTCACGGTGAAGCAGCAGGCGTCCTACTCCTGCACCGGTGGCACGGTGACGCAGCAGGACCAGCCGGCCGGCGACATCGCCCAGGGCAGCACCGTCGTGCTCACCTACTGCGCCGCGTCGAACCAGCCGAGCGCCCCGGCGACCCCGAGCGGTGGGAACGGCAAGGACAACGGCGGCGACGGGGGCGACGGCGGCAACTGACCGCTCGTCCCGACCGATCGCCGGACGGGAGGCGCGGTGCCAGGCCGCCACCAGCCTCCAGGGCGTCCTTCGGTGGCGTCCACGGCCCCGGTGACCGATCAGGTCCGGCGAACGACCGTGGAGCCGTTCAGGCGCGGTGCGCGGCGATGAGCGGGCCCAGGCCCGCTGCGCGCTCCGCTGCGCCGGCGAGTCCGGTCGTCTCGAGCCAGTTGCCGACCATCCGGTAGCCGCCCTCGGTGAGGACCGACTCCGGGTGGAACTGCACGCCGTAGACCGGGGCGTCCTGGTGCTGGACACCCATGATGACGCCGCCGCCGGTCCGCGCGGTCACGGTGAGCTCGTCGGGGACGGTGCCGTCGACGATCGCGAGCGAGTGGTAGCGAGTCGCCGTGAACGGGTGCGGCACGCCGGCGAAGAGGGTGCTGCCGTCGTGGTCGACCTGCGAGGTCTTCCCGTGCATGAGCTCTTCGGCGTGGGTCACCGTGGCGCCGAGGGCCTCGGCGATCGCCTGGTGGCCGAGGCAGACACCGAGCAGCGGCTTGTCGTCCGCGATGGACGCGTGGACGGTCGCGATCGAGATGCCGGCGGCTGCGGGTGTGCCCGGGCCGGGGGAGAGCAGGACGCCGTCGTACTCGGCGATCCGGTCGGCGATCTCGGACTCAGGGAACGCGTCGTTGCGCACGACGTCGGTCTCCGCGCCGAGCTGCTGGACGTAGCCGTTCAGCGTGTACACGAAGCTGTCGTAGTTGTCGACGACGAGGATCCTGGTCATGGTCGGTTCACCGTACTCGTGGGGGTCGTGTGCAGGCTCCGTGGGGGCTGTGCACACACATGTTCACGGTAGGATACCGGCCATGGCCAAGGACAAGGACCGCACCAAGCCCGCCCGGAGGACCCGAGCCGACTCGGTAGACACGGCGGGCGACCAGCCCAACCCCGTGTGGTTCAAGCCGGTCATGTTCGGCTTCATGCTCGTCGGACTCGCCTGGGTGATCGTGTTCTACGTGTCGCAGGGCACGCTTCCGGTTCCCTCGCTGAACTCGTGGAACATCCTGGTCGGCTTCGGCATCATGTTCATCGGCTTCCTCATGACCACTCGCTGGCGCTGACAGCCGGCTCACGCGTCGCCGAACGCCCGCTGCACCGATCGGTGCGGCGGGCGTTCTCGTTTTCCACAGGCTCCTGTGGGATCGAAGCGGTTTCCACCCGTTTTCCACAGTTCAACGAGTTCTCCACACGCCGTTCCACACCCCCGTCCCGGAGTTATCCACATGTGAATCCACAGTGGGGATAATCACACCCGTGTAACTCAGAGAGTTGTCCACAGGTACGAGAACGCCCCGCCACTCCGGAGAGTGACGGGGCGTCGAGCGCTCGCATGGTCGCCTGATCAGGTGAATGCGATCGCGTACCCGACGTACGCCAGGACAACGATCAACACCGCCTCGGCGACGAGCAGGGTGATCTGCAGGCCACGTCTCCGGACGTTCCGGGTCTTCGCGAAGATGTACCCGGTCAGGAAGCCCGCGGCGATCCCACCGATGTGTGCCTGCCACGAGATGTTCGTCCCGGGCAGGAAGCCGATCACCAGGTTCAGGCCGATGATCACGAGCAGCGAAACGGCGTTGCCACCGAGGCTGCGCTGGATCATGAAGAACGCGGCGAACAGGCCGAAGATGGCTCCGGAGGCGCCGACGACCGACGTCTGGGGAGCGAGCAGGGTGACCGCCATCGATCCAGCCAGACCCGAGATGAAGTACAACGCCAGGAACCGCCAGGTCCCGAGCATGTTCTCCAGCATCCGGCCGAAGATCCACACCGCCCACATGTTGAACGCGATGTGGAGGAAGCCCGAGTGGACGAACAGCGACGTGACCATCCGCCACGGCTGCGTCGGCAGGTAGTAGGCGTTGTAGCCGAGCAGCTGCGTCAGCGCTCGGTTGGACACCTGGTCCAGCAGCCAGATGACCACAGAGACGGCGACGATGACGACGGTCGCCTTCTGGTCGAGCATGGCGAAGCGCCGCCGCGCGACCGTCACCCGACTCGGGGCTCCGGACGCGCGGCGGTTCGCCGTGAACTGCGCGCGCTGTTCACGCACGCACTCAGGGCAGTGCACCCCGACCGCCGCCGGCGTCTGGCACTCGGGGCAGATCGTCCGCCCGCACCGTTGGCACAGGACGAAGCTCTGCCGGTCCGGGTGCCGGTAGCAGTAGTTGGCCGGGTTGTACGCCTGGTCGGTCAAGGTCAGACGGACTCGACGTCGATGCTGTTGATGACGACGTCCTCGAGCGGCTTGTCGCGGCCGTCGGTCGGGACACCCTCGATCGCGTCGACGACCGCGCGGGACTCGTCGTCGGCGACCTCACCGAAGATGGTGTGCTTGCCCTGGAGCCACGGCGTGGCCACGGTCGTGATGAAGAACTGCGACCCGTTGGTGCCGCGGCCGCCCTGGATGCCGGCGTTCGCCATCGCGAAGATGTACGGGTTCTGGAAGGTGAGCTCGGGGGAGATCTCGTCGTCGAAGCGGTAGCCGGGGCCGCCGATGCCCTGGCCGAGCGGGTCGCCGCCCTGGATCATGAAGTCCTTGATGATGCGGTGGAAGACGACACCGTCGTAGAGCTTGTCGGTGGAGACCTTGCCGGTGCCCGGGTGGGTCCACTCCTGCTGGCCCGTCGCGAGGTCGACGAAGTTCTTGACGGTCTTCGGGGCGTGGTTGCCGAACAGGTTGACGCGGATGTCGCCCTTGTTCGTGTGGATCGTTGCGACAGCGGTGTGCAGAGACATGTTCCGATTCTCGCATGCGTCCGCTGCGTACAGACGGTACCCACAGGTGAGGCTCCGTGACCTGTCAGGTGCTCCGGTGGCAGGATGGGTGTCACGCCGTTCCGATGGAGGTACCAGATGACGACGATCGAACTGCCGCGCAAGCGCCGGAAGCAGATCAAGAAGCTCAAGGGCCAGACCGCCTCGCTCCTCGGTGAGCAGCGCAAGGTGCTCGAGCACGCGAACGCGATCCTCGCCGAGGCGCGCTCGAACGCAGCCGATGCTGCTCGCAAGGACATCGCCCCCCGCGTCCAGCACGCGATCGACAGCGGCATCCGCCCGGCTGTCGCGACGGGCGTGCACGCAGCGACGTCTGCCGCGCAGAACGCCTCGCACCGCTTCCAGTCCGAGGTCGTTCCCGGCCTCGTGTCCACTGCGGGCTCGGTGCTCAGCGTGGTCGACCTCGCGAAGGACCCCCGGGTCAAGAAGATCGTGAAGGACGCCCAGAAGAAGGGCAAGAAGGCGAAGAAGGCTGCCGCCAAGTACGTGCCGTCGCAGCAGAAGAAGGGCATCGGCTTCGGCGGAGTCGCCCTGATCGTGGTGGGTGTGGTCGCCGTCGCCGGTGCCGCCTACGCCGCGTACCAGACGCTGCGCGCCGACGACGACCTCTGGGTCGCCGACGACGCCGACTCGGCGGACAAGTCCGCCGCCTGACCTCCCGGTTCGTACGAAGGGGCCCCGGCCCCCCCGGGGGCCGGGGGGGGGCGGGGGCCCCGGCGCCCGCCCCGGGTCCCGCCCCCGGCCCCCCCCCCCCCGGGGGGCCCCGGCGTCGTCCGGGCGCCCGGGCGCCCGCGCGTCCCGCGTCCGGCGTCCCGCGTCCGGCGCCACGAGGTTCCACAATTGCGGCATCTCGACGCGCCGACACCGCGAGTCGTGGAACCCCGACGGCAGTGAGCGGCGAGTCGCGGAACCTCGTCGCTCCAGAGCGGCCCGCGCCGGTCCGATCCGACCCGAGGAACACCGAACGAGTCGCCCGAGATCGCACTTCGTGTCGCCTCACCCCGTCGTGACCCGACACGAACCGCGATCTCACCGCAACGGACGTCGTGCGGCGCGAGGGCCGCCGGACGGGAGGCTCATGGCGGCCGCGCACCGAGCCTCCCGTCCGGCG
>JASCOI010000073.1 GCA_029959665.1 Microbacteriaceae bacterium PS02333
CCACGGGACGGACGGGAGGCTCGGTGCCAGCTGGCACCGGGCCTCCCGTCCGTCGTCGGTGCGCGTCACCCGCGTCAGGCGGCCAGCAGGAGCGGAGCGGTGTCGGCGCGCAGCGGCCCGTCGAAGGTGGCGGGATCCAACGCGGGGACCGACGCGTGCGAGATCTTCGGGTGCACGGGTCGTCGCTCGGTCTCGCCCTGCCCGATGAGGTCCTCGTGCAGCTTCTCGCCAGCACGGAGCCCCGTGAACACGATGTCCGAGGTGCCGCCCATCGCGGCGATCATCCGACGGGCGATGTCGAGGACCCGCACGGGATCGCCCATGTCGAGCACGAGGACCTCGCCGGGCCGGGCGATGGCGGCGGCCTGGATGACGAGGTGGCACGCCTCGGGGATGGTCATGAAGTACCGGGTGGCGTCCGGGTGCGTCACCGTGACGGGACGACCGGCGCGGATCAGGTCGGCGAAGAGCGGCAGCATCGATCCGCGACTGCCGAGGACGTTGCCGAACCGGACGGACACGTAGTCGCGACCCGTCTCCGCCGCGGTCCACGCCGTCAGCCGTTCGGCCAGGCGCTTCGTCTGCCCGAGGACGCTCGTCGGGTTCGCCGCCTTGTCCGTGGAGATGTTCACGAGCGTCTGGACGCCGGACTCGACCGCGGCCGCGAGCACGTTGCGGGTGCCGAGGACGTTCGTCTTCCAGCCTTCGTCCGGGTACTGCTCGAGCATCGGGAGGTGCTTGAGCGCCGCGGCGTGGAAGACCACGTCGGGACGGCGGTCCAGGAGCACCTGCCGGATCGTCGACGCGTCGCGGATGTCGGCGAGCACGACGTCCTTCGTGTCGAGCAGCCCGTGCCCCGCGACCGACACCTGCACCTGCTGGAGGGCCGTCTCGTCCCGGTCGAGCATGATCACCTCGGCCGGATCTGAGCGCATCAGCTGCCGACAGAGTTCGCTGCCGATCGACCCACCAGCGCCGGTGACGAGCACGGTCCTGCCCCGGACGAAGTCGATCGGCAGCTCGAGCTCGTGATCGGCCGGGTGTCGGCCGATCAGCGCGTCGAGGTCGAACCCGTCGGTGGTCGACAGAGTGCACGTATCCATGGACACCAACCTATCGGCCGGTATCTGGTATGTGCAACGTCAGTCAGCGATGTTCGCCGTGATCGCGTCGATGTACGCGGCACGCTCCTCGCGCGTCCCGGGGCGACCGGGGACGCCGGGGCGCTCCTGCCACGGGAACGGGCCGGTGTCGTGGCGGTACTCGATGCCCATCGCCTCGAGCCGCGCGAGGTGCTCCGCCAGTCGCCCGCGGAAGTCCGCGAGGTCTCGGGGCCCGGTGACGTCTGCGGACCAGAGTGCCTCGGACAACGCTGCGACCCGCGGGAAGAGCTGGTAGTCGAGCTTCCGGACGGTGTCCACGTGCTCGCACCACATGTTCCCCTGGCCGCCGATGACGTGGGCACGCTCGTCGTCGGTCAGGTCGGCCGGCACCGGGTCGAACGCGAAGACGTCGTCCACGGTGAGCACGATGGACACCGGGATCGGCTCGTTCGGCAGGTCGCTCTGGCGGTAGTCCAGGTACACCTGGTCGTCGGGCGAGGAGATGACGTCGTGCCCCCGCTTCGCGGCCGTCGACGCGCCGCGGAGTCCGCGCCACGACACGACGGTGGCCGACTCCGAGAGCGTCCCGCCCTCGAGGATCTCGTCCCAGCCGAACGCCCGACGGCCCTTCGACTCGATGTGCGCCGCGAGCTGCCCGATGATCCAGGCCTGGAGCTGTTCCTCGTCCGCGAGCCCGAGCGACCGGATGCGCTCCTGCGTGCGGGGGTCCTGCTCCCACTGCACCTTCGGGCACTCGTCGCCCCCGAGACCGATGTACGCGCTCGGGAACAGGTCGACGACCTCGTCGAAGACGTCCTTGAAGAAGTCGATCGTCGCGTCGTCGGCGTTCAGGACGTCCTCGGCGATGCCCCACTCCGTCCAGACCTCGACCCCGGACTCCGGGTGCACGCCGAGTTCCGGGTAGGCGGCCAGTGCGGCCCGGACGTGCCCGGGGGTCTCGATCTCCGGGACCACCGTGACGAACCGATCGGCCGCGTACGCGATGATCTCGCGGATGTCGTCCTGCGTGTAGTAGCCGCCGTGCGGCCTGCCGTCGAAGCCCTGTGGTCGCATGACCCCGTCTGCGTCCGGGACGTGCGCGCCGACCTGGGACTCGCGGCGCCACGAGCCGATCTCGGTCAGGCGCGGGTGCTTCCGGATCTCGATGCGCCAGCCCTGGTCGTCCGTGAGGTGGAAGTGCAGCGTGTTGATCCGGTGCGCCGCGAGCTGGTCGATGACGCGGAGGACCTCCGCCTTGGTGCGGAAGTGCCGGACGACGTCGAGCATGACGCCGCGCCAGGCGAAGGCGGGAGCGTCCTCGACGGTCTGCACCGGAACGGTCCACGGCCCGGTGCCGACCCGGCCCTTGCGGTAGACGTCGGCGGGGAGCAGCTGGAGGAGGGCCTGCACGCCGTAGAACACGCCGGCAGCGCTGCCGCCGAGGACGTCGATGCCGTCCGGCGTCACGGTGAGGCGGAACGACTCGGCGGTGGACCCGGCGGGGCCGGTCTGGAGCGCGGCGCCCGCGCTCGACGGCTGCACGTCGTCTGCGACGCGCAGGCTGATCGTGTCCGGTCCCGCTGCGTCGGCGTCGCGCGCCGGCAGCCCGGTGGACCCCCGTAGCGTCTGCTGCAGGTACAGCCGAACGGACTCACTCGCGGCGTCTGCGGCGATGCGGGTCGTCGGGGTGATCTCGAACGAGCCGACACCGGGGGTCGACAGGCGCGGGCGGGGGATGAGCATGTCGGAGTCCACCATTCCTCAATGATCTTTCGTAATATGAGGCTATGGCCGTGAACGAGACCCTGTCAACGATGAGCACGCCGGGTGCCCTGCGCCTGGTGAACTCGCGCGCCATCCTCGACGAACTGTTCCGCAACGACGCGTCCGTCACCGTCACCGAGCTGGGGCGCACCGTGGGGCTCTCGCGGCCGACGGTCGAGGCATCGCTCGCCGATCTCGTCGCCGAGGGCTGGGCGCGGGAGGCCGACGCGATCGTCACGCCGAACAAGGCCGGGCGGCGGGCCAAGCGGTTCCGAGCCGACGCCGGTGCCGGATCGGTGCTCGGCGTGGACCTCGGGCTGCACGGCATCGTCGGGCTCCTCGCAGACCTCCGCGGCAACGAGATCGCCCGGGTGGAAGAGGTGTACCCGGACCTCGCGTCGGCGGACCAGGCCTGGGCGAGCGTGCAGGACGTCGTGCATCGCCTGACCTCGACGCCGGGAGCCGGTCGCCTCCTCGCCGCGACGTTCGGCGTCCCCGCGGTCGTCGACCGCGACGGCGCCATCGACTACACGATCGCCGTTCCGCAGTGGGTCGAGGGCCGCATGCCCGGCCGCATCCAGGACCTCTTCCCGACGGCCCCCACGTTCTTCGACAACGATGCGAAGCTCGCCGCGACCGCCGAGACGATGTGGGGCCGGTTCACCGGAGCGCGCGACGCGCTCTACCTGGTGATGGGTCGGCAGATCGGTGCGGCCTACCTCGTCGACGGCACCCTGGCGCGCGGCGCCAGGGGAGCGGCGGGCGAGGTGGGCGGCCTGGCATCGACCGGCTGGCCCGGTGCACCGGCCCGACTGGAGGCTCGGATCCCGTCCGGCGCGGACCTCGAGTCCGTCATGGAGTCGGCCGGGCACGGTGACCCGGCTGCCGCCGAGATCGTCCGGGCGCTCGCCGCGGACGTCGCGACGGGGGTCGCGCAGCTCGTCGCGACGATCGATCCGGAGGTCGTGGTCGTGGGTGGCGAGGTCCTGCCTGCTGCGGCGGTGTTCTGCGCGGCGCTCGCGGAGGCCGTCGGGCCGCAGCTCCGGCACCCGGTGGAGATCGTGCCGTCGACGGTCGGTCGGGACGCGGTCGCCAGGGGTGCGCTGGCCCGGTCGTTGACGCACGTGCGGGCGTCGCACATGGGCCTGGGCTGATCGGTTTGGGCTGATCGGTTTGGGCTGATCGGTTTGGGCTGATCGGCAGGTCACGTCCTGCTGCCTGTCAGGACACTCAGGAACCATTGCGGCATGACGACTGCCCTCGCCGCCGCCACGTCCTCTCCTGACGCCGAGATGGGTGGGCTGTCGGGGATGGTGCTCCAGCTCATCGACATGCTCGGTGAGTGGGGCGTCGCGCTGATGCTCTTCGTCGAGACCGTCTTCCCGCCGATCCCGTCCGAGGTCATCCTGCCGCTCGCGGGGTTCCTCGCCGGTGCCGGGCGGATGAACCTGGTGCTCGTCCTGGTCCTCGCGACCCTCGGCTCCTACGTCGGGGCACTGGTGCTCTACTGGCTCGGCCGGATGATCGGGTTCGACCGGACCGTCCGCTGGCTCGGCAAGCTCCCGCTCGTCGACGAGGACGACTTCCGCAAGGCCGCCGCGTGGTTCCACCGGCACGGTCGCAGCGCCGTCCTGTTCGGGCGGCTCGTCCCGATCGTGCGCAGTCTGATCTCGCTGCCGGCGGGGGCCGACCGGATGAACCTCTGGTCGTTCTCGCTGTTCACGATCATCGGCTCCGGCGTCTGGAACAGCCTGCTGGTGCTCGGCGGCGCGGCGCTCGGCACGCAGTACGAGCGCATCGAGGGCTACACCGAGTGGATCGACCGTGGGATGTACGCGGCGATCGCCGGGGTCGTCGTCGTGTTCGTCGTGCGGCGGATCCGCCGGGGTCGTGCCGCGCGCGCCATCGGTGCCGAGCGTGGCCGTCGTCGCGCCGAGCCCGCAGAGGACTGAACCGCGTCAGGCCTTCGTGAGCGCCGACTCCTTGTGTGCAGCGCGCTTGCCGGTCTTCTCGGACTCCACGATCCAGTACGGGTCGTCGTCCGTCGGCTTGAAGTGCTGCCCGTCGAACTCGAAGTCGCTCACACGCTTCTGCACGAGCGTTCCGGTCGTCTTCCCCTGCGAGGTGTTCCAGTGCACCTCGTCGCCCTTCGACAGCGCCATGACAGGTCCTTCCTTGGTGGTGTCCCGCAAAGGGTAGACCCCGATGCATCCGCATGAACTCAGGGATGTACCCCTCGTCACGAAGTCATAACAGCCGCACTTTCGATGCCGTTCGCGCGTACCGTAGTGCCCGAGTCACCTCGCGAGCAACCTTCGCTTCCCTTGGCTCCCGACGGATCGAACCGCACGATGACCCTTGTCGACAACGGACGGACGGAGACCATCCTCTCCGGCCGCTACCGGCTGTCCCGGCTCATCGGTACGGGCGGCATGGGATCCGTGTACGAAGCCCGCGACGAGCACACCTACCGACTGGTCGCCGTGAAGCTCTTCGCGACGCCGCAGGCCATGACGACGGCCGATCGGGTCCGCCAGGAACGCGAGATCCGGCTGCTCAGCATGCTCTCGCACCCCGGCCTGATCCCGCTCTACGACGCCGGGACGCACGAGTTCTCGGATGGCCCGCACCGGTACATCGTGATGGAGCTCATCGCCGACACGACCCTGCTCCGCCGACTGGCAGAGGGCGCGCTGCACAACTACGAGGTCGCCGACCTCGGCGCGCAGCTCGCCGACGCGCTGGCGTACGTGCACTCCCGCGGGATCGTGCACCGCGACGTGAAGCCCGCCAACATCCTCATCAGCGACGAGGGCTCGTCCGGGTTCGCCCGCACGGTCAAGCTGACGGACTTCGGCGTCGCGCACTTCGTCGACGGATCGCGCCTGACGAACGACGGCACCATCATCGGCACCGCGGCGTACCTCAGCCCCGAACAGGTCGCCGGCGAGCCGATCAGCTTCGCGACGGACGTGTACTCCCTCGGGCTCGTCCTGCTCGAGGCCCTGACCGGGCACCAGGAGTACTCCGGCACCCTCGTCGAGGCCGCACTCGCTCGACTCCGGAACAGCCCGGAGGTCCCGGAGTCCGTCGGACCGGAGTGGCGCGAGCTGCTCCTGCGCATGACCGACCGTGACCCGGCTCGTCGACCGACCGCCGTCGCCGTCGCCCGCGCGCTCCGAGGCGGATCGGTGCAGGTCACCGGGCCCGTGCCGCTCGGCCCGACCCGCACCGCCCACAAGCGCGACCACCGGATGCACCGGGCAGCACACCGGCACGCCAAGCGCGGCACGTTCGTGGCCGTCAAGCGGTGGCGCCGGCGGAACATCCTGACCGGATCGTTCGCGGCCGTCGCGGTGCTGCTCGCGTGCGGCCTGAGCTACGTCGCCGGTACGCTCCACTGATCGCCGTCGGCGCACCCGCACGGCTGTCGTTTCGTGCAGGATGGACTGCATGACCGACCAGCGCTGGATCAAGATCTGCGGCCTGTCGACGCCCGAGACCGTGGACGCCGCCATCGACGCCGGCGCCGACGCGGTCGGGTTCGTCTTCGCGGCGGGCAGCCCCCGGACCGTGACCGCCGACCTCGCGAAGGATCTCGTCGAGCGGGTGCCGGACGGGATCGACGCCGTCGGGGTCTTCCGCGACCAGGAGATCGACGAGATCGTCGGGATCGCGTCAGCGGTGGGCCTCACGACGCTGCAGCTGCACGGCGGCGAGTCGGCGACGGACTTCGCGCGTGCCCGGGACGCCGGGTTCTTCACGATCCGGGCGGTGTCGGCGGAGGCCTACCTCGCCGAGTCCGACGAACAACGGGCGTCGTACGACCACGACCTGCTGCTGCTCGACGCCGCGGTACCCGGGAGCGGACGGCTCATCGACCCCGCGTCCGTCATCGGCAAGGTCGACGAAGCGTGGATCCTCGCGGGCGGCCTCACGCCGGCGAATGTCGTCGCTGCGGTCGAGAGCCTGGACCCCGACGGCGTCGACGTGTCGAGCGGTGTCGAGTCCGAGCGCGGCGTCAAGGACCCGGCGAAGATCCGGGCGTTCGTCGAGGCGGTCCGCAGCCTGTCCTGACGGGGCCGACCCGTGCCTCCCGTCCGGGATGGCGCGTGATCGCACGTGGGCGCGGTCGCACGTTCCGCGGTCGCGCGCGCCGCGATGAGTGCGCGGAAGTGGCGACGTGCGTGCCGATCGGGTGACCACGTCTGCGCACTCGATCGCGAGACGCGCGCGGGGCGGACGGGGCCGCCCCGTGCCTCCTGTCCGGGCCGGGACGGGCCGCGCCGTCAGGCGCGGGCGGGACCGAGCGTCGGGATCAGGTCCGTGAGGAACGCGTCGGTGTCCTCCCAGCCCTCCACCGCATGGCAGGGGACGCCGAGCGCCTTCACCGGGTAGTCGTTGCCCTCTGGATCGAGGCGGTCCCCGACGAACAACATGTCGTCGAGCGCGATGCCCGTGAGCTCGGCCAGGCGCTGCATGCCGTACGCCTTGTCGATGCCCTTGCGGGTGATGTCGATGCTGGTGGAACCGCCGGAACGGACCTCGAGATCGGGGAGCTCGGCCTGCACGCGGCGCCGGAGGTCGTCCTTCTTGGCGCCCGTCGGGTCCCACGCCTTCTTCGCTGCGACCGGCGCGGCCTGGCCGAGCGCGGAGAACGTGATCTGCGAACCGCGGTCTTCGAGGATGGCGCCCCAGGTCTCGGACTCCCAGTAGCCGGCGGCCTTCGCCTGGGACTCGACGGCGACGAGCGCCTGCTGCTTCTGGGCGTCGGTGAGGTCTTCGGCGTACTGCAGCGCCCAGTCGTCGTCGGACCAGCGGTAGTAGCGCGTGCCGCAAGTGGGGAGCAGGTGCAGGTCGTCGAGCGTGAGACCGTCACGGTGTCGCAGGGGCGTCACGAGCTGCTGCTCGAACTGGTGGAAGTTGCCGCCGCTGATCACGGCGACCGGGACCACGTCGAGCAGGGCGGCGAAGGTGTCGAGCATGCGCGGGTCGAGCGCGGACTTCGACGGGGCGAGGGTGTCGTCCAGGTCGAACGCGACGAGACGTGGTGCGGTCATGCCGTCGATTCTGTCATGCGACATGTCCCCGATCCTCAGTGCTGCGGGGATCAGTGGATCGTTGCGGGAACCCGGTCGCGGGCGTACGTGATCTCCGTGTAGCCGTGGGGGATCGGGTTGCCGTCGACGTCCAGGTTGACGAACACGACCTCGTCGATCGTGAGGATGCTGCGGTGCGTGAAGAGGTTCCGCGCCTCGGCCCGCATCGTCAGCGAGGTCCGGCCGAACCGGGTCGCGACGAGGCCGATCTCGACGATGTCGCCCTCCTTCGCCGAGGAGACGAACTCGATCTCGGACATGTACTTGGTGACGACCTTGCCGTTGCCGAGCTGGATGATCGCGTACACCGCGGCTTCTTCGTCGATCCAACGGAGCAGGCTGCCGCCGAAGAGCGTGCCGTTCGCGTTGAGGTCCTCCGGCCGGACCCACTTGCGGGTGTAGAAGTTCATCTCGGGCTGCATGTCTGTACATACTACGCGGCCGGGATCCTCATGAGGATCCCGGCCGCGGTCGTGCTGCTGGTGTGGCTACTCCTTGACGAGGATGACCTCGTCGAGGGCGATGCGGGTGCGCGGCGCGACCTCGCGCTCGGCAGCTTTCTCCTCGAGCTGCGACGGGTCCGCGACGGTGCCGATCGCCGTGACGGTGAAGGGCACGAAGCGCTCCGGCAGGTCGAATGCGGCGGCGAGGCCGGCGGCGTCGATGCCGGCCATCTGGTGCACGTGCAGGCCCTCGGCGTGCGCCTGGACCGTCAGCGCCGCGATTGCCTGGCCGAGGTCGTACTCGGCGAAGCGGCGGACGTCGCCGTCCTCGCTCTGCGTCTCGAGGATGCCCACGACCAGGGCGCTCGCGCGGAAGGCCCACCCGGCGTTGAAGCCGATGAGGTTCTCGTTGATCGTGCGGAACGTGTCGGTGCCACGACGACCGGCGATGAACCGGCGGGGCTGGAAGTTGTTCGCGGACGCGGCCCATCGAGCGGCCTCGAGCACGGCGTCGAGCTGCTCGTCGGAGATCGTCGCGCTCTCGTCGTAGGAGCGGGGGCTCCACCGTTCCTCGAGGAGCGGGACGAGCGGCTGGCTCGAGTCGGTCGATCGGGTGAGCGTCGTGGCGTTGGTCATGATGCCGTCAACGGTATTCGATGCGTTCGCATTTCCGGCCTGTACGACGTCACATGTCGAGCGGCCCCGCACTCGTTGCCGCGCCCGGTGCGGGGCCGCCGCGGGACTGACAGGATGGGGGTGATGAGTGGCGTTCTGATCGGCTTCGCGATCATCGGCGCGATCATCGCGGCCGGGTACGTCGTCGGGCGCATCGGGCTCCTCGGGCCGCACGCCCAGTTCGTGATCAGCCGCCTGGCGTTCTTCGTGCTGATGCCGTGCCTGCTCTTCCACACGATCGCCACGGCGGACATCGCGTCGCTGGTGTCGCCGATGCTCTGGGTGTCGCTGCTCAGTGCCGTGCTGGTCGCGGTCGGGACGGCGCTCGTGTTCGCCCTGGTGCTGCGGCGGTCGATCACGACGACCACCGTCGGGGCGCTCGCTGCCAGCTACGTCAACGCGAACAACATCGGCCTGCCGGTCGCCGTGTACGTGCTCGGGCAGGCCACCGCCGTCGTGCCGGTCATCCTGCTGCAGCTCGTCGTGATGGCCCCGATCGCGCTGACCGTGCTCGACACCGCGACGGCATCAGGGGGCGGGTGGAAACGTCGGGTGCTCGGGCCGGTGACGAACCCGCTGATCATCGCCTCGCTGACCGGGCTGGTGTTCTCCGCCTTCCGGATCGAGCTGCCGGACCCGGTACTGGAGCCGTTCTCGCTCGTCGGTGCCGCCGCCGTGCCCCTCGTGCTGCTGTCGTTCGGGATGAGCCTGCACGGTGCGGCACCCCTCCGCGACCAGGCGATCCGGACGGACGTCATCGTGGCGTCCTCGATCAAGCTCGTCGTGATGCCGGCGGTGGCGTTCGTGCTCGCCCGGTTCGTGTTCGGGCTCGACGCCCAGCAGGTGTTCGTCCTGACGACGCTCGGGGCGTTGCCCGCGGCGCAGAACGTGTTCAACTACGCGCAGCGGTACGACGCGGCGGTGCCCGTCGCCCGTGACGTGGTGCTCATCTCGACGCTCGGCGCCGTCCCGGTGCTCGTCGCGATCGCCGCGCTCCTGCACCCGTAGCGCGCCGGCCGCACGCTGTGGAGTCGGCGGGTGGTCGCGTCGAGGTTCCGAAATTCTGGCATCTCGAGCGGACGAAACGGCGAGTTGCGGAACCTCGGCGAACCTGAGCGGCGGGTTGTGGAACCCCGGGTGCGGCAGGTCGGCACGGCAGGTCGGCACGGCAGGTCGGCACGGCAGGTCGGCACGGCAGGTCGGCACGGCAGGTCGGGACGGCGCGGCGCGAGCGCGCCGCGCGCGAGCGCGCCGCGCGTCAGAAGATCATCGGGCGGTCGTCGTCGAGGGACGTCTCGAGGTCGAGGTCCACCACGACCGGCACGTGGTCGCTCGGGGCGTCGCCCTTCCGCTCGTCCCGGTGGATGGACGCACTCGTGACGACGTCGGCGAACCCCTGCGATCCCATGACGAAGTCGATGCGCATGCCCTCGCCGCGCGGGAACCGCAGCTGCTTGTAGTCCCAGTAGGTGTAACCGGAGGGCACCAGGGGGCGGACGACGTCCTGCAGCCCCCGTTCCTCGAACGCGCGAAAGGCGGCGCGCTCCGGCTCGGTGACGTGGGTGTGCCCCTCGAAGACGGAGACGTCCCAGACGTCGGAGTCGAGCGGTGCGACGTTCCAGTCGCCCATGAGCGCGAGCTTGAGGTCGGGGTCGGCCTGCAGCCATTCGGAGGTGCGGTCGGCGAGCTGCGCGAGCCAGTCGAGCTTGTACGTGTAGTGCGGGTCACCGACCTCGCGGCCGTTCGGGACGTACAGGCTCCAGAGCCGGACGTCGTCGACGGTGACGCCGATCGCGCGGGCCTCGACGGGGAGGTCAGGACCCTCGTGCCCCTTGAGGAAGCCGGGCTGGCCGGGGAAGTCACGGGTGACGTCGGCCATCGGCAGGCGGCTGGCGAAGGCGACGCCGTTCCACTGGTTCAGGCCGTGCGCCTCGACCTGGTAGCCGGCGGCCTCGAACGCCTCGACCGGGAACTGCTCGGGCTTGCACTTGATCTCCTGCATGCCGAGGACGTCGACGTCTTCGCGGACGAGCCAGTCGACGACACGGCCGACTCGGGTGCGGACGGAGTTCACGTTCCAGGTCGCGACGCGCATGGAGTCGAACCTACCGGTCGCGACCGACGGCGCGGTGCGGGCGATGCGGGGATGCCGCTGGTCGGGCGGCGTGCGGCACGATGGTGTTCCCTGGGAACAGGACATCGCACGGAGCGTGAGGAGCACGACCATGGCATCGACGACGAACCGCGTCGACGGGAGCCCGACCACCGGCAGCGTCACCACGCAGGTGACCAGCGCCGGCAAGACCATCATCGACGACCAGGTCGTCGCGAAGATCGCGGGCATCGCCGCCCGTGACGTCCCGGGTGTCTACGCCCTCGGCGGCAACGCAGCGCGTGCCTTCGGTGCCATCCGCGACGCCATCGGTTCCAGCGCCCTCGGTCAGGGCGTCCGCGTCGAGGTCGGCGAGACCCAGGTCGCCGTGGACCTGACGATCGTGGTCGACTACCCGACGCCGATGATGGAGGTCGCGTCCGCCGTCCGCGCGTCCGTGACGAAGGCCGTCACCGAGCTCGTCGGCCTCGAGGTCACCGAGGTCAACATCGCGATCAACGACGTCAACATCCCGGCACTCAACGGCGCACCCGACGAGGCGGAGGGTCGCGTCCGGTGAACGCCACCGTCGTCGGGATGGGGGTCGGCGCCCTGCTGGCGATCGTCGCCGTCACGCTCGGATTCTGGGCGTTCGTCGTCGTGGCCGTCTTCATGATCGTCGGCGGAGTGGTGGCGCGGATCGTCACCGGCGACATCGACTTCCGACGCCTGCTCGACGTGCTGCGCGGACGCCGGAGCTCGTCGTGAGTCCGGCGGCCGACGAGCCGCCGATCGCCCCGTCCGGCACCACGCCGTCCCGTGCGGTCACGATGCCGCGCGTCGCCGGGTACGACCGCATCGGCACGACGGCGCTGGTCCGGACCGCGCAGGCAGTCGCGGCCGAAGCGCTCCGCACACCCGTCCGGGAGGTCCGTGCCCGGGTCGCCGACGACGGTCGCGGATCGCTGGCGGTCGAGATCACCGCCCCGCTCGCGGTTCCGGTGCTCGGTTCCCACGCGGTGCCCGACGAACCGGTGGTCCGCACGGCGCACCGGGCCCGGGCGACCATCGCCGAGCGCCTGGACACCATCACCGGGCGGCAGGTCGAGCGGGTCACCATCACGTTCGCGTCGTCGGTCGTCGACGCCCCGAGGAGGGTCCGATGAGCTCGATCCAGCCGCCGGCTTCGTCGTCGGGGTCGTCGACGACGTCGTCGCCGTCGGGGGAGCACGACGCCGTGTACCGCCGCGTCCTGCGGCGCGAGACCCACGTCTCGCGGTCGGGCAGCGTGGTCGTCGCCGTCCTGGTCGCGCTGGTCGTCGCCGCAGCCGCCGTGTTCGCCGCTGCGCTGGTGTTCCTCGACCAGAACGTCCTCGGGATCGATCCCCGTGCCGTCGTCGACGGTGCCGCCCGTGCACCACGCGGACTCGTCGACGCGATCGTGGTCGTCACCGGTGCCGTCGTCGCGGTCATCGGCCTGGTGTTCCTGCTGCAGGGGATCCTGCCGCAGCGACGCCCCCGCCACACGATGTCGTCCAGGCGGCTCGCGATCGTCGTGGACGACGAGGTCCTCGCCTCCGCGGCCGCACGCGCTGCGCGGAGCGCCACACGTCTCGGCCCCGACGCGGCCGTGGGAACCGTCGGCCGTCGCACCGTCGAGGTCGTCCTCCGTCCCGCTGCCGGTGCTGACGTGCCGGCCGTCGCTGCGACCGACGCCGTCGAGCGCGAGTTCGCGGAGATCGACACCACGCCGCCCATCGCCGCTCGTGTCCGTGTCCAGCCGACCGGACGGGTGGACGGATGAACGCCACGAACCGGGTGCTCGGGCGCATCGCCCTCGTCCTCGTCGGGCTGGCACTGCTCGTCGGGGGACTCGGCACCGTACTCGTGCAGACGGTCCCGCAGGCCTCCGATCTCTGGCACCAGGAGGCCCGCGCGTCGCTCGGCGACCTCGGTGCGGACGCATCCCGCGACGCCTCGATCACCGCATGGGCGTGGGTGCTCGGCGGGGCCGTCGTGCTCGGCGTGCTCGCGCTGATCGTCCTCACGACGCTCGGTGGAGGCCGTGTCGGCACCGTGGTCGAGGACGACGGGGCCGCGGAGGGTCTCCCCGGCGAGGTCCGCATCGACGCCGCTGCCGTCCAGCACGCGCTGTCCTCTGCGATCGGTGAGCTGCCGCAGGTCGCGTCGCTCGCGGTCGACGTCTACCGTGTGCGTCGCCGCCGCGCGCTGCGCATCAAGGTCCGCCCGCGGAAGGGCGCATCGCCGCGGGAGATCGCCGACCGGGTCGAGGACATCGTCACCGACCTCGACGCCCTGCTCGGCGAGCGGTTGCCCGTCCTCCTGCAGATCGCGCGCGGGGGATCGGGGTCGTCCCGGCCGGACCGCGTGCACTGACGATGAGCTCCCTCGGATCGCAGATCCCCGACGCCCCCGTCACGGTGCCGGACCCCGTCGCCCGGATCGTCGGCGACCGACGGGCCGTCCCCGTGTGGGTGAACGAGATCGGCGGGAAGACGTTCCGCATCGGGGGTGACGGGAGCGTCGGGTCCGCCGAGGAGTACGTCAAGTGGGTCCCGACCCAGTACGCGGCCTGGATCGCGTCCGAAGCGGCACGCCTGACCTGGGCCGGCCGGTGGCTCCGCGTGCCGGAGGTCGTCGAGCACGACGCGGACGAGCACGGTGCCTGGCTCCGGACCCGCGCGCTACCGGGGTGGAGCGCCGTGGACCCTCGATGGCGCGACGAACCCCGGACCGCCGTGATCGCCGTGGGGGAGGGCCTCCGCGCGATGCACGACACGCTGCCGGTCGACGGCTGCCCGTTCGCGTGGTCGACGGCCGACCGGACGGCGCGGGCGCGTGCGGCCGGGTCCGATCCCGAGGCACTCGGGTCCGAGCCTGCGTCGGACCGCACGGTGGTGTGCCACGGCGACCCCTGCACGCCGAACACCCTCATCGGGGCCGACCGGCGCTGGTACGGGCACGTCGACCTCGGCTCCCTGGGCGTCGCCGACCGCTGGGCCGACATCGCCGTCGCCACGATGGCGCTCGGGTGGAACCACGGTCCCGGGTGGGAGTCGCTGTTCCACGAGGCCTACGGCATCCCCTTCGACGCGGAACGGACGGCCTGGTACCGCGCCCTCTGGAACCTCGACGAGGACGAGGTCTGACCTCGCGGCGTCCGGACCGCTAGAAGCCGACCCCGCGCGCAGCCATGAACGGCACCGGGTTGGTGGTGCCGCCGCCCACGTGGGTCTCGAAGTGCAGGTGGCACCCGGTCGAGTTGCCCGTGGACCCGACGAGCGCGACGAGGGTCCCCGCGGCGACCTGCTGCCCGGGAGACACCCGGAACCCGCCGCTGACGATGTGGCCGTACGCGCTCTTCACGCCGTTGCCGTGGTTGATCCGCACGTAGTTGCCGTACCCGCCGTACCACCCGACGTACTCGACCGTGCCGGCCGACGCGGCGACGATCGCCGTCGAGCAGCCGCTGCCGAGGTCGATGCCGTCGTGGAAGCTCGTCGCGCCGGTGATGGGGTGCACACGTGTGCCGTACGAGCTCGTGATCCAGCCGCCGGCGGGACGGACCCACCCGCTGCCGGAGCCCGACCCGACGGCCCCACCGCCACCGCCGCCGCCACCCGACCCGCCGCCGCTGTTCGCCGCGGCTGCCGCACGTGCCGCTGCCGCCGCGGCTTCACGGGCCGCACGCTCCGCGGCTGCCCTGCGCTCGGCCTCGCCCTTGGCGAACTCGGCTTCGGTGCGGACGCGCCCGGACTTCAGCGTGGCGAGCTGTGCTTCGAGTCGCGCCTTGTTGTCCTGCTGCTCGTCGTAGGCCACCTGGGCACGGTCGGATGCCGCCTGCGCCTCGGCCATGCGCTCTTCTGCCGCTTTCGCGAGGTCGGCCAGCGCCAGCGCGGCGCGGTCGGCCTGCCCGGAGAGCGCGCGGGCGACGGCGGCGTCGGCGGTGGCCGCGGCTTCGACGCGTTCGGCCTGCTCGGAGAGCTTGCTCAGCGCGCCGAGGTCGTACAGCAGGTCACGGGCGTCCTCGCCACCGGTGAGCACGCTCGTCGTGACGTCCGCACCCCCGGACCTGGCCATCTGCGCGGCGAACCGCCCGGCCTGCGCGGCGCTCTGCTCGGCGATCTCGGCGTGCTCTTCGGCGTCCGCGCGGAGCGTCTGTTCCTTCTCAGCGGCGCGCTGGGCCTTCCGCTGCGCGACCGAGTACTCGTTGCCGCGTGCTTCGGCTTCGGCGACTGCGGCGTCGGCCTTCGCCCCGAGCTGCCCGATCAGGTCCTGGATGTCGGCGATCTGGCCGTTCTTCGCCGACTCCTGCCCGCGGGCGGCGAGGACGTCGTCCCACGAGGGGTAGGTCGCCGCGCTGGCCGGAGGAGCGTCGAGGACGAGCGTGCCGGTCAGCCCGAGCAGGGCGAACCCGGTCACCGCCAGGCGCAGACGCAGGGCGGACCCGGTCACCGCCGAGCGCAGACGCAGGGCGGCGCGGGAGCGCGTGGGGCGTGGGGCGGGACGAGTCATCGAAGGCGAGCCTATACATCCGTACAGGGATGACGCGAAGCCGACGCACCGCTGTGGAGAACTCTCGTCAGAACCCGCGGTCGCGCAGGATCGTCTCGGCACTCCCGACGACGTCCTGCTGCAGGGTCGTCGCACCGGCCGTGCCGGCGTAGTCCCAGATGTCGAAGCCGGTGCAGTGCGTCACCGACACCGGCGGTCCGAGGGAGTCCTCCACCGGGGTGGACCAGACGTCCCCGGATCCCACGACGACGAAGGTCGGCTGCGCATCGCGGTATGCACCGAGGTCGACGAGCCAGGGGTAGGTCTGGAACGTGTCGCGCACCTGGAGCAGCCCGACGTTCTCCGACGAGTAGGCGGCGAGCGGACGCACGGTCCAGAACTGCCCGACGCCGACGACGTCCCGTCCACCGGCCCAGTGGTCCAGGCAGGTCGCCGGGTCGTACGCCGCGGTGCGCACCCCCCGGAGCGTCGACGGCGCCATCGCCACACCCGCGGCGATGACGATCGCCGCGCCGATGGCGAGCGTCACGCGGACGCCACGGAGCGGCTGGTGCACCCGGGTCCGTCTGACCGCGGTCCGCGTCAGCTCGCAGACCGCGACGAGTGCCAGGAGCGGGGCGACGACGACGGGCTCCAGGTAGCGCGGGGTCTCCGACCCGGCGACGACGACCCCGACGGACACGGCCACGATCGTCACGAGCGGCAGGAGCGACGCGACGAGCACGGTGCGCGAGGTCCGCACCCGCCAGGCCCAGACCGTGCCACCGACGGCGAGCAGCACCCCGACGAGCATCAGGACGAGCCCGGCGTCGCCGAGCGCGGTCGCCGCTCGGACATCGGTGAGCGACGCGAAGAACCCCAGCGTCGTCGCCGCGCGCTCGGGGTGCACGTACGTCGAGGGGTCGAGCGAGACGAACGGTCGCAGCGGGATGCGCAAGAGGTACCCGACGACGGAGCCCGCGACGACGACCCCGGACAGCCACAGGGCGGGACGCCACGGCAGCCGACGGGCGACACCGAGGAGCAGCAGCGTGACGACCAGCGGGGCGCCCGACCACGGGACGTACAGCGGGTTCGACGCCGTGGTGCACGCGGCGACGAGCCCGAGCGTCACGAGCACGGCGACGGACGCACGGCCGACCCGGATCGCCCGGAGCGCGAGCGCCGCCGTGGCGAGGAGTGCGAGGACGACCCCGTAGTAGTACGTGGTCGTGAGCAGCAGGGACGCGAGCTCGAGCGAGGTCGCGGACGCCGAGGACTCGGTGAGCACGTGCAGCGTCAGGAACCCGACCGCGAGGGTCGACACCGCGATGCGCGCCGAGCGTCGCGCGGACGGCATGAGCTCGTTCGCCACCGCCCGCATGAGCGCGTAGACGCCCACGAGGACGAGCACGCCGTTCAGGGCCAGCGCCTGCTGCGGGGTCGCGGTGACGGCGGCGCAGACCAGGTAGACGGGCAGCTCCGGGAAGAAGAACAGTGCGGGGGACATCGCCCACTCGAACGGCTGGCCGAGCTGCATCGACCGGACCACCATCGGCAGGAGCACCGAGTCGCCGTCGTACCAGAGCAGCGTGACCCTGGCCGTCGACAGGACGTGCCGCAGCGCGATCAGGGCGAGCGCGACCGCGACGAGCGCCCCGATCGCCTCGCGCCCGAGCGCACCGGCGAGGCCGCGGAACCGGGATGCCCCGACCGCTCGGCGCGCCGGTGCATCGAGGGACATACCCGGATCGTACCGACGCCGACCCTGCACGAACGGACGGACGCCTGACCGTCCGTGCAGGCTGGATGAGCGCTGCGCGGCCCGGACGGGCTACCCTTGTGCGCTGTGACGGACGCGCGCGAGCAGTTGATCGACCACATCACGGCCGAGGCGGTGTTCCACGGCGACTTCACCCTGACCAGCGGGAAGAAGGCGACGTACTACATCGACCTCCGCAAGGTGAGCCTCGACCACCGTGTGGCGCCGCTCATCGGACAGGTGATGACGGACCTCATCGCCGAGGTCCCCGACGTCTCCGCCGTCGGCGGCCTCACCATGGGCGCCGACCCGATCGCGAGCGCCGTGCTCCACCAGGCGGCCGCCCGTGGTGGCACGTACGACGCCTTCGTCGTCCGCAAGGAGCCGAAGGACCACGGTCGCGGCAAGCAGGTCGAGGGCCCCGACCTCCGCGGCAAGCGCGTCATCGTCCTCGAGGACACCTCCACCACCGGCGGCTCGCCGCTCAAGGCCGCCGAGGCGCTCGAGCGCGAGGGCGCGATCGTCGCCGCGGTGGCCGTCGTCGTCGACCGCGACACCGGCGCGAAGGAGAAGATCGAGGCCGCCGGGTACCCGTACTTCGCGGCGATCGGACTGGCCGACCTGGGGTTGTCCGCGTGACCGAGGAGCGTCCGGACGACGCGCGCGAGCCCGACCAGACCGGCGGCCCCGACACCGGGGCAGACGGCCAGGAGGCTCGTCCCGCGTCCGCCCCGGACGCTCGCTTCACGGGGCTCCGCAGTGCCGCCGACATCTTCGGTGCGCCGCGGAAGGCCGACGAGTGGCCCTCGCGCCGCGCGCGTCGCGCGGCGGCGCGCGCCGCCGCCGCGCCCGGTGCGCCGCTGCCGGCGCCCTTCACGCCCGAGGAACCGGCGCCGGCCGAGCCCGCACCGGCCGAGCCCGCACCGGCCGAGCCCGCCCCGACCACCCCGTCGGCGCCCTACGACGAGGACGCCACCCAGGCCATCTCGATGCCGGAACAGCTCGCGGCGCCGTCCCGGCCTGCACCGCCGACGTCCGACCCGGACCGCTCGCTCCTCGGCAGCCGCATCCCGCCGGCCGCCGCCGTGCCCCCGACGTCGACCGCGCCGCACCCGAGCTCGATCCAGCTGCCGACCGCGCAGGCGAACCGCGAGCAACGAGCCGCCGAGACCCGGGCGATCGAGGACGAACGACGCCGGACGGACCCCCGCGGCGAAGGCCGCGACGACGTCGACTGGCTCGGCCGTGCCACCGGGTCGACGCCTGCCCCGACCGGTCCCGTCGTCCAGCAGCCCGTCGGCGTGGAGAACACGCTCCCGTCGTCCCAGGAGCCCCCGAGCTTCACCGACCTGCTCCGCATCCAGGGCTCGGACGCCTCGGAACGTCCGAGCGTCGACCGTCCCTTCGACTGGGCCGTCCACGACGACGAGACCGGCGAGGTCCCGACGACCCTGACCACGAACTCGTTCGACACCACCGCGCTCGGCGCCGGCTCCTGGCACCTGGCGGACGACACCGAGGACGACGTGGTCTCCGGAGAGGTGCCGATCACACCCGAACCCGCCCCCGTCGACAGCGGCAGCTGGTCCCTCGCCGACGAGGCCGCACGCACCGGCGAGGTCTTCCCCGGCGACACGGTGGACGGCGCCGTCGACGACGCGGCCCCGATCGCGCCACCGCCGCTCGTCGAGCCGGCAGTGCCGACGCCGAGGGCCGACGAGTACCCCGCGCACCTCCCGCCGGCCGTCGAGCAGGACCTCGACCAGTCCGAGTGGGACGGCCGCGAGACCAGCGACACGAGCGCCATCAAGGACCTCTTCGGCACGCAGGCCGTCGACCAGCTCGGCAAGACCGGCTACGACCCGCACGACACCGGCACCCGCATGATGCCCGCGATGGGGGCGCCCGCCCATGCACCGGCGCCCGGCCGCGCCCAGTACACGGCGGGCCCGCCCGTGCCGCCGGACGCGGACAGCGGCAACTTCATCAACGAGGGCTTCGCGCGCCTCCGCGGCGAGGGCAAGCGCGGCAAGCAGCTCCTCATCGGCGGTGCGATCGCGATCATCGTCGTGATGCTCATCGCGGTGTTCCTGCTCAGCCGCTGGATCATCGGCAACAACATCGAGGAGAAGACCGTCCCGCCGACCAAGTCGCCAGCCGCGGCGTCGGCGCAGGTGACGACCGGCTCGTCGACGAAGCCGTCAGCGCCCGCGACGGCTGCCGCGGCGCCGACGATCACCTTCGCGTCCTCCACCGCGGCACCCGGCCAGCACCCCTGGTACGAGCTCGCCGGCGGGGAGTGCCTGACGCCCTTCGACAGCGCCTGGGCCGAGGACTTCACCGTCGTGGACTGCGGCGCGGAGCACACCGCGCAGCTCACGGCGCGCGGCACGATCGACGGCGACGCCTACCCCGGCGTCGATGCCGTGAAGACCCAGGCGGCGACGCAGTGCCAGTCCGCCGCAGGACTCGACCTGACCGCTGCCGCCCGCTTCGGCGACGTCCAGGTGCAGGGCGTCTACCCGCCGGACCAGGCCGCGTGGGACAAGGGCGACCGTTTCTGGTCCTGCTTCGTCACCCGCTCCGGCGGCGGTGCGCTGACGGGATCGCTCGCGCCGAGCGCGTAGCCGGCCACACGGCGGACGGGAGGCTCCCACCGGTCCGGTGGGGAGCCTCC
>JASCOI010000074.1 GCA_029959665.1 Microbacteriaceae bacterium PS02333
GCCTCCCGCAGTGCTGCGGGAGGCCCCGATGGTGCCTAGTTCGCCGAACGCGGACCCTGGACGGGGATCGAACCGGTGGACGGCGCCGTCGGCGAGCCCATCGTGTTCGCGGCTTCGACGGCCTGGGCCTCGAGGTCGTCGGCGGTTCCGTCGGCGTCGGCCTGCTCCTGCAGGGCCGAGCTCTTGCGGAGCGGCGGCGCCTTGAAGAACCAGCTGAGGACGAACGCCAGCAGGATCACGGCGAACCCGACCCAGTAGACGGTCACGGCCGAGGTGTTGAACCCGGTCATGAACGGCCGCGTGAGCGCCGGTGCCGCACCGTTGAGGTAGGACGTGTCGCTGGTGTCGGAGCTGCTGCCGCTCGAGGACGACGAGGGCTTGTCCATCTGCTTCACGACGCCGGGGACGACCTGGTCGACCCAGTACGTGCGGTCGGCCTTGTCGGACCAGTCCACGACCAGCGCGCCGTTCTCGACCGTGGCGTGCGCCTTGTCGGCGGCAGCGGCGAGCGCCTGGCTCTCCGCCTGGGGCAGTGCGGCGGCGACCTGCTGGTCGATGACGCCCTGCGCTGCGGCGGCCGGGACTGCGCCCGCTGCGACCTGCTGCTGGACGGCAGCGGTCACCTGCTGGATGACGGCCTGGTCGGCGGCCTGCTTCGCGGCGCTCGTCGCATCGGTCAACCCGGAGGAGACCTGCTGCTTGATCGGGGTGACGATCGGGTTCCAGATCTGGTCCATGACGCCCTGGTTGGCCTTCGCCGACGCGACGGTCGGGTTGAGCGCGGCGTCGAGCGCACCGGTCAGGTTCTGCTTGTCGGCCGTGGCGTGCACGATGTTCGCCGGCATGATCGAGAACAGGACGCTCAGGAGCACCGCGGTGCCGAGCGTTCCGCCGATCTGGCGGAAGAACGTCGCCGAGCTCGTCGCCACACCCATGTCACGCGGCTGGACCGAGTTCTGCGAGGCGAGCGTGATGCTCTGCATGAGCTGGCCGAGGCCGAGCCCGATGAGGAACATGCCGATCATCAGGAACCAGAGCGGCTTGTCGATCGTCATGAACGTCAGCACGACGTAGCCGATCGAGACCAGCGCGGTCCCGATGACCGGGAACTGGCGGTACTTGCCCGTGCGGGCGACGATCTGACCGGAGGCGATCGACGCGATCATCAGGCCACCGATCATCGGCAGCGTGGCGAAGCCCGACTCGGTCGGGGTCAGCCCGGTCACGATCTGCAGGTACAGCGGGATGGTCAGCATGGCGCCGAACATCGCGAAGCCCACGAGGAAGCCGAGGATGGTCGCCATCGAGAACACGCCGGAGCGGAAGAGCTTCAGCGGGATGATCGCGTCGTCCTTCATGAGCGTCTCGATCACCAGGAAGGCGACGAGGCCCACGGCACCGGTCACGTAGCAGGCGATCGCGCCGGCCGAGCCCCAGCCCCAGGTGCGGCCCTGTTCGGCCACGAGGAGCAGCGGGACGAGGGTCACGATGACCGAGGTGGCGCCCCACCAGTCGATGCGCGGCTTCACCTTGGTGTCACCGAACTTCGGGAGGTGCAGGAACGCGATGACCATGAGCAGCGCGCCGACGCCGATCGGGACGTTGATCAGGAACACCCAGCGCCATCCGGTGACACCGAGGATGCTCGACGCACCGGCGAAGAGCCCACCGATGAGCGGGCCGATGACCGAGGAGATGCCGAAGACGGCGAGGAAGTAGCCCTGGTACTTGGCACGCTCACGCGGGGCGAGGATGTCGCCCATGATCGCCAGCGGCAGCGACATCAGCGCACCGGCGCCGATGCCCTGGAAGGCACGGAAGGCGGCGAGCATGATCATCGACGTCGACATGGTCGACAGCAGCGATCCGAGGATGAAGACCGCGATGCCGAAGATGTAGAGCGGGCGACGACCGAAGACGTCGGAGAGCTTGCCGTAGATCGGCGTGGTGATCGTGCTCGCGATGAGGTACGCGGTCGTCACCCAGGCCTGCTGGTCGAGTCCGTGCAGGTCATCGCCGATCGTGCGGATCGCCGTGCCGACGATCGTCTGGTCGAGCGAGGACAGGAACATCCCGGCCATGAGGCCGTAGATGACGAGGAGGATCTGGCGGTGCGACATGATCGGCTTGCCCGGCGTGCTCGCCGGTGCTGATGATCGCCCGCGCTGCACCTCGACGGGTGCGGTGGCAGTTGACATGGGGGTCCTTCTGGAGTGCTGATGGCGGATCGGTGCGCGTCGGTGCGTGGTGGACGCGAGGGACGCCGGGGCTTGCGCGGCGGGTCAACCTTGCAGACGCTGCAACTTTACACCACGAGCACGTTTGCTGCCAATGCAAACTTTCCCATTGCGCACGTTTGGTGAACACACCTTCAGGTAGCGTCGACGACCATGGGGCGGACGACCTGGACCGATGTACCGGCGACGTTGCGGGAGCAGGTCGAGGAACTGCTCGGGGGGCGGGTGGTCTCGGCCGAGTCGCAGGCCGGTGGGTACTCCCCCGGTGGAGCCGACCGGGTGGCGACCGGCTCCGGTCGGCGGGCGTTCGTGAAGACGCTGTCGCGCCCGACGAACCCGGACGGGTTCGGCTTCCACGAGCGTGAGGCAACGGTGATGGCGCACATCCCGCCGAGCGTGCAGGCACCCCGTCTGCTCGGCACGCTGCGCGCCTCGGTGCACGACGACGACTGGATCGCCCTGGTGCTGGACGACGTGGACGGTGCACACCCCGGCAGCACCGACGTCACCGCCGTGCTCGACGCTCTCGACACCCTGCCCGTCGCGGCCGGCCCGCTCGCCGACCTGCCGCGCGCCGCACCGGACCTCGCCGGGGAGTTCGCGGCGTGGGACCGGATGCTGGCGACCGGGCTCGACGCCACGACGGCGGCCGGCGACCCCGTGGTCCCCTCCGACGTCGCCGCCCACGCCGCCCGCTTCGCCGAGGTCGCACGTGCCGGTGCCGCGGCGGTCGACGGCGAGCACCTCGTCCACCTCGACTGCCGTGCGGACAACCTGCTCGTCGACGCCGACGGCATCGTGTGGGTGGTCGACTGGCCGTGGGCGGGGATCGGCGCGCACTGGCTCGACCCGCTCACGTACCTGCTCGACGCCGTGGTGCAGGGCGACGACGTCGACGTCGAACACCACCTGGCGACGCACCCCGTGTTCGAGCGCGCGACACCGGAGGCGGTCGACGCGGTCCTCGCCGGACTCGCCGGGATGTTCTTCGAGAAGGCCGGTCGTCCCGCGCCGCCGAACATGCCGACCATCCGCGCGTTCCAGCGGGCGGAGGGCATCGCCGCCGCACGGTGGTTCCTCCATCGGGGGCCCTGACCGGAATCCGCACCCCGCTGCCCGGTTGTGCCACAATCGCGGAGCCGGTGACGAGGCCGGCTGCTCGAGGGGGTACCGGTGTTCTGGTCGCGCAGCATCCGCCGACGTCCGGCCGCCGCGACCGTCCTCGCCCTGCTCGCCCTCGTCGCCACGGTGGTCTCCGTGCTCGCGCCACTCCTCCTGCGCGCCGTCGAGCAGGCGAACCTCGACGCCACGATCCGGGACGCCGGCATCGGCGGGACGTCCATCGCAGCATCGGCGGAGATCCCGGACCACCAGCTGAACGAGGCTGAGGGGGCCGTCGTCGCCACCACCGCCTCGGCGTCCGATGCCCGCAGGTGGCTGCCGGGTGTCGTCGTGGCCGAGTCGTCGGCGTCGGCGTCGTACGTGGTCCCCGACCAGCGCCCCCAGCAGACCAGGAGTGTGCAGCTCGCCGGGCTCGCGACCGACTGCCGGAAGGCCGGGCTCAGCGACGGCCGCTGCCCGTCCGGTGCCGACGAGGTGCTCGCGGCCGCCGGTTCCGACGTCGCCACCGGCACCCGACTCCGCGTCACCGTGCAGTCCGTCCCCGAGCAGGTCCTGACGCTCCGGGTGGTGGGCACGTACGACCCGGACAGCCGCGTGGGGCGCATCGCCGCGGGCGCCGGCAAGCTGTTCGCCAGCGGGGGCGACGGCGACCCGGACCTCGTGATGTCCCTCGGCGGCTTCGAGGAGCTCACGCTGGACGGCGACGTCTGGTCCGTGACGACGCTGGCCCCCGGACTCCGCCTCGACGAGGTGCCGGCCGTCGTCGAGGACGTGCGTGCGACGAACGACGCGACGCTCACGACCGAGGGAGCGGACTCGGCCGTCTCGGTCCAGCAGCGGATCGACGTGCTCGTCGACCGGGTGGCCGACGGCAACGACGCCGCCACGGTGATCGTCGCGGTCGCTGCACTGCAGGCGATCGTCCTCGCGTGGTTCGCCCAGGGTGTCGTGGCCGGACGCATCGGTCAGGCACGCGCAGCGGAGTGGGGACTCACACGACTCCGAGGCCTCCCGGCCCGGCGACGACTGGTCACCGTCCTCGCGGAGCCGGTCATCGCGACCGTCGTCGGCGCCGCGGCCGGCTCGGTGGTCGGGTTCGCACTCGCGGCGGCCTGCACGCCGCTCCTCCTCGGCGCCGATGCGCCCGCTGTCGAACCGTTCCGCGCGCCGGTGCTCGCCGCCCTCGCGGCCTCGCTCCTCGGCTCGTTGGTCGCCCTCGTCGTCGCGAGCGCTCGCGCCGCACGTGTGCCGCTGGTCGACCTCCTGCGCCGGGTCACCGAGCCGCGCACGCTCTCGCGGACGGGAGCGGTCGTCCAGGCCGTCGCCGTGATCGCCGCGGTCGTCGGCATCGCGGCCGTCGTGACCCAGCCCCGCATCTCCGGGCCGGGCGTCGCGCTCCTCGCCCCGACGCTCGTGGCCGTGCTGCTCGCCGTCGTCGCCCTCCGGGTCGGCGTCGCCGTCGTGCGCCGACGTGCCGTCCGACCGGCGCGGTCGCTCACCGAGCTGCTCGTCGTCCGCCGCATCGCGAGGACCCCGTCCGTGCTGACGACCGCCGTCGTCGTCGTGATGGGCGTCGCACTCGCGGTGTCCTCGAGCCAAACCGCGGTCCTGGCCGTCCGGCTGGCCGACGACCGCGCCGCGGCCGTCCTCGGGGCGGCGACCGTCCTCGACGTCGAGGTCGGAGCGGGACGGTCGTTCGTCGGGAGTGTCCGCGACGCCGATCCCGGCGGTCGGTCGGCGATGGCCGTGGAGACGACCACGAGCGGCAGCGGCGTCGGGCGGCTCGTCGCGCTCGACTCGACGCGGCTGGCTGCGGTCAGCGCGTGGGACCCGGCGTGGGGCGGCCGCGACGTCGCCGCGCTGGAACGATCACTCCGACCCTCCGGTCACAGCCCGCTCCGGATCACCGGCGAGCAGCTCTCGATCACCCTCGCGGACGTCGGGGCTCCTGACGGGACCGCCGCGCAGACGCTCCAGACCGCGGACCAGGACGACGTCGACCTCGTCGCGGTCGTCCAGGCGGCGGACGGGTGGCACCACGTCGACCTCGGCGGTGTGCGGGCCGGGACCCTGACCAGCCCTGCCGGGGCGGTGCCGTGCAGCGCCGGGTGCCGCCTGGTGTGGCTCGGGCTCGAGACCCACGACTCCGAGTCGACACCGTACGGTCTCGGTGCCACCGTCACGGCCATCGACGTCGACGGCCGCGCGGTGTCGTCGTCCTGGCTCGACCCGGACCGCTGGCGGGACCGCATCGGTGAGAACAGCCTCCCGAGCGGCGGCCCGAGCGCGACGATCGGAGCGCACGCGGACGGCCTCCGTGTCTCGTGGCTCGACCCGACTGGGCAGGGGTCCCCGAGCATCGCTCCGTGGGACTCCCCCGAACCGCTCCCGGCAGTCGTCGGGAAGGGGACGGCGCTCCAACCGTTCGCCGGCGTGCGGGACGGCGTGCTCGGGATCGGGCTGAACGGCGAGTCCCTCGTCCTCCGCGTGGTCGGCAGGGCGCCGGCGCTCCCCCGCGTGCTCGGCGACGGCGCACTCGTCGACCTGTCCACGGCCGGACGGGTCACCGATCCGCGCGGCGGGGGTTCCACCCACGAGGTCTGGGTCGCGCCGGGAGCGACGGCACGCGTCACCGCTGCACTGCGCACGCACGGCATCACCGTGACCGGACACCGGACCCTGGCCGACGCCGAGACCCGCGCCGAGCGGGCGGCGCCGGTGCTCGGGGCGCTCGTGGGCCTCCCGGTGGCCGGCGCCGCACTCGCGCTGACGCTCGTCGTCGTCGCCGGGGTCGGCGTGATCGGCGCCAGGACGCGACGAGAGGACGCCCGCGTGCTGCGCACCGCTGGGTTCGGTCGACGCGCGCTCCGGCGCTCGCTGCTCCTCGAGACCTTCCTCCCCGCGGCGGCCGCGACCGTCGTCGGCGCGATCGCGGGGACCGCGGCCACGCTGCTCACCGCCGCACGCCTCCCGCTCCGGGCACAGGCGCTCCCGCCGATGGGCGTCCCCGTGGGCCCGGTCACCGTGCTCGTCGTCACGGTGTCCGTCCTGGTGATCGCGTTCGCCGTGTCGGTGCTCGTCGCCAGGAGCGGGGCCCGGCCGGCGAGGGACGGGGGTGCATCGTGACCACGCCAGCGTTCCGCGCTGCCGGACTCGTGCACGTCTACCGCGAGGCCGAGGTCGACGTCGCCGCACTCCGGGGCATCGACCTCACCGTCCCACCCGGGCAGCGGGTGGCGCTCCTCGGCCCCTCCGGTTCGGGCAAGTCGACGCTGCTCTCCATCGCGGCCGGGCTGATGCGTCCGAGTGCCGGGACCGTCACCGTCGGGGACCAGGACCTCGGGACCGCCGGCCGACGCGACCTGGAGCGCCTCCGGCGTGACGACCTCGGACTGATGCTCCAGGGCACGGACGTCAACCTGATCGGCCACGAGTCGGCGCGCGCCAACGTGGCGTGGTCGGTGCGCGGCATCGCCGGACGGGACACGAGCCTCGGCGACCGGGTGCTCGCCGCCGGCGGGGTGCCCGACGACGACCGCCCCGTCGCCGAGCTGTCGGCCTCGCAGCGGCAGACCGCCGCGCTCGCCGTCGCACTCGCTCCGCGGCCCCGGCTGCTCCTCGCTGACGAACCGACCAGTCGGCTCGACGGACGCGCGCGAGACGTCCTGCTCGACCTGCTCGTCGAGGAGACCGCTCGCGAGGACATCGCCGTGCTGCTCGTCACACACGACGAGCGGGTCGCGCGCCGGATGGAGCGGATGGTGCACCTCCGCGACGGCCGGGTCGGCGAGGAGGACTCCGGGTCCGGTCGTCGGGCGGTGGTGGCGGCCGACGGGTCCGTCCCCATCCCCCAGCACCTGCGGGCGGACTGGCCGACCGGGTCCCTGGTCACCGTGGAGCCGGACGGTGCCGGCGGCCTGCGGGTGCGCCACGCGAACGACGGCGACCAGCCCGACGACCGGCCCGACGACCAGCCCGACGACGGGAGGGCTCCGTGACCGTGCTCCGCTTCGACCGGTTCGTCGTCCGGCTGGACGACCACGAGGTCCTCGCCGTCGACGGCGAGTTCGCACCAGGATCGGTCCTCGTCCTGACCGGCGAGGACGGCGCCGAGGTGTCCGCAGCGCTCGCAGCGGTCCTGGACGCGATCACCTGGGCGGCCGGGCAGGACCGGCTCCTCGACGTGCCGGCACACGTCGCGGTCGACGGAACCGTCCGGGTGACCGATGCGTCCGACCCGCTGGCCGCCGCGATGACCAGGGACCACGGCCTCCTCGGTGCGTTGACCGCGACCGAGAACGTCGCACTCGGCGTCCTCGCCCACGCACGGGAGCACTCCCGGCCCGAGCCGGCCGACGCCGTGACGGCCGCCCTCGACGCCGTCGGGGTCCCGGAGGCGGTCAGGCACAACCTCGCCGAACAGCTCTCCGGCGGACAGCAGCAGCGCGTCGCCCTGGCACGGGCGCTCGTCGCCGCCGCAGCGGTCACGGCGCTCGACGACGCCGCGAGCGAGCTCGACCCGGCATCCGTGCTCGTCGTCGACCGAGCGATCGCCGATGCAGCGGCCCGCGGTGGGGTCGTGCTCGTCGGCCGGTCGGACGACCAGCCGGTGCCGCCGACGGCCGTGCGCATCCAGGTCGGGGAGCGGCAGCGGGGACGCCGGCAGCACGGTCGGCACCGGACGGGGTACCTCGAAGACCCAGGAGACACGTCGGGCACGCGCGTACCGTCGCACCGATGAACGACGAGAACGGAAGCAATCGTCCCGAGGACGACGCCGCACGCCTGGGACTCGTCGTCGTCGGCGAGGCAGCAGCGCTGCACTCCGGTGACGAAGCCGTACTGGACGCGAGCGAGGACAACATCCGCGAGACCGTGGACGACCTGGTCGACGTACCCCTGACGGAACGTCAGGAGGAGGTCGTCCAGCGCCTCGCCTCCGCCGGCGGCACCATCGCCGCCGGCCTCAGCGGAGCACTCGCCGCGCAGACCGACCGATCGGTGGACGACGTCCTCGCCGGCGCCGCCCGTGCGGTCGTCTGGCAGCAGCGCATGACCGCGGAGCAGGACCGCCGCGTCGAGCGCGACGGCACCGACGAGGCGGCCGCACGCGCCGAGCAGGACGACCAGACCGAACGCGACGCCCACGCCGAGTACGACCGGGACGAGCACGGGGACCGTGGCGGCCGTGTGGACGCCGAGCGGAGCGACTCCGACGACCGTCGACAGGACGGCCGCCACCGCGACGACCGCTGACCAACCTGGCCCGAAACACGGGGTCACGAACGAGCAGTCATCGCGAGCCCTTCCGTAGCGTTGCGCCCATGCCGAAGCGACTCCTGCTCAACGTGTTCGAGATGAACTGCGTCGGACACATCACGCACGGCCTCTGGCGCATCCCGGGGAACAACCGGCACCGCTACAACGACATCCGGTACTGGACCGAGCTCGCCCGCACCGCAGAGGCCGGCCAGTTCGACGCGATCTTCATCGCGGACGTCCTCGGTGCGTACGACGTGTACGGCGGCTCCGCGGCGCCCGCACTCCGCGAGGGCCTCCAGATCCCGAACAACGACCCGATGCTCGTCGTCCCGGCGATGGCCGCCGTCACGGACCACATCGGCTTCGGGATCACGTTCTCCACGAGCTACGAGCCGCCGTTCGCCTTCGCCCGGCGGATGTCGACGCTCGACCACCTGACGAACGGCCGCGTCGGCTGGAACGTCGTGACGAGCTACCTGCCGAACGCCGCCCGGAACTTCGGGCTCGCCACGGAGATCCCGCACGACACCCGGTACGAGATCGCCGACGAGTACCTCGAGGTCCTCTACCAGCTGTGGGAGGGCTCGTGGGAGGACGGCGCCGTCGTCCGTGACGCGGCGAACGGCGTCTACACGGACCCGGACAAGGTGCACCCGATCGACCACGTCGGCGAGCACTTCAGCGTCGCCGGCCCGCACCTGTCCGAACCCTCGCTGCAGCGCACCCCGACGCTGTTCCTGGCGACGGGCTCCCCCGCCGGGATCGCCCGCGCCGGCAAGCACGCCGAGGTCGTGTTCACCGGCGGGCACGGCGTGCAGCGGACCGCCGACGCCGTCCGCGACGCTGCGCAGGATGCCGGTCGCGACCGCGGGGACGTCAAGTTCGTCACGCAGGCAGCGGTCATCACGGCACCGACCCAGCGCGAGGTCGAGGACAAGGTCGCCCAGTACAGGGCCTTCGCGAGCGAGGAGGGCCCGCTCATCCACGGCAGCGTCCCCTTCGACGCCCTGTCGCACCCGCGGAACCGCACGGTGCGCGACGCGCTCGAGGCCGAGGGCGTCGACGGCGGCGAACGACTCGTCGGCCGGGTCGCGCTCGACGCCACGGTCGGTGAACTCATCGACCGTGTGAACGAGGCGTGGAACGGTGCCTTCTGGGCGGCCGGCGTGCCGGAGGCGGTCACCGAGCAGATCGAGGGGTGGCTCGACGACGACGGCATCGACGGGATCAACCTGCGCCAGTACCACTCGTTCGACACGGTGCGCGACTTCGGCACGTACGTCACGCCGCTGCTGCGCGAGCGCGGTCGCCTCCCCGAGCGCTACACGGACGGCGAGACGCTGCGCGAGCGCGTGACGGGAGGCCCGGCTCGGCTCCCCGCGTCGCACCCGGCCGCCGCGTACCGGCACACCAGCGTCCCCGCGTGAGCAGACCGGCGCGCGTCCGGCGCGTCCGCTCGTTCAGCGGCCGAGCAGTCGGCGGACGCCGTCCGTCACGACGCGCCGGGTGAGCGCACCGTCACGTCGCGCCTTGGCACGGAGTGCCGCCCCCTCCCAGAGGTCGACGAGCTGCGCACCGACGAGTTCGGCATCGAGCGACCGCGGCACGTCCCCTTGCTCCTGCGCCAGCCGGACAGCCGTCGCGAGCTGCGCGACCCACTCGTCGAAGACCCCGTCGACGTGCGCCGCGACGTCGGGCTCGTCCGTCGCGGTGTCGATCGCGAGGTTCCCGAGCAGGCACCCGTACCGGAACTCGATCCCGGCCAGCCGTTCGAGCATCGCGTCGAAGTACCCGGTGATGCGATCGAGCGCGCGCGGCACCGAGTCGTCGACGAGCATCCCGATCGGCGACGCCGCGGCGAACCGATCGGCCGCCACGATCGCGAGGTCGGCCTTCGACCGGAAGTGGTTGTAGAACGAGCCCTTCGGTGCCCCCGCAGCGCCCGTGATCGCGGCGACGCCGGTCCCGGCGTAGCCGTGCTGGTGGAACTCGACGACTGCGGCGTCGACGATCGCGTCGCGGAGACTGGCTCGGGGCATGGGTCGATCTTCTCATCCGGGGAATAAGACGACCGGTCATATTGATCACCTTCACAGCGGCGTCGACCGGCGCCCCGACGGAAGGAACCCCCATGACCGGACTCAACGGACAGATCGTCCTCGTCACCGGCGCGAACGGCGGACTCGGCACGGAATTCGTGCGGCAGGCGCTCGAGCGCGGTGCGACGAAGGTGTACGCCGCAGCGCGACGTCCCCGCGACTGGGAGGACGCACGCATCGTCCCCCTGGTGCTCGACGTGGCCGACGAGGCATCGGTGACCCGAGCCGCTGCCGAGGCGAGCGACGTCACGGTGGTCGTGAACAACGCCGGTCTGCTGCGGACGGGCGGCCTGGTCGACGGGCCGTTCGACGACATCCGCGCGCAGATCGAGACGAACCTGATCGGCCCGCTCCTCGTCACGCGCGCCTTCGCACCCCCGCTCCGCGCAGCGCACGGCACGGTCGTGAACGTCGCGTCGATCCTCAGCTGGCTCGCCGGCAGCGGCGCGTACGGCGTCTCGAAGGCCGGGCTCTGGTCTGCGACGGACTCCACGCGGCTCGAACTCGCGAGCGACGGCGTGCAGGTCGTGGGCGCCTACCTCGGGTACACCGACACCCCGATGACGGACGGCGTCGACGCCCCGAAGAACACGCCCGAGGACGTCGTCACGGCGGTGTTCGACGGCGTGGAGTCCGGCGAGCACGAGGTCCTGGCGGACGAGCTGACCCGAACCGTGCGCGCATCGCTCGGCGCGCCGATCACCGAGCGCTACACCGCACTCGCCGGCTGACGTTTCCCACCCACAACGGCCGCGATGGGAAGCGAAAACGCGCGTAGGCGGCCGGAAAAACCGACCACCTACGCGCGTTTCGACCTCCTACGCGGGAAAGGGCCCGCCAGAGCACCCGCGGCGAGGGCCCGGCACCCGCGGCGAGCGCCCGCTAGCCGCGCCACCAGGTGTCGAACGGGGTCGCGGGGACGCGGCGCTTGTGCTCGGTCGCGCGGTACCGGGCCTCGATCGCCTCGGCGACCTCCACCGGGACGTCGTGCCCCTGCAGGTACGCGTCGATCTCGGCGTAGCTCATGCCCAGGTTCGCCTCGTCCGTCTGTCCGGGGAGGTCGTCGAGCAGGTCGGCGGTCGGCGCCTTCTCGTACAGCCGGGCCGGGGCGCCGAGGTGCTCCAAGAGCTGCCGTCCCTGGCTCTTCGTCAGCCCGGTCAGCGGCGTGATGTCGACACCGCCGTCGCCGTACTTCGTGAAGAACCCGGTCACGGCCTCTGCCGCGTGATCGGTCCCGACGACGATGAGCCCGCGCTGCCCGGCGACCGCGTACTGGGCCACCATGCGCATCCGGGCCTTCACGTTGCCCTTCACGAAGTCGCTGAGCTCGACGCCGGCGCCGGTCGTGTCCTGGACGACCCCGTCGACACCGTGCTCGATGTTCACGGTGATGCCCGGCTCCGCGGCGATGAACTGCAGCGCGAGCTGGGCGTCGTCCTCGTCCGCCTGCACCCGGTACGGCATGCGCACCGTGGTGAAGGAGACGTCGTGCCCGTCCGCACGGAGCGACTCGACCGCGAGCTGGCACAGGCGCCCGGCGAGGGTCGAGTCCTGCCCGCCGCTGATCGCGAGGACGAGGCCCTTCGCGCCGGTCGTCGTCAGGTAGTCGCGCAGGAAGCCGACGCGACGCGACACCTCCTCGGCCGGGTCGATGGTCGGCTGGACGTCGAGGGCCGCGGCGATGGCCGCTTGGAGTTCACGCACGTGCCCAGTATTCACCGTTGGGCGCGCGCCTTCACGGCAACGTCCTCCGGCCGCTTCTGCCGCCACATCCGAGCGGGCTGGTCCGGGCCGTCCCAGACCTGCACGGCGCCCCACGCCGCAGCGAGGAGCGGCACGGACATCACGGCGCCGGTGATGCCGGCGAGGACGGTCCCGGCGGTCAGGCCGACCAGGATCACGAGGCCGTGCAGCTTGAGCGTCCGGCCCATCAGCACCGGCTGCAGGAAGTTGCCCTCGAGCTGGTTCACGAGGACCACGATGCCGACCACGACGAGGGCCTGCACCGGGCCGAGCGCGACCAGGGCGACGAGCGCGGCGAGGATGCCGGCAGCGGTGGCACCGACGATCGGGATGAAGGCGGTGATGAAGACGACGACTGCCAGGGGCAGCGCGAGCGGTACGCCGACGATCGCGATGCCGACCCCGATGCCGATGGCGTCGACGGCCGCCACGGCCGCCGTCCCGCGGACGTAGCCGCCGAGCGTCGACACGACACGGTCCCCGACGCGGCGGGCACGCGCGTAACCGGAGCCCGAGAACGGACGGAGCAGGAACTCCCAGATGCGCGGGCCGTCCTTCAGGAAGAAGAACAGCACGACGATCATCAGGACGAGCCCGGTGAGGAAGTTCGCGGTCGCCGACGCCCCGGCGAGCGCACCGGAGCCGAACTGGGCGCTGGTGATGAAGTCGGTGACGGTCTTCGTGGCGTCCTTGATCTGCGAGTCCGAGATCGAGATCGGCAGCGACGTCACCCACCCCTGGAGCTGCTTGAAGCCGTCGACGGCGGAGTCCTGCAGGTCGGACCACTGGTTCTCGACGGCGACGACGATGAGCCAGCCGAGGAGCCCGAGCACGACGAGCACCCCGAGGAGCACCGCCAGCGTCGCGAGGACCGACGGCACCCGGTGCTTCCGGAGCCAGGACACGACGGGGTGCATCGCCGACGCGATGATGAGCGCGATCAGCACCGGGATCGTGACGACGCTGAGCGTGCTCGCGGCGAAGACGATCCCGGCGACGATGACGAGCACGATGATCGCCTGCAGGCAGCGCGTCGCGAGCCGGCCGAACGAGTCCGACCACGCCTTCCTGGGGCCGGCCACCGCTTCGACGGGCTCTGGTGCTGACGATCGGAAGAGGGGCATGGTGGTCCTTGTCGGTGACGTCGCTGACGTGCGGCGCGATCGGCGGTCGAACGCTCCCCCGATGATGTCAGGGTGTCGATGGATACGCTCAGGGTCGTGACGACGACGTTCCCGCGCAGCACCCCGTCCGCCCTCGGCATCGACGCCTCCGGCATCGACGCCCTCGTCCGTGCGCTGGAGGCAGCGCCCGACGTCGAGCCGCACAGCCTCATGGTGCTGCGGCACGGACAGGTCGTCGCCGAAGGGTGGTGGGCGCCGTACTCCGCCGACCGGCCGCACCTGCTGTACTCGCTGAGCAAGAGCTTCACCGCGGCGGCCGTCGGCATCGCGAGCCGCGAGGGCATCCTCGACCTGGACAGCACCGTGATCAGCCACTTCCCCGAGCTGGACGCCGAGGTCACCGACGCCCGCAGCCGATCCATGACGCTGCGGAACATCCTGGCGATGTCGAGCGGCCACCGCGAGGAGACCCTCGACCGGGCCCGTGCGATCGACCCGACGAACATCGTCCGCGGCTTCCTCCTGCTCCCGCCCGACGAGGACCCCGGCACGGTCTTCGCTTACAACCAGCCCTGCACGTACACGCTCGCAGAGATCGTCCGCCGCGCGAGCAGGACCTCCCTCGTGGAGTACCTGCGCCCGCGCCTGTTCGACCCGCTCGGCATCGAGCAGGTGTCCTGGAAGCAGGACGAGCACGGCAAGGAGCTCGGCTTCAGTGGCTGCTACGCCACGACGGAGTCGATCGCGAAGCTCGGCCAGCTGTACCTGCAGCGCGGCGTGTGGGACGGCGAGCGGATCCTCGACGAGGACTGGGTCGAGGCGGCGACCCGCACGCAGGTCGCGAACCCGGGTGAGGAGAACCCGGACTGGAGCCAGGGCTACGGCTACCAGTTCTGGATGGCCCGGCACGGCTTCCGCGGCGACGGCGCGTACGGCCAGTTCTGCGTCGTGCTGCCGGAGCACGACGTCGTCGTCGCGATGACCGGCCAGAGCAGCGACATGCAGGCGGTCCTCGACGCGGTCTGGGACCACCTGCTGCCGGCGATCGACCGCGACGGCTCGGCGGGCACCGTCGACCTTTCCGTACTCGCATTGCCGCCGGTGCGCGGCGGAGGGCTCGGCCTGGAGGCTCGCGGCACGTTCGCACGCGCGTCCCGTTCCGGGGTCCCCGGCCTGGAGTCCGTGGTGCTCGAGCAGGACGGCGAGCGGTGGGTGGTCACGCTGCACCAGGACGGCTCCGCCGTGCACGCCGTCCTCGGCGAGGGCGATTGGGCCGTCGACGGTTCGACCGCGGGGAGCGCCGCCACCGACGACGACGGACGGGTGCTGGTCGCCGTGCGGTTCGTCGACACCCCGCACCTGCTCTGGCTGCGGCTGGACCCCGGGGAGCGGACGTTCGGCGCACGATGGGCGACCGAGCCGCTGCACGACACGGTCCCCACCCTGCACCGACCGACGGCGTACTAGCGCGTCACCAGGGGACGACGCCGCCCTCGTCGAAGAACCCGCCACGGGGCCCGTCGTCCGGCAGGGTCGCGAGCCGGACGGCCGTCGCGGCGCCCTGCTCGGGCGTCCGGTCGCCGGAGAACCCGTTGAAGTCGGTCGCGACGAGCCCGGGGCACGCGGCGTTCACGATGACCGGGGTGTCCTGGAACGCCCGCGCGTACTGCACCGTGATGCCGTTGAGGAACGTCTTCGACGACGAGTACACGCCCATCACCGGACCCGGCTGCCGCTCGAGGGAGCCCATGCTGCTCGACGTGTTCACGATCCTCGGGTGTTCGGACCGGCGGAGCATCGGCAGCATCGCGTTCGTCACCCGGATCACGCCGTACACGTTCGTGTCGACGACGGTCCGGAGGTCGTCGAGGTCCATCGTCGTCGGGTCCTGCCCCCACGTGACCGGGTCGAACGGTCCGGAGACCCCCGCGTTGTTGACCAGGACGTCGAGCGAGCCGAACCGTTCCTCGAGCTCGCGTGCCGCTGCCGCGACGCTCTCGTCGCTCGTGACGTCGATCCGCACGCTCGTCGCGTCGATCCCCTCGGCGGCCAGCCGGGCCGCGGCGTCCGAGCCGGCCGTCTCGTTCCGTGCGCCGACGACGACACGCAGGCCGAGCCTCCCGAGCGATTCCGCGATCGCGAAGCCGATCCCCTTGTTCGCCCCGGTGACCAGGGCGGTCGTTGCTGTTGTCATGCCCCGATCCTCGGTCCGCACCCACGCACCCGTCCAAGACCCGTTGGGTGTCGGCTGATACCCGGCGGGTATCGGGCGACGTAGGCTCCGTGGCGTGGACGATCTCGAGACGCGCGAACTCCGGTACTTCCTGACCGTGGCCGAGGAGCTGCACTTCGGCCGTGCCGCCGCGCGCCTCGGCATGTCCCAGCCGCCGCTGTCCCGCGCCATCCGGCAGCTCGAACAGCGGATCGGGACGGAGCTCTTCGAGCGGAACCCCCGCGGCGTCACGCTGACGGCTGCCGGCACGGTCCTGTTCAGCGATGCCGGACCAGCGCTGGCGGCCGTGGCCGCCGCCGGTCGGCGAGCCCAGCGGGCGGGACGCCGGACGCGCCGCCTCGTGCTCGCGGTCAAGGCGGGTGCCGACCACGAGCTCCTGCAGGCGTTCCTCGACGTGCAGGACGCGGACCCCGACGCCGTGCCGATCGAGGTCGTGTTCGGCGAGGTCCACGAGCAGGCGGCGTTCCTCCGCGACGGCACGGCGGACATCGCGCTCATGCACCGGACGTACGACGACCTGACCGGCTTCGACGCCGAGGACCTGCGGACCGAGCAGCAGGTCGCGATCCTGCCGAGGACGCACCCGCTGGCGTCACGGCCGGCGCTCTCCACCGCCGACCTGCGCGACCTGCCGGACCTGCCCGCCGCCCGGTGGCCCCGCGTCGACGGCACCTACCCGGACGGTCCGGGTCCGGAGGTCCGCTCGCAGGCCCAGCTCGCGCAGCTCGTCGCCCTCGGGCGGACCGTCATCGTCATCCCACGGTCGAGCCGCACCCTGCAGTGGCCGGAGCACGTCGCGGTCCCGGTGCTCGACGCCGCGCTCGCGACGACCGTGATCGCGTGGCCAGCCGCCTCGACCTCGCCGGACGTCGCCCGTGCGGTGCGGAACGCTGTCAGTGCCGCGGAGACGTTCGCGGCGTCGCGGACGGCCTGAGCAGGACAGCCCGAGCAGGACAGCCCGAGCGGGCTCCTCCCGCATCAGATCTCGACGTCGCTCCCCATCGTCACGGTGCGCTGCGGCGGGAGCCCGAAGCGGGCTGCCGGGTCCGCCGCGTTGTGGGCGAGCCCGACGAAGAGCTTCTTCCGCCAGGACACCATGCCCCGGTTGCCACGCATCGGCCGGAGTGCGCCGCGGGAGATGAAGTACGACGCCTCGGCCATGTCGTCCGGGTCGAGGTCGAGCACCTCGGACAGGCACGCCGCGTGCAGGGCGTGCGGCAGGTCCTGGTCGTCGGAGAACCCGAACTTCACGGTGATGTGCTCGATGCCGTCGTCGGTGTACCCGAGGTCGTCGCGGACGAAGGCCTTCGCGTGCGGGACGTGCGGCACGTTCGCCGTGATGACGGAGACGATGATGACGTGCTTGTGCACCACGTGGTTGTGCTCGACGTTCGCACGGAGCGCCAGCGGCGTCGTGTCCTTGTTCGGGTGCGGGAAGACCGCGACGCCCCGGACCCGCGGCACGTGCTTCGTGTTGATCTTCTCGATGAACTCGTCGAGGGATCCCTCGCGCTCCTGCCGCTCCTGCTGCACGAGCTGCCGGCCCCGGCGCCACGTCGTCATGACCGTGATCACCGCGAGGGCGATGAGGAGCGGCACCCACCCGCCGTGGATGACCTTCGACAGGTTGCCGGCGAGGAACGTCAGCTCCAGGCCGCCGAACACGACCGCGGCGACGACGAGCTTCCAGGTCGCCCAGTGCCAGAGCGGCTTCACCACGAGGAGCAGGAGCAGCGTGTCCGTGACGAGCGCCCCGGTCACCGACACCCCGTAGGCCGTCGCCAGGCTCGCCGACGACCGGAACGCGAGCATGATCGCCATCACGCCGATGAAGAGCAGCAGGTTCACCGCCGGCAGGTAGATCTGACCGCCCTCCTGCTTGGAGGTCTGGCGGATCGTCAGCGGCGGCAGCAGGCCGAGCTGGACGGCCTGCCGGGTGAGCGAGAACGCTCCGGAGATGACGGCCTGGCTGGCGATGACCGTCGCGGCCGTCGCGAGCACCACGACCGGGAGCTGCGCCCAGTTCGGGAAGAGCAGGAAGAACGGGTCCTTCGTCGCCTCCGGGTGCTCGAGCACGAGCGCCGCCTGGCCGAGGTAGTTGAGGACCAGCGCGGGGAACACCACGAAGAACCACGCGCGCAGGATCGGCACCCGGCCGAAGTGCCCCATGTCCGCGTAGAGCGCCTCGGCACCGGTGATCACCAGGACGACGGCGCCCATCGCGACGAACGAGATGAACGGGTGCGCGAAGACGAACGCGATCGCCCACGTCGGGGACAACCCCTGCAGCACGCCGGGGTGCTGGACGATCATCGGGAGGCCGGCCACCGCGATCACGACGAACCAGAGCAGCATCACCGGGCCGAACAGCGTCCCGACCTTGCCGGTGCCGAACCGCTGCACGAAGAACAGGATCACGAGGATGACCGCGGCGATCGGCACGATGAGGTGCCCGACCGCCGGCGCCGCGGTGCCGAGGCCCTCGACCGCGGACAGCACGGAGACCGCCGGGGTGATCACGGAGTCCCCGTAGAACAGGGAGACCCCGACGATCCCCACGATGAGGAAGATCGTCGAGCCGCCGCGGCGCTTGGCGTACAGGCGACGGGCCAGCGCGGCGAGCGCCATCACGCCGCCCTCGCCGTTGTTGTCCGCGCGCATGAGCACGAGGACGTACTTGATCGACACGATGACCGTGATGCTCCAGAACATCATCGAGATCACGCCGTAGACGTCCTCGGGGATCGGCTTCACGATCCCGCCGTCGATCGTGAACACGGTCCGCAGCGAGTACAGCGGGCTGGTTCCGATGTCGCCGAAGACGACCCCGAGCGCGGCGAGCGCCAGGGCCGTCACGCCCTTCGGGCCGCCGTGTCCGGCGACGGCGTCGTCGCCGGGTGCGGTGTCCTGACCATGTGCGGCGTCCTCGCCGACAGGAGCCGCGGAGTGGGTGTCCGTCACGCTCGATCTCTCCACAATCCAGTCGCCAGGGAAGCGGCCAGCGATCATCCTGCCACCGCCCGGCGTGAACGCTCGCAGCCACGACCTGAGCGTTCAGCACGGGTGGACGACACCTGTTGTGTAACAGGCGTATCCTGCCGCCATGAAGGCTCTCCAGTACCGCACCATCGGCTCCCGTCCGGAGCTCGTCGACATCCCGAAGCCCGTCCCTGGCGCGTCGGAGGTCCTGCTCCGTGTCACCGCCGCCGGGGCCTGCCACTCGGACGAGTTCATCATGGGCACGTCCGCCGAGGACTACTGGTTCAAGCCCGTCCCGCTGACGCTCGGCCACGAGGTCGCCGGCGTCGTCGAGGCGATCGGCGAGGGCGTGCACGGCGTCGAGGTCGGCGAGTCCGTCCTGGTCTACGGGCCGTGGGGCTGCGGCCGCTGCTACGCGTGCGCATCGGGCGAGGAGCAGAACTGCGAGCACGGGATGCGCGCACCCGGCATCTTCAGCGACGGCGGCATGGCGGAGTACATGATCGTCGACGACGCCCGCCACCTGGTGCCGATCGGCGACCTCGACCCGGTCGCGAACGTGTCGCTGACCGACGCGGCGCTCACCCCGTACCGCGCTGTGAAGTCCGCGCTCCCCCGCCTGACACCGGGCACCACCGCCGTCGTCATCGGCTCCGGCGGGCTCGGTCACGTCGCGATCCAGCTCCTCAAGGCGCTGACCCAGTCGACCGTCGTGGTGCTCGACGTCGACGACGACAAGCTGTCGTTCGCCGAGTCGGTCGGCGCCGATTACACCTTCCTGTCGAACCCCGACGCCATCGAGAGCGTCAAGGGCATCACGCGCGGCCTCGGCGCCGACGTCGTGTTCGACTTCGTGGGCATCCAGCCGACCGCCGACCTCGCCGCCGGCATGATCCGCGTCGCCGGTGACATCGTCGTCGTCGGTGTCGCGACGGGTGCCGTCCCGGTCGGACAGACCACCGTGCCGCTCGACGTCAACGCGCGGGCGATCAACTGGGGGTCCCGCACCGAGCTCATGGAGGTCGTGGAGCTCGCGAAGAAGGGCGCGATCTCGATCCACGTCGAGGAGTACTCGATGGACCAGGCGACGGATGCGTACGACCGCCTGCACGCCGGCAAGGTGCGTGGCCGCGCCGTGGTGGTGCCGACCCGCTGAGCCAGGTGACGGACAGGAGGCCCCGGGGGGGGCCCCCCCCCGCCGCCGCCGCCGGGGGCGGGGCCGCCCCCCCACTCGGGCCCCTA
>JASCOI010000075.1 GCA_029959665.1 Microbacteriaceae bacterium PS02333
GGGGGGGGGGGGCGGGGGTGGGCGGCCGAAAACGCGGCCCCCCCCGGCGCGATTCAGCTTCCTACGCGCGGAACGCCCCACCGCCCGCCCGCCCGGCCCGCGGTCAGCGTCAGCGTGCCGCGATCGCCGCCTCTGCCGCGGTGTGCACGATCTGGCCCCAGATCGTCCGCGTCGGCACCGAGGGGTCGGACGCGACCACCTCGGCGTCCGCGAACCGGCGGATCTCGGCGAACACCGCCTCCTGACCGGCCTCGCGCGCCGCGCGACTGGCGACGTCGGGCACGGAGGCGCGCAGCTCGGCGACGATGCGCTCACGGCGACCGTCGTCCATCTGCCCCAGCGCCCCGACCCCCTTCCACGCGGCATCGAGCTCGGTGCGCAGGCGGATGATGGCCGGGTGGTCCGGCTCGTCGTTCATGGCTCCCCCAGAGACAGGACGTTCTGTCGGGTACAGGCGTCCGGTCCGGGAGCCTAGCAAGGACGCAAGCAGTCCTCACGTCCCTCGATCGTGGGCCACACCCGTGTTCACTGTGACGAGATTCAGTCGGGATGCACGTCGGTCCGCCCGTGAACGCCGGTTCGATGCCACGATGGGTCCCAGGAGGTCCACTATGCGGTTGTTGGTGGTCGAGGACGACGACGAGATGCGCGCCCTCATGGAACGCGGTCTCGCTGCCGAGGGGTACCGCGTCACCGCGGTCGAGAACGGTGTCGAGGCGCTCATCGCGCTCGGTGAGCAGGCATTCGAGCTCGCGGTCGTCGACGTGATGATGCCCGGCATGTCCGGGTTCGAGCTCGCTCGACGGATCCGGGAACGCGAGGACCCCGTCCGCATCCTGCTCGTCACCGCCCGCGACGCCGTCGACGACCGCGTGTTCGGTCTCGACGCCGGTGCCGACGACTACCTCACGAAGCCGTTCGCCTTCGCCGAGCTCACCGCCCGACTGCGAGCACTCGGCCGGCGCGAGGCCACCGGAGCACCGCGGACGATCGAGGTCGGCGACGTCTCGATCGACTCCGAGGCCCGCCGCGTCTCCATCCAGGGCCAGCGCGTCGCCGTCAGCCCGACCGAGTTCGCGCTCCTGCGACTGCTCGCCCGTTCCGTCGGCACCGTCGTCGACCGCCCGAAGATCCTCGAAGAGGTCTGGGACGGCTCGCAGCACGTCGACCCGAACGTCGTCGAGCAGTACATCTCCTACCTCAGGAAGAAGCTCACGTCGCACGAGGCGACGGTCGCGATCTCCACCGTGCGTGGCCGCGGCTACCGGCTCGACCTGCTCGGTTCCTGACGGGCAGGCCCGTCACACCGATGCGCTTCGTCAGGCCGCTCCGGCTGCTCTCGCTCCGGTCGCGGATCACGATCGGCTCGACGGCGATCGCCGCGGTCGTCATCGTGCTGCTCGTCCTGGTCATGCGCTTCCAGGTCGTCAGCGTGGTCGCCTCGGCGACCAGGACGTTGCTCGACGCCGACGCCGATCCGTACGTGGCGACGCTCGAGGTCGACAGCAGCCCCGACCTGTCCCCACCGGGCAACCTCCAGCTGGTCGCCGTCGTCTCCCCCGCAGGTGACATCGTGCTCTCCACGATGCCGACCCGCGTCGAGCGGGCGCTCGGCAGCCTGACCGCAACGCGCGCCGGCACGACGGTCATCGACGTCGGCGGCTCCGAGTACCGCGCCGTCGTCGAGCACCCGGTGAACCAGGCCGGACGCTGGACCGTCGTCGCAGCGCGCAACTCGCAGGCCGAGTCGATCGTCGTCGACGACCTCACCACCACCCTGTCCATCACCGGCCTGGCGATCCTCGTCGCGTTCGGTGTCGCGTCGTGGGCGCTCGCCACGGCGGCTCTCCGCCCGGTGAACCGGATGCGCCGCGAGGCCGAGCGCCTCTCCGTCGCCCCCGAACGTGCGGAGCTGCCGGTCGGCCCGGCGCAGGACGAACTGGCATCGCTCGCGACGACCCTGAACGCGTTCCTCGCGCGGACCAGGCAGGCGACCGAGCGCGAGCGCCAGATGGTCTCCGACGCCAGCCACGAACTCCGGACACCCCTCGCGATCCTCACCACCCAGCTCGACCTCGCCTCGCTCGACGCCGACGACGCCCCCGCGCTCGCCGAGCACATCGAGCGGGCGAAGAACAACGTCGCACGGCTGTCCCGCCTGGCCAACGACCTCCTGACGCTGTCGCGCATCGAGGAGTCCGAGCGTCGCTCCGAGGACGGGGACCGTCAGACGCTGACGGCGTGGTCGGACCTCGGCGACGAGGTGATGGCCGCGGTCGACCGCGTCCGGCTGATCGCGGGTACCAAGGACATCACCGTCGACTTCGACCTCGATGCCCCGGTCTCCGTCGGCAGCTCCGGCCCCGGTGTCGGTGGCGGCACGGTCGAGCCCCGGTACCGGCTCGACACCGGCGCGATGGCGCAGCTCGTGACGAACATCGCCGGCAACGCGGTCGCGGCGCTGCCCCGCGGCGGCGGCATCCTGGTGACGTGGCGGAGCACACCGGGCTTCGGCGAGCTCCAGGTCACCGACGACGGGCCAGGGGTCCCCGAGTCCTTCGTCGCCGTCGCGTTCGACCGCTTCACCCGTCCGGACGAGGCCAGGAAGTCCCGCCCGAACCCGGACCCGGCGACCGGCGGCATCCCGCTGCCCGGTGGCTCCGGTCTCGGGCTCGCGATCGTGCGCGCGATCGCGGAACAGGCGGGAGGCACGGCTTCCCTCCGCAACGTCCGTTCCGGTGGTCTCGAGGTCACCATCCGCGTCCCCGAGGTGCGCTGACCGGTCGGGGGCGCGCCGCGGGCGCGCTGCTCACTGGAAGTCCCGGGAGCGGGTGCGCACCGCGAGCGGCAGGTGCTCGATACGGTCCGCGACCACGTTGACCACGCCGTCCGGGGACCGCTCGAGGATGCCCCGCACGATCACCGCGGGCGACTCACGGGCGACGCGTCGGTAGCGCCCCCACACCCCGACGCTGCAGATCACGTTCACCAGCCCGGTCTCGTCCTCGACGTTCATGAACGTGATGCCGGACGCCGTCGCCGGGCGCTGCCGGTGCGTGACGATCCCGCCCACCTCGATCCGCCGCCCGGTCTCCGCAGCGGCGAGGTCCCCGACGCTGAGCACCCGCTTCGCCCGTAGCCGGTCGCGGACGTGCCGGACGGGGTGGTCGTCCGTCGTCATGCCCGTCGACCACATGTCCGCGATGAGGACGTCCCCGCTGGTCATCTGCCCGAACAGCGGCGGCTGCACGACGACCTGCGTGTCCGGCAGCTGGTCGGCACGCTCGGCAGCGGCCTGCGCCGCCGACCACATCCCGCCCCGGCGGTCGACGCCGAACGGTGCGAACGCGTCCGCGGCGGCGAGCGCCTCGAGCTGCGCCGTGGTCAGCCCGACCCGGCGGGCGAGGTCGGACATGTCGGCGAACGGCCCGTTCGCATCGCGCTCGGCGACGATCCGCTCGGCGCTCTTCCGTCCGAGCGACGCGACCTCGGCGAGTCCGAGGCGCACGGCGAACGCACCGTCGCGGCGGTGTCTCGCCGTGTCGTCGGGAAGTGCCTTGTCGAACGGCAGCACGGGTGCCTGCTCCGGGTCGAGGCACGCGTCGTCGGTCTCCGGCGCCGGCTCCCCCGTCGGCTCGAGCGTCGCGTCGACACCCGAGCGCAGGATGTCCGGCCGGAGCACCGTGACCCCGTGCCGCCTGGCGTCGGCGACGAGGGTCTGCGGCGAGTAGAACCCCATCGGCTGCGCCCGGAGGAGTGCTGCCAGGAATGCCCCCGGGTAGTGCAGCCGCATCCACGCGCTGGCGTAGACGATGAGCGCGAAGCTGATCGAGTGGCTCTCCGCGAACCCGAAGTTCGCGAACGCCTGGATCTTCGCGTAGATCGCATCGGCGTCGGCGCCGTGGATGCCGTTGTCGGCCATCCCCGCGTAGAGCTTGTCGCGGAGCCGGTCGATCTTCTCGTGCCCGCGCTTGGACCCCATCGCCCGGCGCAGCAGGTCGGCGTCGTCCCCGGAGCAGTTGCCGACCGCGATCGCCATCTGCATGAGCTGCTCCTGGAACAGGGGCACACCGAGGGTGCGTTCGAGCACGGGTTCGAGCGAGGGGTGCATGTAGGTGATCGGTTCCTCGCCCGTGCGCCGACGGATGTACGGGTGCACCGCACCACCCTGGATCGGCCCGGGTCGGACCAGCGCGACCTCGATCACGAGGTCGTAGAACCGTCTCGGGAGCAGCCGGGGCAGCGTGCCCATCTGCGCGCGTGACTCCACCTGGAACACCCCGATCGTGTCGGCGCGACAGAGCTGGTCGTAGACGCCCTGCTCCTCCTTCGGGATGGAGTGCATCTCCCAACGCTCCCCGCAGTGCTCGGCAGCCAGGTCGAACGAGTACTGCAGCGCCGCGAGCATGCCGAGCCCGAGCATGTCGAACTTCACGAGGCCCATGTACGCGCAGTCGTCCTTGTCCCACTGCAGTACCGTTCGGCCGTCCATCCTGGCGTGCTCGATCGGCACCACCTCGCCCACGGGACGGTCGGTGAGCACCATCCCGCCCGAGTGGATGCCGAGGTGCCGCGGGAACCCCAGGACCTCGCTCGCCAGCCCCACGACCGCCAAGGGGATGTCGTGGTCCTCGCTCTCGGTGACCGAGCCCCACCGCTCGACCTGCTTCGACCAGGCGTCCTGCTGGCCGGGGCTGTGCCCGAGCGCCTTCGCCATGTCCCGTACGGCACCCTTCGGCCGGTAGGTGATCACGTTCGCCACCTGAGCGGCGTTGTACCTGCCGTACTTCTCGTAGACGTACTGGATCACCTCTTCGCGGCGGTCGGAGTCGAAGTCGACGTCGATGTCGGGTTCCTCGTCGCGCATCGCCGACAGGAACCGCTCGAACGGCAGTCCGTACCGGATCGAGTCGACCGCGGTGATCTCGAGCAGGTAGCAGACCGCCGAGTTCGCCGCCGACCCGCGCCCCTGGCAGAGGATCCCCCGTCCGCGGGCGTACTGCACCATGTCGCGGACGATGAGGAAGTACCCGGGGAAGTTCTTGTCCTCGATCACGGACAGCTCGCGTTCGATGCGCTGCCGCTTGTGCGGGTCGACCCCGTCCGCACTGCCCGGGTACAGCCGTCGTGCCCCGGCCCAGGTGAGTTCCCGGAGCCACGACATCGCCGTGTGGCCGTCCGGCACGTCGAGGTCGGGCAGCCCCGGTTTGACGGTCTTCAGCCGGAACCCGAGCTCGTCGGCGAGCGTCACGCTGTACTCGACGGCGCCGGGGTAGCGGGCGAACCGCCTGGCCATCTCGGCACCGGATCGCAGGTGCGCCGAGTCGGCTGCCGGCAGCCAGCCGTCGATCTCGTCGAGACTGCGCCGGGCCCGGACCGCGGCGAGGGCGGTGGCCACCGGGAAGCGGTCGGGGGTGGCGTAGTGCACGTTGCCGGTGGCCACGACCGGCAGCGCGTGCCGGGCGGCGAGGGTGGCGAGGACGTCGTTGCGGGCGCTGTCGAGCGGGTCGCCGTGGTCGAGCAGCTCCACCACGACGTTGCCGGTCCCGAAGCGGTCGAGGAGCACGCGGAGCGCCGTCTCCGCCGACGACTCCCCGCCCTGCTCGAGCGCCTGGCGCACGGTCCCCTTCCGGCAGCCGGTGAGCACCCGCCAGTGTCCGTCAGCACGGGACGCGAGGTCGTCGAGGTCGTACCGCGGGCGTCCCTTCTCGGACCCGGCGGCGAGGTGCGCGCTCGTCACGGCGCCGGCGAGCCGGTGGTAGCCGTCCTGGCCGTCGGCGAGCAGCAGCAGGTGGGAGCCCTCGGGGTCGGGGACGCCGTTCTGCGGTTCGGTGAGGCCGAGGGAGAGCTCGGTGCCGTACACGGTGCCGACGGCCGGGTACGCCTCCGCCACCTCTGCCATCCGGGCGGCACCGTAGAAGCCGTCGTGGTCGGTGAGCGCGAGGGCGTGCAGCCGCAGCAGGGCCGCCTCTTCGAAGAGGTGCTCCGGCGGACTCGCACCGTCGAGGAAGCTGAAGGTCGAGTGCGCGTGCAGTTCGGCATACGGAACGGCGGGCGGCCCGTCGGACTGCGCCGGCTCCGCGGGCACGTACGGCGCACGCTTCCTGGACCACGCCGGGCTGTCCCCGCCGTCGCCGGCGTTCGTGGAACCAGGGCTCCGCTTGTCGGACAGGGCACGCTCGAACTCCGACCACGGGATCGGTGGGTTGCTGTAGCCCATCAGGCACCCCCGCTCACGTCGCCACCGCTTCCGCCCACCACCGGTGGTCCGCCAGCACGAGGTACCAGGCGCGCCCCTCGGCGTCGACGAGCTGCAACCGGTGCAGTCGTCGTCCACCGGCGTCCCACCAGCGCACGACGAGCGGCCACGGGCCGGCCCACGCCGTGACCGGGGCGAACCGGCCGCCGCGGTCCGCCTCGGCGCGGAACCGCTCCGGCGCTCCGGAGAGCACCCCGCGATCGTCGACGTCGACGCTGCCGCCGTCGGACGCCACCACGTCCACCGGACGCGGCCGTTCGAGCACCGTCGCCGGCGGCGGCCCCGGCAGCTTGCCCGGCCACGGACGGTCGGCGACGGACGCGAGGTCGGCAGCGGGAGCATCGCCCCACGGCACGAGCACGACCCGCTCGGACAGGGTGCGGCCACCACCGATGCGCGGCGTCACCACACCGTCGTGACCGACCATGCCCTGCACGCGGGCGAGGCCGTGGTGCACGCGTTCGTCCGGCCCCGACCCCCACAGCCCGCGCTCGTGGTTCGCCATGTCGTCGACCGCGACCGGCTCGAGCACGACCGAGGTCACGGGTGCTTCGAGCCCGGTCGGGTCGACGCCGCCGGCGAGCTGCCAGCGCACCCGGTCGACCACGTCGGCGGCGTCGAACCAGCGCGGGTGCGCCCACGTGCGTTCGAGCAGGATGTCCCGCTCGTCGACGATGCCGACGCGGATGGTCGTCGCGACGAGCCCCGCGGCACGGAGCCGGGCGGCGAAGTCGTCTGCCGTCCGCCGGAACGCGAACGCGATCTGGTCGGCACGGTCGAGCGGCGGCTCGAACGCGGCTTCCACCCGGAGTTCGGGCGGGACCGGCCGCGACGAGATCTCCCGCGGGTCGCGTCCGCCCGCGAGCCGGTGCAGGAACGCGCCGGCGACCCCGAACCGGTCGCGGACCTGCTCGTCGGTGAACGCGGCGAACTCCCCGAGGGTGGCGATGCCGAGCCGCCCGAGCACCATCGCGAGGTCGGCGTCACCGAGGACGCCGAGCGGCAGGCCGGCGAGGAACTCCGCCGAACCGTCGACGGGCACGATCCGGACGCGCTCCCCCGGGCGGACCGGCCGGGCACGTGCCGCCTGGTCCGCCGCGAACGGCGTGTCCGCCACTCCGGCACGCACCGCGGGGGCACCGTGGTCCGCCGCGATGCCCGCGAGCGTCGCCGCGGCTGCCCGCTCGCCGCCGTAGTAGCGCGCCGGGCCACGGGAGCGCAGCGCGACGGTGCCCGGTCGCAGGACCTCGACCCCGGGGACCGCCGCTTCGACCGCCCGGATGACCGGTTCGAACGCACGGTGGTCGAGGCCGTCGTCGTACGGCTGCACGACGAGTTCCGGGCAGCGCGCCTGTGCTTCGCGCACGCGGAGTCCGCGCACGACGCCGGATTGCCTGGCCGAGGCCGAACTCGCGAAGACCTGCCCCTTCGACACCACGGCGAAGGGCCGTTCCGGCGGTACCCCGGCGGCACGGGCCGCGGCGATGACCGGCCAGTCGGGGCACCAGAGCACGATCGTCCTGGTGGGTGGGGGCTCCGGCATCGCCGCACCCCGGACGAGCGCGTCGGCACGGACCCGACCGCGCCCGATCACGACGCCACCGCCACGGGGCGGAAGTCACGCGTGTCGCCGGGGAGCGCCACCGGTGCCGGGACCGCTGCCCGCACGACGCCGTCCGCCGCCGGCAGCAGCATCTCGGCGCTGACCGGACGCGCCGCACCGGCACGACCGGTCGCGGTCACGGTGGCACGTCGTTCCGTCAGGTGCCCGTGCCCCTGCCCGATGCCACTCCACGACGACGAGGTCACCCGGAGCGTGACGTCGGCGCCCGGCCAGGAGCCGAGCGCGACCAGTGCTGCACCGCGCTGCCGCAGCCGCGCGGAGAGCCGTGCGACGTCACCCGGCACCACTCGCCCGAGCGGTCGGGTGAGCACGATCTGCGCGACGTCGGCCATCGCGGAGGTCACCGCGAGCCACTGGTCGCCGGGATCGGGGACGAGCACGAGTCGTTCGAGGTCGATGCCGGCGGCAGCTGCGGCCTCGACGCCGAAGGACGGCACGCCCACGACGGCGCACCACGCCCCCGCCGCCGACGCCGCCTGCAGCATGGTCATCGCGAGCATGACGGACTCCGGGACCGCGTACGTCCCGCCCACACGGATCGCCCCGCCGGGCAGCAGCGGCTCGAGCGCCGAGGCGGTGGGGAGCCCAGCGGTGTCCACACGCGTGGCTTCCATGTCGGCGACCCGCGACCGCAAGGACGTGATCCGGTCGAGCGCCGCCCGCGCATCAGCGATGTGGTCAGCCCCACGCACAGCATCGTGCCGCGCAGCACCGTCCCGCGCAGCACCGTCCCGCCCGGGACGCGCTGTACGAGCCCCGGGCGACCGGAGTGCCGTCGCCGCCTGCATCCCATCATGTTCGAACACGTGTTCGATGATGTCAATCGGGACCGACATTCTGTGGACAACGATTCGAACACGCATTCGAGCGCCGCGCAGGTGGTCACCAGTCGGCGACGACCCCCATGCTGCCGAGCACCGACCGGGTCTTCGTCTCGACCTCGTCCGCCTCGTCGCCGGCGACCGAGGACCACGTCACCGCACCCCCGGCACCGAGCGTCCGCGACCGAACCGCACTCCCGCGCTCGACCACCGTCACCAGTGTGCGGATCACCACCGACAGATCCACCGCGCCGCTCGCCGAGAAGTACCCGATCGCTCCGGAGTACACCCCGCGCGGCCCGCCTTCGAGCCGCGATGCGATCGCCATCGCGCTGGTCTTCGGCGCACCGGTCATCGACCCTGGTGGGAAGGCCGCGCGGACCACGTCGGCCCGCGACACACCGGACGGCAACACGGCCCCGATCGTCGAGACCATCTGGTGGACGCTCGCGTACGTCTCGACCGCGCACAGCCGATCGACGTGCACCGATCCCGGCACCGCCGTCCGGAGCAGGTCGTTCCGCAGCAGGTCGACGATCATCACGTTCTCCGCGCGGTCCTTGACGCTCGCCGCGAGCTCGTCGCGCACCGCGAGATCTGCCGCAGGGTCCGCCTCGGGGGCCGGCAGCCGCCGCCTGGTCCCCTTGATCGGCTCGGCGAGCACCCCGCCGTCAGCGCCGATCCGCAGGAACCGCTCCGGCGACCTGCTGGCCACGCGCAGCGGGCCGAGCCGCAGGTACGCACCGAACGGGACGGGGTCCGCCGCGCGCATCCGCAGGTACTCGACCAGGTGCGGATCCGTACCGGGACCAGCCAGGGCCTCCCGTCCGGTGCCAGGTACGGAGAAGACGGTGGTGAGACAGACCTGGAACGCGTTGCCGTCGCGGATCTCGGCGCGGCACGCGTCGACCGCGGTCTCGTAGGCGGCCCGCGACACGCGGCCACTCGCGGCACCGGACGGGAGGCTCGGGGGCACGTCCCCGACGTCGGCCGCCGGTCCCCCGTCCGCCACCGTCTCGAGCCATGCCCGGTTCGCCGCCGACGCGTCCGGTTCCGCGTCGTCCACGAGGGCGAGCGCCCATGCCGCACCGTCGTCGCGGACGACGACGGCGCGGTCGACGAACCGCAGGTCCGCGTCCGCGTGTCCGTCCGCGGTGCGGTCGGGACCGCCGGACTCACGACCGAGCTCGTAGCCGAGGAACCCGACCCATCCGAGCGCGAACCCCAGCCCCGGGATCGGTTCGGCGAGTCGGGGCGTCAGCGCGAGCAGGTCCGCGAGGACGTCGAAGGCCGGACGGTCCTCGGACCGGGACGCGCCGAACCATGCCAGGAGCGGCATGGACACGTCGAGGTGCGCACGCCGGTCCTGGTGCCGGAACCGGGCGGTGAACGCACCGTCGCACGGGGCGAGGACCGACCAGCGTGCCCGGTCTCGCGCGCTGTCCGGCGCCCCGTCGGGCAACGAGGAGTCCAGCCAGACAACGTCTCCCTCGAGCGTGCCGACGAACGACACCGGGTCGAGCCCGTCGAGCTGCCGGATCTCGATGCGCGGGGAACCGGCCCCCGGGGTCAGATCGCGGCGATCGTCCATGCGGCGGAGTGTGCGGCGCCGGGGTCGAGCACGACGAGCCCGCGCTCGGTGCCCGCGTTGAAGGCGTCGGGCGCACCGGTCATCGGCTCGACGGCGAGACCGGCACGGTGGTACTCGGGAACGACGTGGTCGGCGGTGTGCACCTGGACCCACGGGCACTCCCGGCCGAACGTCACCCCGACGCCGTGTCCGTCCGCGGCGGTGAGCGCGATCGTCGCGGTGCCGTCGGCGTCGCGGTCGAATCCGGTGAAGGCGTGGTCGACGAACCGCGGGCCGATCGCGGTCGGGGTCCTGAGGTCGAACTCGTCGTGCACGGGGACGAGCGCCGTCGGGATCAGCCGGTCCGCGGTGACCTCGAGCACCTCGGCCGCCGGCAGCGTCAGCGTCCAGTCGTCCACGGTCCCCTCGCCCGCGCGGAGGTACGGGTGCGGACCGGTCCCCCACGGTGCGCGGTCGTCCCCGGTGTTCTTCCCCGTGATCGTCGTGCGCAGTCCCCCGGCGTCGAGGCGGTACTCGACGTGGACCACGACGCGGAACGGGTACCCGGCCTGCGCCGCGATCGTCGTCATCAGGACGACCCGGTCCGGTTCGTGGAGCGCGACGGCGAAGTCGGTCCACCCGACGAGACCGTGCAGCGCATGCCCGCGTGCGGGTTCGGACAGGGCCAGCTCGTGCTCCTGCCCGTCGAAGGTGTAGCGGCCGTCGACGACCCGGTTCGGCCACGGCGCGAGGACCGCGCCACGGAACACCGGACGGACCTCGTCGGCGGCGAACGGCACGACCAGGTCGCGGCCGCGGTGCTGGAGCGAGCGGAGGGTCGCCCCCACCGTCGCGATCTCGGCGGTGTAGCCGGCGGCCGAGATGGTCAGCTGCGAACCGGACAGCGGGGCGTCGTTGCTCATGCGATCAGCGTAGCGGCGCGCAGAGGACGAACCGAAGAAGCCCCGCTCTCCTGTGGAGAACGGGGCTTCGGTGGTGGATCTGAGGGGACTCGAACCCCTGACCCCCTGCATGCCATGCAGGTGCGCTACCAGCTGCGCCACAGACCCAAATGTGTACTTCCCAGATCGTGTCTCCGACTTCCCGGAGGCACCAGTGAAGCGTACACCATGCGCGACCCGGGGCACGAAATCGGAGCAGGACCCCGGGCGCGTCGGGGGACTACGCCGTGTGTTCGGCCGGGATCTCGAGCGGGATGGTCGGGCAGTCCGACCAGAGGCGCTCGAGCGAGTAGTACTGGCGGTCTTCTTCGTGGAAGACGTGCACCACGACGTCTCCGAAGTCGATGAGGACCCAGCGGCCCTCGCTCCGGCCTTCCCGACGCAGCGTCTTCGCGCCGGCCTGGAGCATCCGGTCCTCGACCTCGTCCGCGATGGCCATCACGTTGCGCTCGTTGCGCCCGGTGGCCAGGAGGAACACGTCGGTGAGCTGCAGGGGGCCGGTCACGTCGAGCGCGACGAGGTCATCTGCCTGCTTGGCGTCAGCGGCGCCGGCGGCGATCTGTACGAGTTCCAGTGCACGAGGAGAGGCGGTCACGGAGTCCTTCCGGTTGTCATCCGACACTTCCGTCGGATGGGACACGATCATAGGTCACACCACCGACGGCGGCGAGGGGTGGGTACCCGACGGTGGACGTCAGGACCCGAAGAAGTTCGTCGTCACGAGGGCCACGACGATCACGGCCGCCGCAGCCACGCCGACGGCGCTCACGGTGATGCCGAGGATGAGCGGCGTACGCGACTCCTTCGGCTTCGCGGCGGCGAGCACCACCTGGCGGGTCGACGTGTGGCTCGACACCGCACGGCTCGCCCGGACGGGGCTGGCGTCGGTCTCGGGCTGCTCGTCGTGCTGATCGAGCAGGCGGTCGACCTCGGCGCCGTCGATCGGCCGGTGCGACCCGGTCGAGGACAGGGACGCCGGCAGGTCGATCGAGCCGGTGAGGATGACCTCGCCGGTGGCGTTCAGCGCACCGGTCGGGTCCGCGAGGGCCGAGTTCGGCAGGATCAGCGCGTTGGTGCGCGTCTCGGCGACACGGCGGGTGCCGGTCTCCTCGTCGTGCACCTCGGCGTCGTGCGAGTCGTGCGCCTGGGTGGACCAGTGCCCCGTCGGCGCCTCGAACGCGGTGGTGACGGGCTTCGGCTCGACCGGGCGACGGAACGCGGAGCCAGCGGCGGCCGGGGTGGGGTCGTCGTCCGGGGTCGATCCGTCCTGCGCCTCGGGCGTCTGGATCGGGACCTCGTTGGTGTCGTCGTCGTCGGCGTCGAGCGAGAGCGGGAAGACGCCGGGGGCCGAGGCAGCCGGCTGCTGGTCCGCCGGAGCGACGACGTCATCGACGGGCTGCGCCTCGGGGACGTCGTCGGCGTCCGCCTGCGGCGCCCAGGTCGAGCGGTGGCGGCGGGGCTCCTCGGCGTGCGCCGCGGCCTCCTCGAGGGGTTCGAGGTCGTCGGGCGAACCGTCGGCGGAGGTTGCCTGCTCGACGGCGGCCGGGTCGAGCTGGGTCGGACCGGAGGGCGCCGGAACAGTCTCGGGCTCGTCGTCCGTGGCGGGTGCCGGCGCACTCGACCCGGCGAACCCAGACGGAGCGGTCGGTGCTGCCGCGCGCTCGGCGGGCGACAGGGAACCGACGGTCCCCAAGACGTCCTGCACGGTGCGGTCGGAGGACTGCGGCGTGGGGTTCTGCAGCGGGACGGGACGGACGCCCTGCCCCTCGGCCGCACGCATCTGCCGGATCTGGCGACGGGTCAGTCCGCCGGTACCCGGCACGATCTCCGTCGCGGACGCGGGTGGCGGCGACGGGACCCCGGCCGACGGCTGCGGCGGGACCGAGGAAGAGGACGGAGCCTGGACGGGTGCGGCGGCCGCTGGTGCGACGTGCGACCCCGGGCGACGACGACCGGCGTCGGCGGACGTCGGCGCGTCCGCGGAAGCGGTCTCCGAGGAGACGGGCTCCGAAGCCACGGTCGGGGGCGGGGTCACGGGCTGCGCGCCGGCGTTCGCCGCGCGCTCACGCTCGCGCGCCTGGCGCCGCGACAGTGGCGGCTGCGCGTCGGACGGACTCATGCAACGCTCCGATACAGATGGTGCTTGGTGATGTACTGGACGACACCGTCGGGGACCAAGTACCACACGGGGTTTCCGCGTCTCACCCGGTCGCGGCAGTCGGTCGACGATATGGCCAGCGCGGGGACTTCGAGCAAGCTTACGTCGCGTTCGGGCAATCCGGTGATGCTCAAGTTGTGCCCCGGGCGGGTCACGGCGACGAAGTGCGCGAGGTCCCAGAGTCCATCATGGTCTTTCCAGTCGACAATCTGCTGGACAGCGTCTGCGCCGGAGATGAAGACGAGCTGTGCATCGGGCCGCTGGTCGTGCAGGTCGCGGAGCGTGTCGACCGTGTAGGTCGGGCCCGGCCGGTCGATGTCCACGCGGCTCACCGTGAACATCGGGTTGGACGCGGTCGCGATGACCGTCATCAGGTAGCGGTGTTCGGCGTCGGTCACGCCCGACTTCATGTAGGGCTGTCCGGTGGGGACGAAGACGACCTCATCGAGGTCGAACGACTTGGCGACCTCGGACGCGGCCACGAGGTGGCCGTGGTGGATGGGGTCGAACGTGCCACCCATCACACCGATGCGGGGCCGCCCCGAGCTCTCGAGCATCGAGCGGCGCGTCAGATCTTGGTGTGGCCGAACTCGTCCACACCGGTCTCGTGCGTGCGGGTGGCCTCGAACTTGTTCGAGTGACGGTACGCGACGTCACGGAAGGACCACGTGACGAACCCGAGGAGCGTGAAGAACGCTGCGGCCACGACCGGGAAGATGAACGCGGGGACCGACGAGGCGTGCTCGGCGGCTTCTGCGAGGAGGGTCATGCTGCGGTGCTCCGATCGGTCGAGGAAGACTGCTGACCAGTCTAGCCGCGGATCTGACCCTGTCCGCGCACGACCCACTTCGTGCTGGTCAGTTCGGGCAGCCCCATCGGCCCGCGGGCGTGCAGCTTCTGCGTCGAGATGCCCACCTCGGCGCCGAAGCCGAACTCCCCGCCGTCGGTGAACCGTGTCGACGCGTTCACCATCACCACGGCGGAGTCGACGGCCGCGATGAACCGCTCGGCGGTGTCGACGTCGTTCGTCACGATCGATTCGGTGTGGTGCGTCGACCACTTCGCGATGTGCGCCATCGCGCCGTCGACGTCGGGCACGACCCGGATCGAGAGGTCGAGGTCCATCGACTCCGTCGCCCAGTCGACGACCGTCGCACGGAGCACACCCGGCACGATCGCACGGGTCTCCTCGTCGCCGCGCAGGGTCACCCCCGCCGCGCGCAGCCGGCCCGCGAGGGTCGGCAGCAGGCGTTCCGCAGCACCGCGGTGGACGAGCAGGGTCTCGAGCGCGTTGCACACGCTCGGGCGCTGCACCTTGCTGTTGAGGACGATGTCCACCGACCGTTCGAGCGGCGCGGACTCGTCCAGGTACACGTGCACGACGCCGGCGCCGGTCTCGATCACCGGCACCTGCGACTCGGTCACGACCGTCTGGATGAGCGAGGCGCTCCCCCGCGGGATGAGCACGTCGACGAACCCACGGGCGCGCATCAGCTCCGTGGCACCCTGCCGCCCGAACTCGTCGATGGTCTGCACGAGGTCCCGCGGCAACCCGACCGACTCCACGGCGTCCTGGATGCGCGCGACGAGCACGGCGTTGGTGCGCTGCGCCGCGGATCCTCCCCGCAGGACGACGGCGTTGCCGCTCTTCAACGCCAGGCTCGCGATGTCCACGGTGACGTTGGGACGCGCCTCGTAGATCGCGCCGACGACGCCGAACGGCACGCGCACCTGCGTCAGCTGCAGGCCGTTCGGCAGCACCGACCCGCGGACCGACTGCCCGACCGGGTCGGTGAGCCCGACGACGTGTTCGACCGCCGCGGCGAGGGCCTCGATGCGGGCCGGGTCGAGTCGCAGCCGGTCGAGCAGCCCGCCGGTCAGTCCGGATTCCTCACCGGCGACCAGGTCCCCGTGGTTCGCCGCGACGATCTCGTCGGTCGCGGCGCGGACCGCCACGGCGATCGCGCGGAGCGCCGCGTCCTTCACCGCGGTGGTGGCGGTCGCCAGCGAACCAGCCGCTGCGCGGGACGCGACGAGCTTGTCCGAGAGGGTCGGTGCGGGTGCGGTCAGCGACATGGCTCGATTGTAGGTCGGGCCCGCGCCGGATGACGGCGGACGCGATGACGGCGGACGCGAGCCGACGGGACCGGTCGAGCCGAGCCTCCAGTCCGGGTGTCCGGACCGACTCAGGAACGCGGCGCCGCGTGGAACCAGGTGCCCACGTGCTCGCCGGCCAGCGCCTGCGCGACCAGAGCGGTGTCGGTGACCAGGACGCTCGTCCCGGCCTCCGCTGCGAGCCGTGCGGCGGCGACCTTCGTCCCCGCTCCCCCGGTGCCGACGCCCGCCGCGCCGACGGACCCAAAGGTGACACCGGCGAGCTCATCACCGAAGGGGACCTCGTCGATCCGTTCGGCACCGGCCTGCTCGGGAGGCCGCGTGTACAGCGCCTCGATGTCGGAGAGCAGCACGAGGGCGTCCGCGCCGAGCAGCCGTGCGACGAGGGCGGCGAGACGGTCGTTGTCGCCGAAGCGGATCTCGTGGGTGGCCACGGTGTCGTTCTCGTTGACGATCGGCAGGACCCGGAGCGCCAGCAACCGGTCGATGGCCCGCTGCGCGTTCACGCGGTGGGTCGGGTTCTGCAGGTCACCCGCGGTGAGGAGGATCTGCGCCGCGACGACACCGTGCCGGTCGAGCTGCTGCTGGTACCGGAACATGAGCACGTTCTGCCCGGTCGCCGCAGCTGCCTGCTGGGTGGCGAGGTCCTCGGGACGCCCCTCGAGCCCGAGGAACGGGAAGCCCGTCGCGATCGCACCCGATGACACCAGGACGACCTCGGTGCCCCGTCCGTACGCCGCGGCGAGGGCGTCGACGAGCGCACCGATCTGCCCGGTGTTCGGACCGCTGACCGACGACGACCCGACCTTGACCACGATCCGCCGAGCGCGCGGGACGTCCTCGCGCGACGTGACGGGGCCGAGGGCGGTCTGGTCGGTCGTGTCGGTCATGTGCTGGTCAGTCCTCTTCCGCGGGGTCCTCGTCCGCCCACAGCCCGGACTTGCGCTCCGACTCGAGCTCGGCGCGGGCGGCGGCCTTGGCGTCCATGCGCTCGAAGTACTCCTCGCGGCGCTGGTTGCGGGTCGGACGCATGTTCATGTCGACACGGGCATCCGTTCCACGGGCGCTCGTGATGAGCTCGGCGGTCGACGTGAGCGTCGGCTCCCAGTCGAAGATCATCCCGCCCTCGCCACCGATGACGACGGTGGACCCGGCGACGGCTCCGGCCTTGAAGAGGCCGTCTTCGACGCCGAGCTTCGCGAGCCGGTCGGCCAGGTAGCCGATCGCCTCTTCGTTGGTGAAGTCGGTCTGCTGGATCCAGCGCTCCGGCTTCGTGCCGCGGACGCGGTAGAAGCGGTGCTCCTCGCCGCCCTCGGCCCGGACGGTGAAGCCGCCCTTGGCGTCGACGGCCTTCGGGCGGATGACGATGCGCTCCTGGACCGGCTCGGCCGAAGCGGTGGCCCTGGCCTGCTCGACGATGTCGGCGAGGGCGAACGTCAGCTCGCGGAGACCCTGGTGCGACGCGGTCGAGATCGAGAAGACGCGGTAGCCGCGCGCTTCGAGTTCGGGCGTGACGAATGCAGCGAGCTCCGCGGCGTCGGGCACGTCGACCTTGTTGAGCGCGATGAGCTGGGGGCGTTCGGCGAGCGGGACCTGTCCCTCGGGCACCGGGTAGCGCTCGAGCTCGCCGAGGAGCACGTCGAGGTCGCTGATCGGGTCGCGACCGGGGTCGAGTGTGGCGCAGTCGATGACGTGCAGGAGCACCTCGCAGCGCTCCACGTGGCGGAGGAACTCCAGGCCGAGGCCCTTGCCCTCCGACGCGCCCTCGATCAGGCCGGGGACGTCGGCGACGGTGAAGCGGACCTCACCCGACTCGACGACCCCGAGGTTCGGGGTGAGGGTCGTGAACGGGTAGTCCGCGATCTTCGGCTTCGCGGCGGACACCGCGGCGATGAGCGAGGACTTGCCGGCACTCGGGTACCCGACGAGTGCGACGTCGGCGATGGTCTTGAGCTCGAGCCGGACGTCGCCGGACTCCCCCTCGGTCCCGAGGAGCGCGAACCCCGGCGCCTTGCGCTTCGTCGTCGCGAGTGCGGCGTTGCCGAGGCCACCCTGACCGCCCTGGGCCACGACGACGCGCATCCCGGGCTCGGTCATGTCGGCGAGCAGGTCGCCGTTCTCCTCGAAGACGACGGTGCCGACGGGCACGGGCAGCTCGAGGACCTCGCCGGAGATGCCGCTGCGCATGTCGCCCATGCCCGGCTGCCCGTTGCGGCTGGAGCGGTGCGGTGAGCGGTGGTACCCCAGCAGCGTCGTCACCTGCGGGTCGGCCACGAGGACGATGTCGCCGCCGTCGCCACCGTTCCCACCGTCGGGCCCGGCCAGCGGCTTGAACTTCTCGCGACGAACGGACACGCAGCCGTTGCCGCCGTTCCCCGCGCTGAGGTGCAGGATCACGTCGTCGACGAACGTCGCCATCGGTTGTTCACACTTTCGTAGAAATGGGAAGGAGGGGCAGGCACTCGGCCTGCCCCTCCTCCTGAGACTTGCGTCGTCGTCCGCTCACGCGGGGACGATGTCGTCAGCGGCGCTTGTAGTGGGTACTACGCGTTGACGATGTTGATGACCTTGCGGCCACCCTTGGTGCCGAACTCGACCGAGCCGGCGGCCAGGGCGAACAGCGTGTCGTCGCCACCGCGGCCGACGTTGGCGCCCGGGTGGAAGTGCGTGCCGCGCTGGCGGACGATGATCTCGCCGGCGTTGACGACCTCGCCACCGAAGCGCTTCACGCCGAGGCGCTGTGCGTTCGAGTCGCGACCGTTGCGAGTGGAACTCGCACCCTTCTTGTGTGCCATGAGGAGACTCCCTTACGCGATCTTGGTGATCTTGACGCGGGTCAGCTCAGCGCGGAAACCCTGGCGCTTCTTGTACCCGGTCTTGTTCTTGAACTTCTGGATGACGACCTTCTTGCCGCGGAGGTCCTCGAGCACCTCGGCGGTCACGGTCACCTTGGCCAGGTCGGTCGCGGCGGAGGTGATGGTGTCACCGTCCACGAGGAGCACGGGCGCGAGCTCGATGTTGCCCTTGTCATCGGCCTTGGCGCGATCGATGGTGAGGATCGTGCCGACCTCGACCTTCTCCTGACGGCCGCCGGCGCGCACTACTGCGTAAACCACGTGGAAATCCTTACGTAACTCTGCTTGAGGGAAGTCTCGGGTGCCCAGGCGCGATCTGCCCAGTCGGACTGGGGATCGACGACACAGGCAGAACCGCCCGTTGACACCAGGGATCGAGAATACTCGATGGCCATGGGTCCGGTCAAACGGCGACACACGTAGTCTGTCGGAGTGACCGTGTTGATCGACCCACCGACGTGGCCCGCACACGAAACCGTGTGGTCGCACCTCGTCAGTGACCTATCGTACGCGGAACTCCACGAGTTCGCTGCACGGGCCGGTGTTCCGCGGCGTGCGTTCGACCACGACCACTACGACGTGCCGCTCGCACGGTACGACGAGCTCGTGGCACTCGGGGCGACGCCCGTCACCGGCCGCGAGCTGGTGCTGCGGCTCATCAAGAGCGGGCTGCGGGTCGCGCAGCGGGACAAGCGCGTCTTCTAGACCGTGCTGGCGCGTCGGCCTGGAGGCTCGGTGCGCGTCCGGCGGCTCGGTCGCGCCCGCCCCGTGGTCGCGTCGGCAGCAGTCAGCGTGCGGGCGGTGGGGCCCACGGGTTCGACGGCGGCTGCTGGCCGTACGGCTGCGCCTGCGGGTACGGCTGGCCCTGCTGCGGAGCCGCCTGCTGCGGGGGCTGCGGAGCCGCCTGCTGCGGGGGCCGCGGGGCGAACGACGATGGCTGCGGGGGCTGCACCGTCGCGGGCGGGACCGCGTCGGCAGGGCGCACGGTGCCGGGCATGCCCGCGTGCGGCCCAGGCCGCGCGCCACGTGGACGCCCGAGCCAGAGCCACGCCACGGTCGCCGTCGCGAGGAGCATCGCCGTCAGCGGCACACCGCGCTGCAGCGGCGCCGTGACGACGTCGACGACCAGACGTCCGGGACCGGCGGCGATCGTCCCGTACGCGCCCGTGAAGACGCCGACGAGCGCGAGCGCCACCGTGCCGGCCGCCCCGCCGAGCACGGCACGGAGGAGCGCCACGGGCAGCGGACTCCGACGGGTGATCGGCGTGAGGAACGCGAGCCCGAGGAACGCCCCCGCGTAGAACGGGAACGGACTGAGGAACACCCCCGTCGCGAAGCTCAGGATGACGCTCTGCCCGCCGTACGACTGGAACGGGCTGACGGTGGTGCTCGTGCCGATCAAGCCGATGAGTCCCGAGACCGCCTGGATCGCGATGAGCCCGACCACCGCGATCGCCGCACCGGCGACCGTGGCCGCCGAGGCACCGGGCGCGAAGGCCCTGGTCGGGTCCCCCCCCCCCCCCGGCGGGCGCGGCGGGGCGGCGGGCCCGCCGGCCCGGGCCCGGGCCCCGGTGGGTTTGGGGGG